>CAJWZU010000045.1 GCA_913050115.1 uncultured Cellvibrionales bacterium
CGAGCACGTTTGATCATGTGTTTCTGCACGCCCACAAGAGCGGCATCACCAATCTCAACACCCAGATCACCACGAGCAACCATTACCACGTCGGAGGCGCGGATAATGTCGTCTAGCACTTCTGGATCGGCAACAGCTTCAGCGCGCTCAACTTTGGCAACAAGACCAGCGTTGCCGCCAGCTTCCAACAAAAGCTCGCGAGCCTGATTCATATCGGCCGCGCAGCGCGGAAACGACACGGCTAAATAGTCAACATCAATATCCGCCGCCAAGCGAATATCAGCCAGATCTTTGTCGGTCAACGCTGGCGCAGACAGACCACCGCCTTGGCGGTTAATACCCTTGTTGTTAGACAGTGGACCGGCAACAGTAGTGACGCAATCAATACGGGTACCATTGATAGCCTCAACGTTCAGCACAACGCGGCCATCATCGAGCAGCAGATTATCGCCAACATTACAGTCTTCGGGCAGTTCTTTGTAATCGATACCAACTTGCTGTTGAGTACCTTCATCACGGCCCAGCGAAGCGTCAAGTATAAACTTATCGCCTACAGACAAATGAATCTTGCCTTTGGCAAAACGTGAAATACGAATCTTCGGACCCTGCAAATCGCCCAAAACAGCAACGTAAAGACCGTGCTTAGCCGCTAGCTTTCGAACCATCTCAGCGCGGCCCTTATGATCTTCTGGGGCACCGTGGGAAAAGTTCAAGCGAACAACATTTACGCCGGCCAAAAGCAACTGTTCCAGAACGTCTTCCTGATCTGAAGCGGGACCTAAGGTGGCTACAATCTTTGTGCGTCTCAACATATTTCTATATCTCTTAAATTCTTTCGCTAACAACTCAGGTAATACTTACCTAGCTAATAATTACTTAGCAACAGCCATCAGCGCGAGAGTGTTATCCAACATACGGTTAGAGAAACCCCACTCGTTGTCATACCAAGACATGATCTTCACCCAGCGACCCATAACTTTAGTTTGGGTAGCGTCAAAGTTAGACGACGCTGGGTTATGGTTAAAATCGATAGAAACCAATGGCTCGGTATTGTAGGCCAACACGCCTGGCATCTGCTTTTCTGATGCTTCTTTCATCAGCGCATTCACTTCTTCAATAGTCGTGTCGCGGCTAACCAAAACATTCAAATCAACAACCGATACGTTAATGGTCGGAACACGCAGAGACATGCCGTCGATCTTACCGTCGAGCTCAGGAAGAACCAGCTTCAGAGCGCGAGCAGCGCCTGTGGCGGTCGGAATCATAGACTGAGTGGCCGAGCGAGCACGGTAGAAGTCTGTGTGGTAAACATCACTCAGGTTCTGATCGTTAGTGTAGGCGTGCACAGTGGTCATAGAGCCCTGTTCAATACCCAAGTTGTCGTTCAATATTTTAGCGATTGGCGCCAAGCAGTTAGTAGTGCAAGAGGCATTGGAGATAATTTGCGAGTCCGCATTCAACTCTTCTGTGTTTACACCGTAAACAATGGTGGCATCAACATCAGCGCCTGGCGCTGAGATAATAACCTTCTTGGCACCTGCTTCGACATGGCCCATGGCCTTGTCGCGGCTAGTGAAGAAACCGGTACACTCATAAACGACATCGACATCCAGATCGCCCCAAGGCAGATCTGCTGGATTGCGCTCGGAAGTCATGGAGATAACATCGCCATCAACAATCATCTTGCTACCGTCAACCTCTACGGAGAACGGAAAGTGACCGTGTACAGTGTCGTGGCGAGTCAAGTGTGCGTTCAGTTTTGCATCGCCCAGATCATTAATGGCAACAACTTGAATACGGTCGCGGTAGCCAGACTCGTACAGTGCGCGAAGAACATTGCGGCCGATGCGGCCATAACCGTTAATTGCAACTTTAATCGTCATTCGTGTGACTCCAAATTTTTTCTTGGGCGGCAATACACCGCCAAAATAGTTGTATAAATGAGGATATATTCTGCAAGCTCAAGGCTCACAGCAATAAGAATTTAACGCAATTCTTTAGCTAGACAGTGATGCTGCTTCGCGCGCACGCTTCTCGATTTCAGCCCAATCTTTGGCTTTAACCAGATCCCCAGGGCACATCCAAGAACCACCGACACAATGAACACTGTTGAGTTTCAAGTAGTCTGGCGCTTTGGCAAGATTGATACCACCCGTTGGGCAAAAGGTAATCTGCGGCAGCGGGCCACCGATAGATTTCAGCATAGAAACACCACCAGCCGCTTCGGCAGGGAAGAATTTCAGATGCGTGAAACCTTCTGCGTAAAGCTTCATAGCTTCACTTGGCGTGGAGACACCGGGTAACACCGGCACAGGGCTCTTCTTCAAGGCTTCAATCAGCTCTGGGCTAGTACCAGGGCTTACCAAAAAGGTAGCACCGGCGGCAACCGCTGCATCAATATCGGCGGGTTTAATAATAGTGCCAGCACCCACAATAGCGTCCGGTAGCGCCTCACACATAGCGCTGATAGCGGCCAGAGCACACTCGGTGCGCAAAGTGATTTCTAAAACTTTCAAACCGCCGTTATATAGCGCTGTCGCCAGTGGCACAGCATCGGCGATATCGTCGATAACAATAACCGGTACAACCGGCGCGGCTTTAACAATTTGATCGATGGTAAGACCCACGTGTTATGTCCTTTCTTAGTAGATAGTGTATTTAAACGCTGATAAAGAAGCGCTCGCAGCCCCAAGTAAATGAAGTCGACGAGCGAATTAATCAGCAATTATAACCTATTTTGAACAGAGCTTGCTTAGAAAGCCCGAACAAGCTTTTAGGGTGCCCAATAAATGGTGACCGGCACTGTTGTTTGACGCAGTACTGCTCGCAGCGGCATGTCGGCGACATCACCGACCTGCTCAGCTTGACGCAGCACCGCCAACTTCTCTTCACCACTAATGAGCAGCTTCACCTCTTTAGATTTCAGCAGTCCCGCCAATGACAACGTCATACGTTCTAGATTGTCACCGGTAACGGCACTCTTGGTCGCCATAATGGCAGCGCAAAGTTCACTTGCACTCTCGTCTAGTGCTTTTTCAAGGCCGTCGGAATGCGGGAAAAAAGATGCGGTGTGACCGTCTGGCCCCATACCTAAGATGGTGACATCAAAAGGCTGAGTCAGAGTCGTAAAATCTGCTTCGCAAGCCGCCAAACCTTCTAGAGCACTCGCCGAGCCATTCTTCATACCGATCAGTTTGGCACCTACAGCGTTGTTTTGCAGCAGAGTACGATTCACAAACGCTTCGTTACTGCCCGCATGGTCAATATCAACCCAGCGCTCATCAACCAGCGCCACATCAATTTTATTCCAGGGTAGGTCACTATTGGACAGGTTCTCATAGGCCGGGGCCGGAGAACTGCCACCGGAGACCAAGAAGCTGGCGCGGCCTTTTTCAGCCACACCCGCTTGCAACGCGTGATGACAGTCGGCCGTTAAAGCTTCGACCATAGCAGCTCTGGATTCAAATTCACGAAAAGTAATGTTAGACATAAAGCTTAAGCTCTCTTTGAGTTCTGACCAGCGTTGAACCATATCCGATTGTCGTCGGATAACAATTTATTAGCTGTCTCCGGCCCCCAGCTACCCGCAGCGTATGGCTCTGGTGCACTATCAGGCATCTGCCATTGTTCAATGATTGGATCGACCCATGCCCACGCGTTGTCGACTTCATCGCGGTGAATATAAAGGCTGGCATCACCTGCAGCGGCATCCATCATCAAGCGCTTATAAGCGTCGCTTTTGAAATCTTGGTATTGTTCGCTAAAGTTCAAATCCAGTGTTACTGGCTCCAACTTGGTTTCTACCGATTCCAAGTTGTTGGTCATCATGGTCATCTGGATACTTTCTTCTGGCTGCACACGAATAATCAGGCGATTCGGCAGCATTTTACCGGTCGCCTCTTCATCGTAAACACTGTGCGAAACGTCTTTATACTGGATAACAATTTCAGCACATCGCTCATTCAAGCGCTTGCCGGTCCGCAGGTAAAATGGCACCTTAGACCAACGCCAGTTGTCGATATGAGCGCGAACAGCTACAAAAGTCTCAGTGGTGCTTTCATCGCCCAACTCGTCCTGATAACCAGGAACTTGCTCACCGCCCATCTCGCCCGACACATACTGGCCGCGGACAACATTTTTACCAACATCGGCACCCAGCAGTGGCCGCAGCGCTTCCAACACTTTGATTTTTTCCGCACGAATACTGTTTGCGCTCAATTTATGGGGGGCTTCCATCGCCACCAAACACAACAGCTGCAAAAGATGATTTTGAATCATATCGCGCATGGCGCCGGCGCCATCATAGAAACTGACACGTCCTTCCAAGCCAACACGTTCAGATACACTGATTTGTACGTGATCGATTGACTTTGCATCCCACAGGTTTTCAAACAACCCGTTAGAAAAACGCAGTGCCATCAAATTTTGAACCGTTTCCTTGCCCATGTAGTGATCGATGCGGTAAATATTAGCTTCTGGGAAGAATTCAGCCACCTGCTCATTAATCGCATCGGCCGACTTACCATCGTAACCAATGGGTTTTTCTAGAACCACACGCGATGTCGCAGTATTCAGTCCTTTGGCGTCGAGATGTTTGCAACATTCCCCATAAACTGCAGGCGGGGTCGACAAATAGAACACCCTTGATGTCGCCGCACTATTATTCAACAGCTCAGCAAAATCATCCCAGCGTTGATCTAAGGTGCTGATATCGACTGCTACAGGCACAATATTATTGGCAAAGGCCTTCCAAGACTCAAGTTCAAACTCATCGCCAAGGAACTCCTCAACTTTGGCCTGAGCTTTGGCCATGTAGCCCGCAGCCGCTTCCACCGAACGAGTAGTGGGAAGAATACGCGAGCCAGCCGGCATAGCACCTTCGCGATAAGCACGGTACCAAGCAGGAATCAACTTGCGCAAAGCTAAATCGCCGGCGCCACCAAAAATAACAAAATCAAACACATTTGACATGAATCGATCTCTTAATAACTGCATCAAAAAAGCCCGCAAGCGGGCCTCTCACAAAAAATTACCGCTGATTACTGACTGTCGAGGCCATCAAAATCAAAAATACTCGCGCCATTTTCAGCAAGACCTACCGCTGCACGCAAAGGAGCAAAGAGCTCGCGCCCCATGCCGACATGACTGGCACTCATATCTTGGACAGCATACTCGCGCTTGGCCAATTCAGCTTCTTCGACGTGCAGCACCAGAATACCCTTTTCGGTATCCAGCTCAATTATATCGCCGTCTTGAACGAGACCAATCGGGCCTTGATCCAACGCTTCTGGTGTCAAGTGAATAGCAGAAGGCACTTTACCCGAGGCACCCGACATACGACCATCGGTCACCAACGCCACTTTGAAGCCGCGATCTTGCAGCACACCCAATGGCGGCGTTAGCTTGTGCAGCTCTGGCATACCGTTAGCTTGTGGGCCCTGAAAACGCAACACAGCGATAAAGTCTTTTTCCAGCTCGCCAGCCTTAAACCTGTCCAACATGGCCTCTTGTGTGTGAAATACAATCGCTGGAGATTTAACATAGCGATTGTCGGGCTTAACCGCCGAGATCTTGCTGACCGAACGCCCTAAGTTACCAGCAAGCAGCTTCAAACCGCCTGTAGCTGTAAACGGGTTCGACGCTGGACGCAATACATTGTCGTCCAAGCTCTCGGTTGGGGAATCTTTCCAAACCACTTTACCATTCTCAAGGAAAGGCTCTTTGGTGTAAGCGTCAAGGCCTTTACCCATCACTGTCGTTACATCGTCATGCATCAAACCGGCATCGCGCAGTTCACGCATTAAGAAGCCCATACCACCAACAGCTTGGAAGCGATTTACATCCGCTAAGCCGTTCGGATAGATTCGGCACAACAGTGGAATCACATCGGACAAGTCCGACATATCGCTCCAATTTATTTGAATACCGGCAGCGCGAGCAATGGCCACAAGGTGAATTAGGTGGTTAGTAGAGCCGCCAGTAGTGGTCAAGCCGATCATACCGTTGACGATCATTTTCTCGTCGATCATCTCGCCAATTGGAACGTAGTTATCGCGTGCATCAGTGTTATTTGCGACTTGCTTAACAGCCTCGCGAGTAAGGGCTTCACGCATTGGCGTACCCGGGTTAACAAACGAGCTTCCCGGCAGATGCAAACCCATAATTTCCATCAGCATCTGGTTGCTGTTAGCGGTGCCATAGAACGTACAGGTACCCGCACTATGGTAAGACTGGCTTTCGCACTCGAGCAGTTCTTTACGACCCACCTTACCTTCGGCAAACAACTGGCGTATGCGAACTTTTTCACCGTTAGGCAAGCCCGATGGCATAGGTCCCGCGGGGACAAAGATAGAAGGGAGATGCCCAAAGGTAAGCGCGCCGATCATCAAACCGGGTACAATTTTATCGCATACGCCCAAGTACATGGCGGCGTCAAACATATCGTGTGACAAACCAATAGCGGTAGCCATTGCAATAATATCGCGACTAAACAGCGACAGTTCCATGCCTTCGCGACCCTGAGTAACACCATCACACATCGCCGGTACACCACCGGCCATCTGAGCCGTGACGCCATTTTTATAAGCCGCGTCCTGAATAATGGGCAGATATTCGCCGTAAGGCTGATGCGCAGACAGCATTTCATTATAAGCATTGGTCACTGCGATATTGGCCGTTTTACCTTCTGAAAGCGTGGCTTTATCTTCTTTGTTGCAGGCGGCAAAACCGTGTGCCAAGTTACCGCAGGACAAGCGAGTACGCGCTGGACCACTGCTGCGCGCGGCGCTAATTTTTTCTAAATAGGCGCTGCGAGTGTCGCGTGAACGCTCAATAATACGGTTCGTAATTTCTACAATCTTTGCGTGTGTCATGGTTTGCTACCTTAAATTTTCGCGGTGTTGCAATAGCTCAACCCTTTAATAAAGGGCCGACAAAAATCCCAACGCCAAAAACAAGTCGACGGCAGCCGCTCAATGCGGCTGCCGTCCAGCGACGTATTGCTGTTAACTAATTAAGCATTCTTATTCTTTTTATAGCGGTTGATCAGGCCGACCGTAGAAGAGTCATGCGCACCGGTTATGGCATCGTTAGCCAACTCTGGCAAAATTTTAGTCGCCATCACTTTACCCAATTCAACGCCCCATTGGTCGAAGGAACAGATATTCCAAATTATACCCTGCACAAAAATCTTACTCTCATACAACGCAATCAATGAACCCAGTGAACGCGGTGTGATTTTTTCCATCAACAAGGCATTAGTCGGGCGATTACCGCGATGAATTTTATGCGGAATCAGCGTGGCTATCTCTGCCTCGGTCTTACCCTTAGCGGTAAGATCGGCGCGTATCTCGCCGGCATCGACGCCGTTCATCAGTGCTTCCATCTGGGCAAAATAGTTGGCCATCAAGGTGTCATGATGCCCTTCTATAGCTTCAACCGGTTCAACCGAACCGATAAAGTCCGCTGGGACAATGGTCGTACCTTGGTGCATAAACTGATAAAAAGCGTGCTGACCATTAATGCCCACCTCACCCCAGATTAGTGCACCGGTCTGATAATCGACGACGTTGCCATCAAAATCGGTGGATTTGCCATTACTTTCCATCTCGGCCTGCTGCATATAGGCCGGCAGTCGGTGCAGCGACTGATCATAGGGTAGCAGCGCATGCGCTTGATGGCCGAGGAAATTGCCATTCCAAACTCCTACCATTGCCAGTAGCAATGGGCCGTTTTGCTCCAGTGGTGCCTCACAAAAATGCTGATCCATTTCACAAGCACCTTCGAGCAGCTCTTTAAACTGAGAGAAACCCAAGAACAAGGCAATCGGCAGACCTATAGCCGACCATAAGGAGAAGCGACCGCCGACCCAGTCCCACATGGTAAAGATATTTTCTTCCGCCACACCAAAGCTAACCGCTGCAGTAATATTGGTGGATACCGCGACAAAATGTTGAGCCGATGCATCGGGACAATCAGTCGCGGCCTGCAACCACTTTTGCGCCGTATGGGCATTAGTCATGGTTTCAGAGGTAGTAAAAGTCTTGGAAGAGACCACAAACATGGTGCTCTCTGGATGCAGAGGGCGCAGTACGTCGGCCACCTGTACGCCATCGACATTCGATACATAGTGAATATTAAGGGTGCCGTCGCTGTATGAATTCAGCGCCTCAGTGACCATTAATGGGCCGAGGTTGGAGCCGCCAATACCAATGCAAACGACATCGCGAATCGACTTGCCCGAATAGCCTTTCCAGTCGCCGCGACGCACGCGACCGACAAACTCTTCAATTTTGGCAAGCTCAGCCGCAACATCCTGCTTAACATTGTGACCGTCGAGCAGCACTGGCGCACTGGACTGACAGCGCAGCGCCGAATGCAAGACTGCGCGGCCCTCGGTAATGTTGATCTTGTCGCCGGCAAACATTTTGTCGCGCCAGCTTTCAATGTCGCATTCGCGCGCCAAGTCGAGCAATAACGCTTGGGTATTATCGTCAATCTGGTTTTTCGAATAATCGAAAAAAACATTTGGCAGCTGGCGCGAAAACTTGTCGAAGCGCTGCGCATCTTGTGCAAACAACTCCTTCAAGTGACGCGGTTTCATATCCTTTGCGTGGGCTTCCAGCGCTTTCCAGCTGGCCAAAGACTTGCGACTGCTCATAAATGACGACCTATAACCTTAACTATTGTGATCAAATTGTGGTTAGGGGGACGGGGCAGACATATAAACACCCCTTAAAAGCGGTCGCATGATAGATTTCCAAGCCCAAACTGTCAATGTAAACGCCCACTCACCCCCCTTGAAGAAACATTGAAATCGGAGGAAAATGGGTTCGCAATGAGGCCTACCTACAAATACGGTGGCGCCATTCGCTATAGATCGAAACATAATTCTCGATCTTCTTTCAGCTTCACTTGGATACACTGCATGAAACAAGCATTGATTGGCGCCACAGTTTTTGACGGCGAAAATTTTCTCAATGACACCGCCGTTATCATCGACCATGATAAAATCATCGAGCTGGCCCCCGTATCGCAACTCGATAACAACATCGAAAAAATTAACTTAAAAGGTGGCGTCATCGCCCCAGGCTTTATCGACTTACAGGTCAATGGTGGTGGTGGCGCATTCTTCACCAACGATACCAGCGTTAAAGCCATCCAAACCATGGTTCAAGGCCACCGCCCTACTGGCACTACCTCCATGATGCCCACCCTGATAAGCAATACCAAAGAAGTTCATCAAGCCGGTGTACAAGCTATATGTGACGCAGTGGAGCAAGGCAATCCAGGGGTTTTGGGTGTTCACATAGAGGGCCCCTTCTTTAGTATGGAAAAGCGCGGCGCCCACCACGAGCGCTACATTCGTGAAATGGATGACAGCGATGAAGCGTGGCTAGAAAAAATATCCGGTTTCAAAACCATTATCACCCTAGCACCCGAGCACACCAAACCCGGCCAGATTAAAGCCTTGAGTGACGCCGGCATTGTCGTTTGCGCAGGCCACACCAACGCTCATTATGAAGACGTAATGCGCGGCATCGATGAGGGATTGCTCGGTTTCACGCATCTTTATAATGCCATGCGCCCGCAATCTGGTCGCGAACCCGGCACTGTCGGCGCCGCACTTGAAAGTGACAGTACTTGGTGCGGCATTATTGTCGACAACCATCATGTGCATATAGGATCCATTCGTGTTGCACTGGCCGCCAAACCTAAGGGCAAGCTGTATTTAGTGTCCGATTCCATGTCGACCGTGGGCTCGGATGTTAAATCGTTCACCATCTACGGCGAGACCATCTCCGAACAAAATGGCGCTCTGGTTAACGCCGAAGGACGACTTGCCGGCAGCGCTATAGGCATGATCGATGCGGTGCGCATTAACACTTTAGATGTAGGCGTAGAGCTTGGTGAGTCGCTTCGCATGGCCTCTTTATACCCCGCTGAATTTATGCAACTAGACAACAAATTAGGCCGTATTCAAGCGGGCTATCGCGCTGATTTGACCCACTTCAGCGACGACTTTGCTGTTGAGAACACCTGGGTCGCCGGAGAACACCAGAGTCATTAAATCGAAATCAACTCAAAACATTTAAATTACATTAGGAATAAGCATGAAAGTAGTTATCCTTAAAGACGCTGCAGCCGTTGCCGCATACGGTGCTGAGATCTTCGTTAAACAGATCAACAAGAAGAACCATTCCGTTCTGGGGCTAGCCACAGGCTCTACACCTGTCGCTCTGTACCAAGAGCTCATTGCCGCCAATAAAGAGAGCAAGGTTTCCTTTAGTGCCGTTAGAAGCTTCAATCTAGACGAATACATGGGTATTGAAGGCGACCACCCACAGAGCTACCGTCATTTTATGAACGAGGAGCTGTTCAACCACGTTGATATTGACAAATCCAACACTCAGGTCCCTCCTGGTAACGCCGCCAACCCGATCGAGGCTTGCGAAAAGTACGAACGCGACATCGTTGATATGGGTGGCATCGATATTCAACTGCTCGGCATTGGCCGCAATGCGCACATTGGTTTCAACGAACCATCCTCCTCTTTAGCTTCACGCACCCGTGTTAAAACCTTGACCCAAGCCACCATCGATGACAACGCTCGCTTCTTCGGAGCCGACGAGCATCAGCCACACCTGTCTATTACTATGGGCATCGGCACCATTTTAGAATCCAAGAAAGTTGTCTTACTGGCAACCGGCGAAGGTAAAGCCGAGGCCATTCAAGCCACCGTCGAAGGTCCTCTAAGCGCAGCCTGCCCAGCCTCTGCACTGCAGATGCACCGCAATGCGGTACTCATCATCGACGAAGCCGCCGCCTCTAAACTGGTCGACAAAGAGTTCTACAAGCATATCGAAGTAGAAAATCAAAAACTGGAAGAAATGCTGGAGCTATAAGCCAGGATTAATATGCCGCCGGCGCATCTATGCGCCGGCGGCATAACGTTTTTCCTGAACATAAAAAAGGCCACATCTAACGATGCGGCCTTTTTTATTTGCCTTGAAAAATCAGCAAAAAGTTAGGGCGAAGCCCAACTTTAAACAACACTCAAAGCGATGGGTTTTGCGCAAGAGCAAGGAGACACTGCGCACGACCACCCCAAATGGTGGAAGTGCGAGTTTTGCAGAAGCAAACCTGCCTGGGCAGGAGCCTACATGAAGTAGGTGACCAACCGGGTCGCTCAAATACATCCATGTAGTTGCGACATTCGAATCATCCCGATCCTCGCACAGCACCGACGCCGCTATTGCGTCAATGACACGCTTTTAATTAGCCAATAAACTTGCGGGCATTGCGGAATATCCGCATCCAAGCCCCATCCTCACTCCACTCTTCAGGTGCCCAAGAGTTAGTTACCGCACGAAATACGCGTTCGGGGTGCGGCATCATGATAGTAGCGCGACCATCGGTCGAGGTAACTGAAGTCAGGCCTTGCTGCGAGCCATTGGGATTCGCCGGATAAGTTTCAGTAACGTTTAAGTTGTTGTCGATAAAGCGCATAGCAACCAGACCGGAGTCATTGCAGCGGGTTGATGCAGCGTCGTCAGTAAACTCAGCGCGACCCTCTCCATGGGCAACAGCCACCGGCATATGCGAACCTGCCATGCCTTTAAACAGAATGGACGGCGACTCCTGCACCTGCACTAAACCGACGCGAGCTTCAAATTGCTCGGACTGATTGCGCACAAAGCGCGGCCAGTGTTCGGCACCGGGAATCAAATCTTTCAAATTAGACATCATCTGACAGCCATTACAGATGCCCAGACTAAAAGTGTCGTTACGATGGAAGAACTGCTTAAATTGATCGCGCACCGGCTCATTAAACAGCACTGTTTTAGCCCAACCTTCGCCAGCGCCAAGTACATCGCCGTAAGAGAAACCACCGCACGCTACCAAACCATTGAAAGCATCCAGGTCGACACGGCCCGCAAGTAAGTCAGACATATGCACATCAACCGCATCAAAACCGGCGCGATCAAATGCCGCCGCCATTTCGACATGACCGTTAACACCTTGCTCGCGCAAAACGGCTATTTTCGGACGCACACCGGTATTAATAAGTGGCGCGACTGTATCGTCATTTTGATCAAACGTTAGCGACACCGATAAACCTGGATTCTGCTGGCGAATGCCTTCAAATTCCTGTGCTGCACAGTCGGCATTATCGCGCAATTTAGCGACGTTATAGCTCGTCTCCGACCAAATGGTTTGCAGCTCGGCGCGACCGTGCTTGTAGATCACAGCACCGTCTTTATTGATGGTCAGGGCATCATCGGCGGCCAGCGTACCGATATTATTAACGGCGATACCGGCACCCGAGAAGCGCGCACTAACGGCTGCAACATCGGTAATCTTTACCTGAATAACGGCACCCAACTCTTCACTGAACAGTGCTGCGATTGAATCCTGATTCAGCGCATCCCTCTCTAGGTAATCAAGAGTGACGTCAATACCGACATGGCCGGCAAAAGACATCTCAGCCAGAGTGGCAAACAGACCACCGTCACCAATATCGTGATACGCCAATACCTGGTCGGCTTGCAGAGCAGCCTGCACGCCATCAAAGAACGCTTTCAGCTGCTCGGCGCTGTCAACATCGGCGGGCTTATCGCCCATCTCGTTGTACACCTGAGTCAAAATAGAACCACCGGTACGCGCCTGACCATTGCCCAAATCGACGTACAGTAGCGCCGTAGCGCCCTTGTTAGTTTGCAACTGCGGATCAACGGTTTTGCGAACATCCGTTACCGGAGCAAAGGCGGTAATCACTACCGACATTGGAGAGGTAACCGCTTTTGCCTCTCCGCAACTCTCTTCCCAAGCGGTGCGCATCGACATAGAGTCTTTGCCCACCGGAATAGTAATACCCAGCGCCGGGCACAACTCCATACCGATAGTTTCTACGGTGCGATAAAGTTTTTCATCTTCGCCTTTATGGCCGGCGGCGCACATCCAGTTGGCCGACAATTTAACGTCTGACAACTTAGCAATTGGAGTGGCGGCAATATTAGTGATGGACTCGGCTATGGCTAGACGACCTGAAGCTGGCGCGTCTAAAAGCGCCACGGGTGTGCGCTCTCCCATGCTCATAGCCTCACCACAGTAAGTGTCGTAGGAAGCTGTGGTCACAGCACAATCCGCTACCGGTATCTGCCAAGGACCAACAAACTGATCACGCACGACTTGACCCGTGACCGAGCGGTCACCAATAGTGATCAAAAAGCTCTTACTGGCCACCGTCGGATGACTGAGTACGCGTTTGGCTGTCTCGGCCAAATCGCGACCTGCGGAATCAAAGCCGGTGGTTTGCGCCTGATATTTATCGGCATTGCGGTGCATTTTTGGCGGCTTGCCGAACAGAATCGACATGGGTAAGTCGACAGCCTTGGTGTCAAAGTGAGTGTCGTTGAGAACAATATGATCATCGGCGGTAGACTCACCTACCACGGCATATGGCGCGCGTTCGCGCTGACAGATAGCCTCAAACGCCGGCAACTCTGACGGCATAATCGCCATCACGTAGCGTTCCTGCGCCTCGTTGCACCAAATTTCCAACGGGCTCATGCCGAGCTCGTCATTATTTATATTACGCAACTCAAAATTGGCGCCACAACCGCCATCTTTGGCAAGTTCCGGAAATGCATTGGAAAAACCGCCGGCACCCACATCGTGAATAAAGGCAATTGGGTTGTTCGCGCCCATCTGCCAGCACTGATCGATCACCTCCTGACAGCGACGCTCCATTTCTGGATTCTGGCGCTGTACTGAAGCAAAATCAAGATCTTCGGATGAACTACCAGAATCCATAGAGGAAGCCGCACCGCCACCCAGACCAATTAACATCGCTGGGCCGCCTAGAGCCACTAGCATGGCACCCGCTTCAAATTCATTCTGGTCGACGTGCTCTTCTTTAATGTTGCCGTAACCACCAGCCAGCATAATCGGCTTATGGTAACCGCGACGCTCGCCATCGAAGTTATCCTCAAAAGTGCGGAAGTAGCCGCAAATATTTGGACGGCCAAATTCATTGTTAAAGGCCGCACCACCAACAGGGCCTTCGATCATAATATCCAGCGCAGTAACAATGCGGCCCGGCTTGCCGTAGTCCTGCTCCCACGGCTGGTTAAAACCAGGAATTTGTAAGTTGGATACGGTATAGCCACTCAAGCCCACTTTTGGCTTGGAACCACGCCCCACCGCGCCTTCGTCGCGAATTTCACCACCAGAGCCAGTACCCGCACCTGAGTAAGGTGAAATAGCCGTGGGGTGATTGTGGGTTTCAACCTTCATCAATATATGAATATTTTCGTTGTTGTAGCTGTACTTTTGCGTGACGGGGTCTGGGTAAAAACGACCGGCTTTAGAACCCACAATCACCGAGGCATTGTCGGCATAGGCCGAAAGCACGCCTTCACCACCGAGCTCATTGGTGTTTTTGATCATTTTAAACAGCGAAATAGGCTGATCGACGCCGTCCAAAGTCCAGCTGGCATTGAATATTTTGTGGCGACAGTGCTCAGAGTTGGCCTGAGCAAACATCATCAGCTCGACATCCACTGGATTGCGACCCAGCTCGACAAAACTGTCGACCAAATATTCAATTTCATCTTCTGCTAGAGCCAAACCCAGACTGCGGTTGGCAACGGCCAGAGCCTCGCAGCCACCCTTCAAAATATCGACGGTCGACTGGGGGCTAGGCTGCTGCTTTATAAACAACTGCTCAGCGGCCTTTAACTCGGCAAACACGGTTTCAACCATGCGATCGTGCAGCACTGCACTTATCGCTGCGCGATCAGACGCATTAACAGAAGCTTCAGCGGTCTGAATATAATAGGTAATACCGCGTTCTAAACGCTGAACCTTAGTCAACCCAGTGTTTTGAGCAATATCGGTAGATTTAGAAGACCAAGGCGAAATAGTGCCCGGGCGTGGCGTCACTACAAACAACTCACCAACGAGTTCACCGGCCTCTTCTTTAGGGCCATAGCAAAGCAACTGCTCAAGCTGCTGCTGCTCGGCATCTGATAAATCAGCCGTCAGATCAGCAAAATGGACAAATTCAGCATAAACCGAAGTAACAGCAACACCCGTTAACGGAAGTGCTTCTTGTAATGAGAGTAGAACTTTCTGGGTACCAAATGCGGAAAGAGCAGGAGCGCCACGCAGAATCAGCATAGTCAGATATCGCCTTTAAAGGGGAAGTGTAAAAAACGCAGAATTATACGCGAAACTCATCGCGGTGTCCCACCAGCCAAGTCCCCACAAAAACTATATAACTAAATATTCTATATAAGATATACAGAATAAATGAGTACTAACGTAGGTGCGATACCAAACAGCAAAGACCTCAAGCAAAAGCACCGCTGTTACTAGGGTCGAGGCGTATAAGTGGCTACTTTGAGCTCGATATTTGATGATAAATAATACGTCTATACTAAGTTATATCGTCACGCCTACTTTAGAATCGTTCAAAAAACAAGCTGGTCGAGCACCTTTGAAACCGTTAAAATTGTCAAACTTTGAATTGGAGCACGCGCATCTTTATGAGCCAAGAGCCGAACGAAGCCGTTAATAGCGAAGAATTTATCGCCACCCCCAACGTAAGTTTGGCCGCCGCCAAGCCTTACCGCACTCGCCTTTTTAGCCGTTTATTTTTTACTCTTGGCCTACTCGCATGCACCGCTCTACTGGTAACCAGTAAAACTCCCACCACCCTAGAGCGGGTGCTGGCTGATGGTCAGTTAAAGGTTATCTCTCGCAACGGAGCGACCACCTACTATGAAGATTCACAAGGCTTAACCGGTTTTGAATACAACTTGGCACTCGAGTTTGCACGTGAACTTGGTGTAGAACTGGTTATACATGACGAAGAAAACCTCAGCACACAGCTCAGCAGCGTCGGCACTCCTGTGGGAGACCTGGCGGCCTCAGGCCTTACCATTACACCGGCTCGTCAACAGAAAATACACTTCAGCAGCCCTTACCTAGACGTCACCCAGCAACTTTTGTATCACTCCAAACACGACAAACCCACCACTGTTGCTGACTTAATCGGTAAAAACCTTGCCGTAGTCGCCAGTTCGTCTCACGCAGAGCGCTTGCGCGAACTGCAAAAAGATTTTCCCGAGCTGCGTTGGCGCGAGCTAGGCAATGTCGATATGGCTGATTTAATGGAAATGGTGCATCGCGCCGATATTGATTATGCCATTATCGATTCCAACGCTTTTGATGTGAATAGCATTGTTTACCCTCGCGCTCGTGTTGCCTTTGACATCGCAGAGTCTGAACAGCTAGCGTGGGCTTTTCCTCGCCAACGTGACGACAGCCTATTTTTAGCCGCCGAAAAGTTTTTTCAGCGTATTAAAGCCGATGGCACACTGGCCGATATCACCGATCGTTTTTATGGACAAGCGCAAAAAATGACCACCGGCGGCGCCCTAACCTTCGCTCAACGCGTTGAAGAACGCCTACCCAAGTATGATGCCGCATTGAAAAACGCCGCCGATGCATATGACCTGGACTGGCGTTTACTGGCCGCTATTAGCTATCAGGAAAGTCACTGGGACCCCGCCGCGCGCTCCCATACCGGCGTGCGCGGAATGATGATGCTAACTCGCGCCACCGCGCGCGAAATGGGCGTCGAAGACCGCCTTGATGTGACCCAAAGCATTGATGGCGGCGCGCGCTACTTCAAGAAAATTTTTAAACGCCTACCCGAGCGAATTCAGGGTCAAGACCGTATCAACTTTACCTTAGTGGCTTACAACGTCGGTTACGGCCACATGGAAGATGCGCGAGTATTGACCCAGCGCCTCGGCGGCGACCCTGATCAATGGGAAGATGTGCGTCAACATTTGCCAAAACTGGCCAAGGGTAAATACTATCGTACGCTTAAGCACGGTTATGCCCGAGGCTGGGAGCCGGTAGATTATGTAGACAAGATTACCAACTTTCACAGCATAATTGCCTGGCACCAACAGCTGCAAGAGCGTCGAATAGCAACCTTGGCAAAAGACAGCAAGGACGCCGCTTTTAACGACACTACCGCGTCTATGTCGCTGCTTTAAGCAAAACGCAGAACATTGAAAAAAAGCTTGATCGTGCGATCAAGCCTTTTTTGTTTCTTTTAATGCACGCTTCTCTATCCTGCGGCGCTTAAAAAAGTCACTGATTTTTTGGCGGCAGGCCTTCGCCATTACCTCACCGCTGTATTCGACTCGATGGTTAAGTTGATCGCCATCAAAGATTTGCTGGTTACTCACCACCGCCCCCGCTTTAGGCTCTAGCGCGCCAAATACCACTCGTTCAATGCGAGCGTGAACAATAGCCCCAGCGCACATGGTGCAAGGTTCAATAGTAACGTAGAGCACGCATTCAGGCAGACGATAATTATCGAGGTGTTTAGCCGCCGCGCGCAACGCCATAATTTCGGCATGGCCGGTCGGGTCGCAGCCGCTAATGGGGTTGTTCCAACCCTCGCCAATTACCTCGCCATTTTTAACCACCACGGCACCCACTGGCACCTCGTCAAGCTGGTTGGCGCGCTCGGCTAGTAATAGCGCCTGCGCCATAAACGAGCTGTCGCTATAACTCATCATCTACAGCTCCAGTACCGGCAGGTCGATAAAGTCGCAGCACAAAGTCGATGGTCAAAGTAAATGCATCCATCGCCATTAACTCCGCTTTAGCCTCGATAGACCCCTTCCAATAGAGCGGCGTCATCATCAGCAGGTTTTGCAAATCACGATTATTGTTCAATTCAATATCAAAGCAAATCCGCTCCTCGGCAAGCAGAGTAAAACCTGGCGCTATGGCTGGTGCCTCGTGATCGCGCGCCTGGCGATAAAGCTTTTGCTTTAATTGAGTAAAATGCTTAGGGCCTGGTGATACATCGCAATACACACCGCGAGGCTTTAACACCCTTAGCAGTTCCGGCTCACTAACTGGGGCAAACACCTGTAATACCGCATCAAGCTGATGCGACGGCAAAGGCAAATGAAAACTGCTAGCAACCGCAAAATTGGCTGGTGATTGGCTATTAAGCGTTAGGGTTTTAAACCGCTTGGCCGCCAAACGCACACCATCGCGGGCAATATCGATACCACTAATACTAGGCTGCAGCGCCTTATAAACCTGTTCCGAATAATAACCCTCACCGCAACCGCAATCGAGAAACTGAGAATGCGCCGATACATAGGGTCTAATAAGCTCAACAATTTGATTGGCCAACGGCTGGTAAAACCCCGCCTGTAAAAAATCGCGCCGCGCCCGCAACATTATCTTGCTGTCGCCGGGCTGCTTGCTGTTTTTTTGGTTGGCCAGCAGCAAGTTGCTGTAGCCCTCTTTGGCCAAGTCAAAGCAGTGATTATTAGCACAGCGCAAGGTGCGTTCAACCAGCGTTAAGGGGTCGACACATACCGGGCAAGCCCAAATCACAACGCACCCGCCAAGTCGGCTGTATTCATTGGGCCAACATAAGCAAAACGCGGCTGTTCAATACCGTCCACAGTAACGTCACCGACAAACATATCAAAAGGACGAACCCAATAGCTGTAATCGCCGTAAAGACAGCGGTAGCTCACTAACCATTCGTCTCTTTCACTGTGTCGCGCGACGCCAAACACCTGATACTCTTGCCCTTTGTAATGGCGATACTTGCCGGCCAGAATAGTTTTTGCGGTTGCTGTCATAATGCGCTCAAGCGTAAATAAGTTGAGCGCAGGGTAGCAAATATCGACGCTAATTTCAGTGCTACCGTGACTATTAATGGGCTCGACAAAGTGGCTATTAACACCGCTAGAGCGATAAATATAACCGCCGCTAACTCGCATCAAAATATTGAAGGCAACAAGCTGTGCGTATATAAATGCAGTTCATTAAACCAAATGATACCGCTACCGCAACCAGTATTGCAGGGCTAAAAAAGTTAGCTTAACGGCTTTAACGGGGCCATTATTATCGCGTTAGTAGGCTGTAATAGTCGAATAGCCATGCGGCTCAACCCATCACACTCGGTTTACCCTGAACCGCCCTAAAACCCTATAAATATTGCGCCTATTATTAAAACCCGTAAAATGGCAACCCGTGCATAGCCAGCGTTAAAACAGCCGTGAAATTACACTAAAGCGACACTGAAACTTCACTAAAATTTTACTGAAAACACACTAGAACTTCACTGAAACCACAATTGCTCCGGATTTACGTTTCGGATCGCAAAGGAAACTTTTATGTCTGCCGATACTCCCGAAACTGCCGACACCCACTTTGTTAACCAGTACAGCCCCGCCAACCCTATTGTTGTGTGCGCTATGTATAAGTTTGTCACCTTGGAAAACTTCGAAGCACTGCGTGAGCCACTGTGCGCCGCTATGGAAGACCTCGGCATCAAAGGCACCCTGCTAATCGCCCAAGAAGGTATTAACGGTACTGTTGCCGGCAGCCGAGACAGCATTGATAACTTGCTCAAATGGCTTCATGCCGAGCCACGTTTAAGCGATATCGTCACTAAAGAGTCCTACACCTCGGAACTGCCTTTTTACCGCACCAAGGTAAAACTAAAAAAAGAAATTGTCACTATGGGCGTCGAAGGGATCGACCCCAAGCAGGTGGTTGGCACCTATGTAAAACCCAAAGACTGGAACGCACTAATTTCCGACCCAGATGTGGTATTGGTCGACACGCGCAATGATTACGAAGTAGAAATCGGTACCTTTAAAGGCGCCCTCGACCCCAAAACCACTACCTTTCGTGAATTTCCGCAGTACGTTAAAGACAATATGGACCCAGCCAAACAGAAAAAAGTCGCGATGTTTTGTACTGGCGGTATTCGCTGTGAAAAATCCACGGCTTACTTAAAAGAACAAGGTTTTGAAGAGGTCTATCACCTAGAAGGTGGCATTCTTAAGTATCTAGAAGAAGTCCCTGAAAAAGAGACGTTATGGGAGGGCGAATGCTTTGTCTTCGACAGCCGCGTAGCGGTAAACCAAGCGTTAGAAAAGGGCCAATACGACCAATGCTTTGCCTGCCGTATGCCCATTACCGAGGTTGAAATGCAGCACCCCCACTATGAAAAGGGGGTTAGCTGCCACCACTGCCATGGCAAGCACAGTGCCGAGCAGCTTAAGCGCTTTAGCGAGCGCGAAAAGCAAAGCCAATTAAGCAAACAGCGCGGCGAAGAGCATATAGGCTCGGATGCCGCCGAACAGATGCAACAGCGCCGCGCCCAAAAACAGGCCGATAAAAAAGCTCAACAACAGGCAGCCAAAAAACGGGGCTAACTATAAACACCCCTCACTGCGCATAAAAAAGGGGCTCTGTCGCGATACAGAGCCCCTTTTGTTATTGACGGGTAGTTGCCACAACGGCAATCAACTAGCCAATGCTAATTTCTCGGCCCTCATGCTTTGCGGCCAGCTCATCCAGCTCGGCAGCGCGAAAGTCAAAGCTCATACAGTCGTCCATTGGGTAAGTCACCAGCGCCGCACGGTTGCCCTTGTACAGCTTCGCCTTCGCATCAAAAATAGCCCCAGAGCCAATCTCAGCAATAAACCGAGCGGCCTGCCAGTTTTCATCGAAAGCGTAGGCAAGTTGAATTTTCATAAACAGCCGAGTTGAATTTTTTAATGGTAATGAAGTGTTAGATAACTGTGCAAAAAAGCTGTGCTAAACCGCTGTATTCAATAACGGTGCTAAACAGTTGTGCAACATAGCTGCGCGGTGGGTGATTATAGTGCCTAGCACGATTTTAGTGAATAAAGCCCTCGCAAGCTAGCACGCTATGCTCCGGCCCTTAACAGCAGCTCCTGTAACAATTCTTCTAACAGCCCGAAACAACTCCTGTAACAGCCCTCATAACAGCCGCTACGCTCAACAAACGACTTAGGCTATGATCTACACTCTATTCTCTTTCGTATAATCATCGGGCCTTGTTGTTAAGCGCCTTATATTTTTATCACCAACATAACACTGGTACAACAATGAATATTCTTATAACCGGCGGCAGTGGATTTATTGGTCAGAGTTTTATTCGGCGTTTTCCGCAGTACCAATACACGATATTGACGCGCAATAAAGTAAAAGCACAGCTAATTAACCCCAGCTGCACCTGCATTGACAGCTTGTCTGATCTTAACGATTTAAATACCATAGATGCGGTCATTAACCTTGCCGGCGAGCCCATTGTAGACAAGCGCTGGAGCCAAAATCAAAAACATATTATTCAACACAGCCGCTGGGATATCACCGAGCAACTGGTAAACCTTATTAACGCTAGCCAAACCCCACCATCGGTATTTATTAGCGGCTCAGCGATTGGTTACTATGGTAATAGCGACGGTACTGAGCAGGCGATGACCGAAAACAGCCCCTGCGCTGCACCCGACTTTTCCAGTGATTTATGCCAAAAGTGGGAAGCAATTGCCCAGCAAGCGCAAGACTCAACCCGTGTGTTATACCTGCGCACAGCGGTGGTTCTTGGCGCCAAACATGGCGCACTTAACAAGATGCTACTGCCGTTTAAATTAGGCCTAGGCGCAAGACTCGGATCCGGTCAGCAAATGATGTCGTGGATACACATAGACGATGCCGTCAACGCCATACACGCATTACTGTTGAACCCTAATTGTGTGGGGCCCTATAACTTAACGGCCCCCCACCCTGTCACAAACAGCGAGTTCACCCAGACCTTAGCCCACACTTTAAACAGCAGAGCCTTTTTAATGATGCCAGAAAAGCTGCTGCGTTTAGCTATGGGCGAGTCGGCTGATCTTTTGCTGAATAGCCAAATGATAATCCCTGAAAAATTTTTAGCGATGGGCTTTGAGTTCAAGCATCCCGAACTTAAAGGCGCATTAACTGATTTACTGAAATAATCGCTGCCCGCAGCGATCTATAGCTACTAAATCAGCTACTCATGGTTAAGGCTCTTGCTAAGAGCCTTACTGTAATAACACAAAAAACCGCCTCGTAGCCCGGCAACTATAACAAGCCATAAATAACCGCACGGTTTATGGGCCGGGTATCAGCTTCTCGATGATAAAAAAACTGACAGGCTGTTAAGTGCTGTGAGTTCAATCGGTCAGCGCAACACACTCACTAAATTTAGCAGCCGGTGTTTTGTAACCCAAGATTTTTCTTGGCCTTGTATTTAATTCTTTCGCTATCTTATTCAATTCTGTTTGCGAGTGAATCGATAGATCACTTCCTTTAGGTAAATATTCACGTAGTAACCGATTTGTATTTTCGTTAGAACCTCTTTGCCAAGGACTTTGTGGATCACAAAGGTACACTTGTATGTCAGTGGCCAGTGTGAATTTTTGATGGTTGGTTATTTCTGATCCACGATCCCATGTTAAAGTTTTATATAGATATGAGGGGAGCTTTCTGGCTTGTTTGATTAAAGCATTAATAACTGTATCCGATTTTTTATCCTTTAACTTCACTAATACTACATAACGTGAGTGACGCTCAACTAACGTGGCAATAAAGGTCTTATTACAGCCCTCGATTAAGTCACCTTCCCAGTGCCCAGGCACAAGTCTATCTTCAACGCTGGCGGGCCTCTCACTGATGGGCACCGCATCCGGTATGGTGCCTAAACCACGGCCCTTTAAAGTTGAGGTCTTGGCTCTACGAATTGTTCTTTTAGAACGTAGGCATCGCTGAAGCTCCTTCTGAAGCAAGTGCCGTCGACTGGGCGGCTTCGTTGTCGCGCATCATCTCGAAGGGGGCAAGCACCGGGCACTTGTTGACGTGAATCCCTTTCAGGGCAACGCGGGGTGCATCCTCGGGCAGGTCTTCGCTCGGCGTGAAGATCCGGTCATAGATC
>CAJWZU010000046.1 GCA_913050115.1 uncultured Cellvibrionales bacterium
GATCCGCAAACGGATTAAACGTAGCGGCTTGTGTCTCTTTACCTTTAGTGCTGCCGTATCTAACTAGGTTTTCGTCACTATAAGGAATAGCTATGCTCTTCGTCTGCAAACCAGTAACTACTTACCTTCCATTTTCGCTTTCAGATCCGCAAACGGATTAAACGTAGCGGCTTGTGTCTCTTTACCTTTAGTGCTGCCATATCTGACTAGATTTTCAAATTTCGTATGCTCTTCATCATGGCAATACACACACAAAAGTTCCCAGTTACTGCCGTCGGGCGGATTGTTGTCATGATCATGATCGCGGTGATGAACGGTCAGCTCGCTGAGATTGGTGCGAGTAAATTCACGGGCGCAGCGGCCACAAACCCAAGGGTACATCTTTAGGGTTTTTTCACGATAGCCGCCTTCGCGCTTGGCGATGTAATCGCGCTGCTCGGCGAGGATACGATCGAGTTTACTGGTGTCTTTTGGAGCGCTCATTATTAGTCCTATTTGCATCTGTCTATGTGCGTCTATTTTTCATTATTCTATCCAGCCACCCCGTTCAGGTCCATTGAATATCAGCGCGGTTGAAGATTATAAATCACAGTAATAATAATGATTATTACTCGTATTAAAAAAGAGATTATGGCCGCTTTTATTGCAAGCCAATAAACCCCTATAAAACATACAAAAAACTCATTCATGCACTTTTTCGCCGGCACAAAACCCTCAGAATAAAACCAAAAAATTGCTATTTAAGGCCGTAGCCACAGTCATAGCGACGGATATAAATACCAACTCAGCAAGGGAAAATTATACGAAGAGCTAGACACATACGCATCTATAGATGTTGACCACGTTCGATATGAATAATTAAGTAACTAGTGCAACCATAATGCCTTTAAAACAGATCACAATCAGGGCATATGCAGCTGATCACCCGTCCGGAGCTGCTGTTCGAGATACAATATTTTTACAATAATGCCAACCAAAAAAGGGCAAGGCTATATCAGTCTTGCCCTTTTTCTGCACTTGGCCCTACCATTTATCTCGCTTGGCTCTGAGTGCGACAAACACTTCGCGCTCTGTCGCGCCCTCAATATTTAAACTTCTTTTTATAGCATCACTACTTAACCTAAAAAATGGATTAAAGAGTCGCTCATCACCAATAGTGGTTGTGATATTACTGACTTTCCAGTCGTGCCCATTGGTCTTTTCAAGCCACGCTTTAGCCACACAATTATGGACGTCGATACTGAGTGAAAACTCTAAGTTATTGGTTAAATACTCATGACCAGGGTAGACAGTGACACTATCGTCAAGGATGTGAAATTGCTCCGCCAAGGTGGTATAGAGCTTTTCAACACTAGCCCCGACCGCACGACAATGGCCAACACCGGCATTAAATAATATATCGCCAGAAAAAACTGCCAACGGTTTTTTATCGCCGCTCGCTTGCAATAGTAGACAGACATGACCGCGCGAATGACCAGGGGTATCAAGTACCTGAAGCTGGTGCAGAGCATCAATAGCTATGGTATCACCGGCATTTAAGGCACGACTAAAACCTGGAATCAAATGTCCGCAATCTGGATGACCAGCAACTAAAGAACAGGCCATTAAACGCAACAGCGCTTGATTACCACAAGTGTGATCGTCGTGCTCATGGGTATTAATAATACCCACTAAGCGGGCATCCAATTCATGAAGTTTATCCGCCACCACTTGGCCATCGAATGGGTCGATGCACCAGTATTGCCGATCAGCATTGCCGATGAGATAAGTGAAATTTCGCAGCGGGCTGTGGGTGTAAAGCTGAATAACATTCATGGTCAAATTCCGGCCGGTTTATTGAAGGCTTGCCCACTGCTGGCAATCCAAATAGTATCTGGGCTTGTATTTTATCACCTCAAGGAAGTTCAACTATGTTTTCACGCAAACTATTGTCTATCGCCATCCTGTCCTCGACTGTTGCTTTGTCAGCCTGTAACGATCGACAACCTGAAGCAGTTAGCGTCGAAACGGCACCTGTAATGTCAGAGACAGTAGCGGTAGCTGTTGACGCCGCGCCAGTACTGACAGAAGAAAAACCATTCCTATCCAGCACTGTTTCTTATCAAGATAGCTCCAAGGTAACCGCTATTGACCATGCGACTCGTGTAGTGACCTTGCTGGACGATGAAGGCATAAGCAGCACTATTACCGTCGGCCCAGAAGCTCGCAACCTTGATCAGGTGTCAGCGGGTGACACAGTCACCGTTGAATACGTGACAAACCTGACCATTGAAGTAGTTGATGCGCCTAACGCTGTGCCCATTGTTGCTGATGTCGTTGCCAGTGTTCGCGCCGAAAAAGGTGAAATGCCAGCTGCCGCGACTATTGAGACCTTGGTTGAAGTGTCCACCGTTGAAGCCATCGACATTGAAGCCAACACCTTTAAACTGAAAGATGCCGATGGCGTTGTTACTGAGTACACCGCACGCGATCCGGAAAATCTAATCCGCAGCAAGGTTGGCGATGTGGTGGTAGCCACCCTGACCGAAGCTATGGCCATCTCTGTTAATAAGGCCGCCGCCGAGTAAGTTAAAACATACAACGGCTTTAACAAAAACGCCGCAGCCAAAAACTGCGGCGTTTTTGTACCTGCTCGCCTTTACACATGCGTTTTTTAACATATACTGACAACCATATATATGGCTAACCGAATGCAATTATGAATCCTGTCGATTTTTTTAAATGCCTAGCCGATAACACCCGTCTACAGTCACTACTACTGATTGAGCGTGAGGGTGAGCTGTGTGTATGTGAGCTGACTATGGCTCTGAACTTAAGCCAACCAAAGATCTCTCGCCACCTAGCGCAACTGAAAAAGAATAATATTCTGCTGGATCGGCGACAGGGCCAGTGGGTGTTTTATCGTATTAACCCTGAACTAGCCCACTGGGCGCAGTCGGTATTAGCACAAACTTTGGCAGCCAATCAAACATTGCTCGCCAAAAATTTAAAGCAGCTTTATAACATGGGCGACCGCCCCGAGCGCGCCAGTGTTTTCTGCTCATAACTTGGCTATCACAAGGGGATAAAAATGACTGACGATCAACCTTCGTATGGCACTAGCGATACGTCTTACCAAGCCGCTGGCGAATTATCGGGCTTAATTAATCTGTGCGATGAGTTTTATCGCATTATGGCAGTCTCTGCTGAGGCAAAAGTCATTTACGCCATGCACCCAGGTGACGACAATTTATCAAGTAAAAAACTTGCCTATTTTTTATCCGGTTGGCTCGGCGGCCCAAAACTTTATCGCGAAAACTTTGGCGCTATTAACATTCCCTGTGCTCATGCTCATTTACCAATAAGCACAAGTGAACGCGATGCCTGGATAAACTGTATGCGTAAGGCCGCTGCGATGCAGCCCTATGCCGATGCTTTCAAAATCTATTTAATCGAACAATTAAAAGTGCCGGCCGGACGAATATTGCAGGCCTGCGGCAATTAAAGACGGATGACCACATAAGGCAGTCAGTCTTCCACCGTTCATTTATTCACATACATACTTCGCCCACAGGTTTTTATGACTATAAAAATAGGTATCAATGGTTTCGGCCGCATCGGCCGGCTGTCTTTTCGCGCCAGTATCGATGGCACAACTCTCGATTCCCCTGTAATGGAAATTGTGCAAATTAACGACCCCGCTGCTAATGCCACTACTATGGCTCACCTGCTGAAGTTCGACTCAGTGCAAGGCCGCTGGGCACACGATGCGCAAGCCGACGGCAGCACTATGGTGATCACCACAAGTACCGGCGAGTCGCGTATCGCCTGCACCCAGAACTCGGCCATTAGCGACACCGACTGGTCCGGCTGCGACATTGTCATCGATGCCTCGGGCGTAATGAAAAGCAAAACTCTGTTGCAGGCTTATCTTGATCAAGGCGTAAAACGGGTAGTTGTGACCGCTCCAATCGCTGTGTCTAATGAACAAGAATCGGGCATACTCAATGTCGTCATGGGCGTGAATGAGCAGGATTACGATAAAGACTTACACCCAATCATTACCGCCGCATCCTGCACCACCAATTGTCTGGCACCCGTCGTAAAAGTGATTCATGAAAGTTTGGGCATCAAGCATGGCAGCATGACCACCATTCACAATATCACTAACACCCAGACGATTATCGATGCGCCACACAAGGACCTGCGCCGCGCTAGATCTTGCGGCAGCAGCCTAATACCGACCACTACCGGCTCGGCCACCGCCATAACCCAGATATTTCCGGAGTTAACCGGCAAGCTCAATGGTCACGCCGTGCGAGTACCACTTACCAATGCCTCGCTAACCGACTGTGTATTTGAATTGCAGAAAGAAACCACTGCTAATGAAGTGAATGCGCTGCTAAAACATGCCGCCGACAATGAATTAAAGGGCATCCTCGGTTTTGAAGAGCGGCCACTAGTTTCCGTCGACTACTGCGGCGACCCTCGATCCAGTATTGTCGATGCCCTCTCGACCATGGTGGTCAATGGCACTCAAGTAAAGCTCTACTGCTGGTATGACAACGAGTGGGGATACGCCAACAGAGTAGCCGAACTGGCACTGATGGTGGGACAAAAAGATAAGACCTAAACCCATGTTAAAAAATTATTCATCGGCGCTCAAACAATACTTATTGATAACCGCCAACTACTGGGCATTCACCGTCACCGACGGCGCCCTACGTATGTTGGTGATATTGTATTTCTATCAACTGGGCTACAGCCCACTGTATATTGCACTGTTGTTTGTTTTCTATGAAGTCTTCGGCGTAATCACCAATGGGGTGGGCGGTTGGTTGGGTGCGCGCTGGGGCTTAAACAAAACCATGAATATTGGTTTGGGATTACAAGTGGCCGCCCTGTCGATGTTGTTAGTACCCTCTGAATTACTGACCATGGCGTGGGTCATGGCCGCGCAGGCGCTGTCTGGCATAGCCAAAGACCTAAACAAAATGAGTGCCAAAAGTTCGATTAAAATATTGCTGCCTGAGCAAAATAGTAACGATGGTATAGAAAATAATTATAATGAACAGCGCCGTTTGTATAAATGGGTGGCTCGGCTTACCGGCTCAAAAAATGCCCTCAAGGGTGTGGGATTTTTCTTGGGCGGTGCACTGTTATCCTTGTTTGGATTTCAAAGTGCCATAGCCATAATGGCATGGGTATTAAGCGCTGTTTGGTTACTTAGCATGCGTTATCTTAAAAAAGATCTAGGCAAAGCCAAACACAAAAATAGCTTTACTCAAATATTTTCCAAAAGCCCAGCGATTAATAGTCTTTCGGCGGCGAGATTATTTTTATTTGGCGCCCGCGATGTTTGGTTTGTAGTAGCGCTGCCGGTGTATTTAAGCACACAACTGAATTGGAGCCATAGCGCCGTGGGCGCGGTTCTAGCGCTCTGGATTATTGGGTACGGATTTATGCAAACAATCGCGCCCACTTTAACCAAGACCCATCAAAATCCTCTGCCCGATGGCTTGAGCGCTTTTCGCTGGGCATTGGCGCTAGCATTAATTCCCGCAGCTATAGCATTAGCGTTAACCGTTAACTTTGCTAGCGAGATCAACTTGCTCCTAGGCCTAATAATTTTTGGCGTATTTTTCGCTATTAACTCATCATTGCACAGTTATTTAATCGTTAGCTATGCCAGTATTAGTAGAGTTTCGCTCGATGTTGGCTTCTATTACATGGCCAACGCAATGGGGCGATTGATTGGAACGGTATTATCCGGCTGGGTTTATCAAGCCCATGGACTGGCCGCTTGCTTGTGGATTTCGGCAGTTTTTATAGCCATTGCGGCTTTGATTTCTTTGATGTTACCCAGACATTCGATTAATTATAAATAAATTAGAAATAAATAGAGAAATAAATAGGACAGCCATTAATTATTAAATAAATAGAAATAAATAGGACAGCCATTAATTAAATGGCATCCTAAATACGCCACTTATTTTCCTCTGAATAACTTTTTTGTATTTTTGGATATCAGTTAAGTGGTGAAAAACACTTAAAACCTAAATGTTAGGCACGAGAAATTACACTGGGCTAGCAGCTGTATTGTTTACAGGGAGTTGTTGGATTTACCCCAGGGCGTAAAGTGCTCGGCAGGCTGCGATGCCTTTTAGCCATTTCTGCTGTAAGTGATTCGCGAGCTGCTCTAATTTGGCTACAGGGCCTATGGCTAAGTAAAAGTTGCGTTCGATATGTGTGCAGTTGACTAGCCACTGTTGCGGATCGATATTAAATTGTTGTAATACTAGTGGGGTATTTGCGGGAATGTAGCCGCTTTTATCTTCGCGTACGATTCTTCCGGTCCAATCAACTAGCTCTAAATAATCACAGAAAGTAAAGGGTAGGTGGTTGCTTGGCGTGTCATTTTTAATACTACCGGCAAAAGCCATGAGCTCAACAGGCTTTTGATTCGCTTCTATAACCGGTTTGTTGTTGTCATGCTTTTCGGGCGCTATACCCAGCCGTTCCTGAATCGATGTGTAATCGGATTGGGCGAGCGTTCTAGCCATACTGGCTCGGATTGGATTCAAGTCAACGTAAGCCATACAACTGAGCAAAGCCGTGTTATCCAGTAGGGCTTGAGATTTGAATCTTGCCTCCCAAAAATGGCCACTGCAGTGATCTTCAGTGTTAGCCTTGCGTGCAATATGCTCATTCAGAGAGCGCATATACCAGCTGATATCACATAAACGTGAGCGCCATTTTTGTACCAACTCGTTGATTACATCAAGCTCTGCTTGATTGGTGCGAGGCTCTACCATGTGGCGCTGGATCAGCGGCGGAGCCTTAAAAAGGGTAAGCCAACGATCAATCACATCGGCGTCTGACAGCTCACTGGCTCGCTCTGCATCTATGTGCACTACTAGATGATAATGGTTCGACATCACGGCGTAGGCGGCTATGTCGATAGTGAAAATTGATGATAGGTGTTTTATTCTGTTAGAAATCCAGCCTCGGCGATGCTCGAAGGATTGATTTCCATCAGTACCGCAGAGAAAAGCCCTGCGTACACAGCGGCAGATGCAGTGATAATAAGGGGTGTCCTCTAACGACACCAGTTGCTCTCTGGGCTTTGTCACTGTTCGTACAACCATATGGCTATCTGTACAGTTATAGTAGGTCACAAGTTGTCATGGGGTTGGATCGATTGCTGCTAAGCTGGCAGTGACTTATTCTTAATTGATGGCTGTCCTAATTTTTCTCTTCCACAGAGAAATGCTTTGTGCACGCAGGGATTGACGCAGCGATAGTAAGGCGTGTCGTCGAGTGAAATAAGATGGTTACGAGCTTGTGTCATAAATTACTTGTTTATTTGCTCATATGGTTGCATAAACAGTAATAATAGTTGGCGAGATCGCCCCCAAAGGTTTGATTGGGTGTAAACAGTGGAGTAGATTTTTTTAAAGGCCGGCTGTCCTATCTCTATGTTGAATTACAAGTGTGTTGGCAACGCTCGACACCTTGTATATGCTAAACTTCATTGTGTGTTTTTATTAGTGTGAAAATATTTATAATAATGGTGACGCTATGGTGAATGAAAGAACACTGATACGGTTGTTAAAATTATCAATAATATTAGGTCTTACTCTGGTTGCACTGGGGTATTATTTGATAAGCTATGTACATTTACCCGAAAAAATGGGCATCACTGGCATCATTATTTGCGCTGTTTTTTTCGCATTTGGCCTATTGTTGTTAATACCGGCGAAAGTATATTTGACAATGAGGTGGATGAGAGCGGAGAAAAAAGACAACATGCAAAAGACAACACGTAACAAAAATAAACATACGGTTTAGAAAAAACACTCCTTTAGCATGTATGACTATTATACTTAGCCAGTTGAACACCTTCACTACTTAATAGAATTAACAAGTCTAACAAGTTACCTCTGTATTCTATTGCAGAATTGCTACCTATAGATATCACAGTGATTTCTGTACGTTCAAAAATTCAAAGTTGCTAAATCCTCAGTGTATTCGCGTTCGTATGACTTACAGCCCAAACATTCCAGAAGCGAATAAATAGGCTCAGTAAATAAGACCGGCATAAATTTAATACCGACAAATTTTAAGCTTTAGATTATCGGAGGCCAATTTTAAATATAGCCTTTCGGCTAATTTAGTGAGAAAGGTCATAAATCTAACTTCATGCAGGTTTTATTTTTTAGTCGCGTGGCGAGTAGAGCGGGAAATCACTGGGAGGGTAAAGATTTAGGCAGGGTTGTTTACCTTGAAGCCAGCGCAGTTTAAATTTTTTGGCTAATTGTTCGATTGCGCCGACGCGACCGATGGCTTTGTGGAAATCCCATTCAATTCCCGTTGCGGCTTTAAGCTACGGTTGTTGATCCAGACGTAGTCGAATTAGAATGCTGGGTAGGTAGCCTGAATGGCTCCTCGTTTATCATCGTGCACACAGCAGCCGGTTCAGTCGACTAATTCGAAGTCGTCGATAAATGGTATGGGATATTACTAAAGGCTAATTGTCCCGATTTATGATCAAAGCTATGTGGGCTGGGCTGGTCTTTAGCTATACCTGTGGAGAAAGGGCGCAGGTCTTTGATTTATCATTACCCCTCTACTAGGCTCATATCATGTAGTTTTAGGGTGTGCGGTGTATGGCAAGACCACTTAGATTGGGGTTCTCTGGGGCGTTGTACTAGATCACTTTTTAGGGGTGATCATTGGTGAAGCAATCTATGACAATATTTTTGATAATGAGCGGCTCTTAATTGTTTTTGATCAGATGTGCAAAGATTGCACATGGCACTGCCATGCTTCTTGACTCATGAGCCAAGACTGTCATCTGCTGATTAAACGTTTAACGTAAAATTTTCTAAGGGTCTGCACTAGCCTAAGGGTATTTTCAGCCACTCTTATCATTGAAGTCATTATTATTCAGGCTAATTTTCTAGGGGTTCTATGCAGCTATTCTGGCTCATAAAAATTCCTACCGGTTAGAGCTGGCACGTTTCATTGTATTAAACTGGGTTCGAGCACAAATGGTTTGCTTTGCTAGAGATTGGCGCAGGGGTAATTGTCGAACAGCAGTAGGGCAGTGCTGTGTTCTTAGTGCTTTGTGGGGTGATGGGTTGTGTCTGTCTTCGCCAACAAAGCATCTATGGCTATTGTCCGGTATAAGCAATTTTTTACCGAGGATAAGAATCAACCTTCTCCCTTTGAAAATTTTCGAAATCAGGTATTCTTAGGTCATAATGAGCTTGTTGCACGAAATCGTATTCGTATTGATCTCGATAAAGGCTTAGGTGACTGTCCTTCGATGCAAAGGCGTAGCTTGACGAATTTTTTGGCTAAATTTGAAAGATTGATCAAGCATAAAACTCAGCACTAGCCAGGGCTGCCAGAATAGTGGTTACTCGTTAAGGGCGCTTGGTGATTACTTTAAATTACACTATTCAACGATGAGTGGTTTAATTAAGAATCAAAAATCAAGGACCTGACCCCGTGTATATTTGAAATTTATTGGATACCTAGCTTATGTTCGACGATTGGAAAAATATACACAGCTGGCGAAACCCTCGCAATAAACGCTTCTGGGGTGTGACGCTAATATTGCTCTATAGTCTGCTCGGCTTTGTTGCAACGCCTATGATTTTGCAAGATCAAATCCCCAAACTCAGTCAGCAATTACTTAAGCATGATGCGGTGGTTAAGCAAGTAAGTTTTAACCCTTGGTCGTTGCGATTGCAACTCGATGAATTAAGCGTGCTTGATGAGCAGGGTGCGCCGCTGTTGGTCCTTAAGCAGTTTGTTGCCAATTTGGATGTGACTAGCATCTGGCATTTTGCCCTAGATTTCCATGAGATCGCTGTTGTTGCGCCGCATGTTTACCTTGTACGTTACAGTGTTGATGACTCCAATATTGGCCGCTTGCTAGATGATATAAGTGCAGGCAATATTCAAACTGAGCCACCTAGTAACGACTCAGATACGCGCCCATTACGTTTGCTTATTGGTAACTTTAGTATCAGTGACGGAGTGATTGATATCCGAGATGAGGTGCCTAACGTCGACTTTACTGCGCAAATAGCCCCTATTGATATCAGTATGAATGATTTCAATACGTTGCCAGGTTTGGAAGGCGAGCAGCTGGTGAGCTTGAAAACCGAAAATGGAGTAGAGCTCACCTGGGCTGGTAGTATCGATATTGCCCCGCTGAAGTCAAATGGACGCTTAGAACTCCATGGTTCGCCCTTGCCACTTATTGATCGATATTTTGAGGACCAGCTGGGTGTGGGTATCAGTAACTGCTGTTTGGATATCGCCCTCGACTACCGCATTAATACTTTGGCCAGTGGCAGTATTGAGGCCGCTATTGATAATTTCTCGCTAGATTTACTCGATCTTACTTTGACTGAAAAAGAGGATGGCGAAACGCCATTTACCTTGCCGGCTTTGCGTGTGCGCGGAGGCTCATTACGCTGGCCTCAAAATACTCTGCATCTTGAAACTATTACTCTAGAACAGCCACAATTGGTTATCACTCGAGAGGCGGATAAAAGTCTTAATTTGATGAAGATGTGGCTGCCTTCTGCTGGCAATCAAACCACTGCTCAGAATGCCAACGAACCCAGTGCCAACGGCCAACGCTTGGCTAACCAAGACCCGCCTGCACAAAACGCCAGTGAGGACAGCGCCAAGGCTGCTGCTCCGTCTCTTGTTGCTGCAGATATTGATGACACAGAACAATCATGGGCAATTACGGTGGGTGCTTCGCGTCTGCAGGACATGACCCTTACGGTTAACGATCGCAGCCTCAATCAAGCCGGTCAATTGCAATGGCAGGCTATTAATTTAGAGTTACTCGAGCTATCAAATCAGCCGCAAGCAACGGCCCAGCTTAGCGCCAGCCTTGCCGCGCAGCGCGGTGGTTCAGTTAAGCTGGCAGGTACTTTGAGCGTCAGCCCTGACCTTCAGCTCGACACTCATGTCAACATAGATGCTCTGTCTTTAAGTGGTCTACAACCCTGGATCAGTGAAGTGGCGCGTATTAAATTAACGAATGGCGGTTTGTTCATTGATGGCAACATCAGTTCATCACCGCTAGAGACCTTGCTATTTAACGGTAATTTAGCGGTAAAGGAACTGGCGGTTGCAGACAGCACCAGCAACGCTAAACTGCTGACTTGGCAGTCCCTGGCCTTTCAGCAGGTTCGCCTAGGTCTGGACGATGCCAATCTTGAAATCGCAGGAATACAATTGCTTAATCCTTTTGCTAAGCTGGTTATCTTTGACGATGGCAGCACCAATGTGCAAAAGTTGGCGGTTGCACAGGCTTCTGCGATTGACGATAGCAAGCTTACGCAAACCGACGACAACGCTAAACCACTGCGGCTTCGTGTGGGTAGCACTTTGCTAAGCGGGGGGGCGCTGGATTTTGAAGATAAGTCACTACCATTGCCTTTTCGCGTGTTAATACAGGATTTTTCCGGCACGGTATCAGCGAGTGATAGTTTCAGTAGTAAGCCGTCGGCATTGGATTTTGAAGGGACTATTGGTGAGTTTGGCTTGGCTAAGATTACTGGTGACACCCGCTTAAGTGAGCCTGCGGAGCAAACCGATATTGTTGCTAACTTTAGCAACATTAATATGCCCGAGCTGTCTGGCTATACGGCACAATTTGCCGGCCGAAAAATTGCCAGTGGAAAATTAAGTTTAAATCTCGAATATCTACTTGAAGACAATACTATTAAAGGCGATAACAGTATTACGATGAAGGACTTCACTCTTGGTGAAGACGTCGAAAGCGAGGACGCTGTAGATCTGCCATTGGATCTAGCCATAGCACTGATGACGGATGCTAGCGGCGTAATCGATGTTGACTTGCAAGTTAGTGGCGATATTGATTCTCCTGATTTTACCGCTCGTGGGTTAATCTTTAAGGCCTTTGTGAACTTAATTACTAAAGCGGTCACTTCACCGTTTAAGTTATTGGGCGCTCTGGTCGGCGGCGACGATAGCGACCTTGAGAGTATTGATTTTCAAGCTGGGCGCAGTGACTTGCAGCCACCGCAGCGCGAAAAACTCGAGCAGCTAATAACCGGTCTTACTCAGCGTCCCAGCCTCCAATTGGCAGTACCCGGAATTTATATATTGGCCCTCGATAAGCCCGCTATTCAAAAAGCCATGCTTGATGAGCAGGTGAATGTATTTTTACAAGGGCTTGATGATACAGACGACCAGCAGACTATTACCAAGCGCGGCATCCAAACGCTGGAAAAACTTGCTAAAACGAGGTTGCCTGAGCTTGAACTGAAAGCACTGCGTACCGGCTTTACGATGACCGATCCCAACACTGGTGACACACTGCCTGATGATTTTGCCTATCTTAAGGACTTGAGGCAACGCCTTGAAGTTGCTCAGCCAGTTAGTCAACAGCAGCTCACAGAGTTGGCCACGCAGCGCCAGCAGTCCATCATCGCGTACTTAACGGCGCCGGAAAAGTTAGCTGCTAACCGAATAAAAAGTGGCCTTGTTGAGGCGGCTGAAGAGGCGGACAAAGTCGACGTGGGTATTGAGCTTGGAATAATGCTCGCAGACTAAGAGAAAGAGACCAAGAGAAAGGCTCAGGTCTTTGATTTATGATTATCTCTGCACAACAACAGTGGGTTAGATAGTGCGCGATGAATGGAGTAATTTTAAACCGAGGAGTAGATATTTTAAAGGCTGCCGGTTTTTAATTGGCTGAAGTGGCCAATGTCGCAACTATCGTAATCGATAAAATCTGATAGAATCTGAAACAACAAACTGCGGTCATATTGGACTGCACTTTTTGGCAATGGAATGGCCAGTAATGTCGCAGTGTCGTTCCTCGCTCAGTGCTCTCTTATTATTATCGTACACATTAACAATGTTGTAGCGACTTCGGCAGCGTCAAAAAATTGTACGCATCGTCCTAATTTTGCTGTAACAAGAAGTTTCATCCGACCTCATTCTGCTCTCGTATGTGGCGTACTAAGCGGGGATCTATGCTCGCTTTGGCGCATAATCGGTTGTAGTTTGCCCGTCGTGTGATCGACTAAAGGAAAGCGAGATGGGCATGAGAATTTTGCGCAAGACAATCGGGTTCAGCTTCACGACGGCGCTGCTGGGCTTAGCTTTGGCGTTTCCCGCTGTGGCCACCGAGTGGCCGCAAGAGATACCCCTTACCGCTGGTGCGGTGACGATTTATCAGCCGCAACCCGAGTCGATAACGCGCGACACGATGACCGCGCGAGCCGCACTATCGATACAGTTCGACAACGTCGAAGAGCCGGAATTCGGTGTAGCTTGGTTCTCGGCGAGGGTGACTACCGACAGGGCAGAAAATCTCGCCACATTTACCGAGATTCGTATCGACCGTGTGTCCTGGCCCGACTCCAAGGACACTCAGGAGCAGAGTTTGACGCAGCAGGTAGAGCGTGCCTTTGCCGATACGGCAGTTCATATGGCGTTATCGGATATGACGGCCAGTTTGGCGGCGAATCAAAAGGCCCATGATAGCCTCGCCGACATCGACAATACGCCGCCACGCATCCTGTTTAGAGAAGCCTTATCGGTGCTGCTGTTGTTCGATGGCGCACCGCGTTTTTCCCCCGTCGACAATAGCGCCTATGAGCGAGCCCTAAACACCGCCATGGTGGTGGTTAGGGATACCGAGTCTGGGCGCGTTTATCTCACCAATGGGTCTGCTTGGTATGTATCGAATGACCCACTAGGCCCTTGGACGCCAACCAAGAATCCCCCTCAGGATTTGGTAACAATGATCAGCACGCAGACCGAGGAGACCGCCGCTGCCGCGATGCAGGTGCCTGACATTGTGACCGCCACCGAGCCTACCGAATTAATTGTTAGCACCGGGGTGCCGAGCTGGACCAGCTTGGATGGAGGCCAGTTGTTATATGTACAAAACACAGAAACTCCGTGGATACGCGACCTTGATAGTGGCAATGTTTACCTGCAGCTGTCGGGCCGTTGGTATCGTGCTTCAAACGCTAGTGGCCCTTGGAACTTCGTGCGGGGAGACAAATTGCCAGACAGTTTTGCCAGCATTCCGCCCGCGTCGGACATTGGCGGCGTACGCCATTCTGTGGCTGGCACACCCGAGGCCGAAGAGGCGGTTGCCGATGCACAAATACCACAGACGGCGGCTGTGAACCGCGATGAGACAACACTTGTTGTGAATTACGATGGCAAGCCCAATTTCCTGTCTATTGAGGGCACCTCGGTGGCCTATGCGATAAACACCGGAGCACAGGTTTTACGCATCGACGGTGTGTACTATGCCGCCGATAACGGTGTCTGGTTTACTGCCACTGATCCACAAGGACCTTGGACTGTGGCCGACAGCGTGCCTGAAGAAAAAATTGCGGCAATACCACCGTCAGCACCGGTCTATAACACCACACATGTACACATTTATCAGTCGACGCCCTCAGTCGTTTATGTAGGCTACACACCGGGTTATTTGTGGTCATTCAATTACTACGGCGTACCGGTTTATGGCACAGGCTGGTATTACCCACCCTATATCGGGCGTGTGTATTACCCCAGAACTCCTACCTGGGGCTTCCATGTGGGCTACAACCCTTGGCAGGGTTGGAACTACGGGGTCAGCTGGGGCTCGCCTTTTTACCGAGCCGGTATGGCTTGGGGCGGCGGTTGGCACCATGGCTATCATCCAGGAAGATGCTGTGGCGGATTCTATGGTGGGGGCTATCGCCATAATGACATCAATATCAATACGGGTGATATTCACATTGGGCGCAACGTCAACGTTGGTCGGCAAACGCTTGCTTATGAGCACAGAACCAAAGAGCGCACAAAAAATAACCTCTACCATAATGTTGCCAATAAAAGTCGTATCGCAGACCAGTCATTGATCCACAAGGACTTGAAACAGACTCGCAATGTGAGTCATAAAAATAACAATCTTTACGCTGATCGCAAGGGGCAGGTAGCGCGCCATGACGGCGACCAATGGCACATTCGCAAAGACAAAGCCTGGCACCCAGTCGATGGTCAAAAGCCTGTGCGTCCAGATCATGACACGGCTCACCTACCCGATAACGTGGTGAAGCCACACACTCGGCCAGCGGTACATCCTGATACAGGTCATCAGCCTCGGCCAGCAGTTAAACCCAGTGCACGACCGGCCACGCGGCCAGCGGTACATCCTGATATAGGTCATCAGCCTCGGCCAGCCGTTAAACCCAGTGCACGACCGGCCACGCGTCCAGCGCTACATCCCAATACGGGCCATCAGTCTCGGCCAGCAGTTAGGCCCAGTGTGCGACCGGCTACGCGTCCGCAAATACGCCCAGGCTCATCAAGTCTGGGCAACCATCGCATGCCGACGAAGTCTTTTAATCACGCTCATATGGACCGGCACGTGCGTGCTAGGCAAGGTGTTAGCACAAGGCCCGCTAGCACTGGGCATACGATTAAGAGTAAGGCGCGAACTATGTAACAGTACTTAGATATTGGCAATCGGCGGCGCTAGAACGCTGCCGATTGCCAATGGCCGCAACCTCGTCGTAAGTTGAGTATATTCAGGTGGGTAATCCTTCTTATCGATCAATAGGTCGGTAAGCTGAGTGATGGGCAGTATTTGTTCAGTTTAAACCGTAGTTGAAATCATTAAATGGTAAGCCCTAAGCTCATCGTAATAATTATAAATACGGTAATAACTCTGTCCGCTTAGTTATTTATATACCCAAAATATGCAGTATCGGAGGGCAATAAAATATCAAGAAGTAGTTATACGCATTATGTGAGGTTTTGTGATTGCCGGAGTGAAATTTTCAGAATCAGAATCAGAATCAGAAGTAGGATTTAGCCTGATATGGACCATGAGAAATTGATTTTTATTTACTTTGGTTGCCTATCTCCTGAAAGAACTTCCTCGAATGGTTTGGTCTTTTAAGACGAAAAAAGTATGGGGAGCATTGAAAAAATTAATAATCACAGCCAATCGCAATGGTTTAAAGGCGCTTTTTCTTCAGAAGCATTAGCTGGTGACATGATTAATAGAAATACAATAGAATCAGCTTTAATTGAATTATTGTACAAACGATATTAGCCTAAAAATTTAATCAAACGAAAATTAATAGTTGGGTTACCGGTTTATGGCCTTCCATGTTTGAATTTAAAACTGTCGCTCTTTTTGTTGTAACAGCTATAGCCGAAATTTTGGGGTGCTATCTGCCTTATCTGTGGCTTAAACAAGATAAAAGTATACTACTATTGATTCCTGCTGGGTTAAGTCTGGCCCTTTTTGCATGGTTGCTCACTCTGCACCCCACTGCAACTGGTCGAGTTTATGCTGCGTATGGCGGCGTATACATTTTTGTGGCCTTATTGTGGCTTTGGGTCGTTGATGGTGTAAAGCCAACTATGTGGGATGCCATCGGTGGTTGTGTCGCTCTGCTGGGTATGGCGATAATTATGTTTGCACCCAAAAATACTTAGTTAAAAAGTTGAGTTAACAACAATCGTTTATTACAGTAGCGCCAATCGGCAGGTTAAATTGGCGTTCTATTGGATAAAAAATAGGTAATAAAATAAATGATAGAGTTAGAACCTGAAGTTATTGAAGCAATTGAAAGCGGAAAGAAAGTCGATGCAATAAAGATATTGCGTAAAATTAGAGGGATAGGATTAAAAGAATCTAAAGAGCTAGTCGATTTGTATTCTAGTGAAAATAAGCCACATAGCTCATCAACTCATTCTCACTCAGGTGCTAATTCAGGGGCAGGCGCAAATATTTTTTTTATCATGGTGTTCGTAGTGGCCTGCTACTGTATATATAATTTTTACCTTAGTTAGTTGCTATATAATAATTTATATGAAGCCTTTGCTGGTCCTGCCAAAAGAATTTATTACCCTCGGAAATTATGTACATACCCAGTAATATGAAAATGGATGAAATCTCTAAAGCTCATGATTTCATCGACGAGTTTAGTTTTGGAATCATTGTCACTGAATCTTTGAATGCAACCCATTTGCCCTTCGTTCTGGAAGCCGAACAAGGGGCTAGTGGTATTTTATATAGTCATTTTTCCAAAGCTAACCCACATTGGCAGGAAATAGGCACAGCGGAGACCTTGGTTATTTTTAATGGGCCGCATGGGTATATTTCACCTTCATGGTACGCACAAGGACCCGCTGTGCCCACATGGAACTATGCATCAGTGCATGTCTATGGCACTGTCACATTACTGGATGAGAATTCCACGATAGAAGTGGTTGAACAAGCCATGAAAAAGTATGAGCCAAGCCTTCTCAGCGACCGTGCAATAGTCACTAATGAGTTTAGGGATAAGCTTTTGATGGGGATCGTCGGTTTTAAGTTAGAAATATCTCGACTTGAGGGTAAGCTTAAATTGGGTCAACATAGGCAGTGTGAAGATCAATTAGGCGTATATCAAGGGCTTAAGTCTTCAAAAAATTTAGGAAGTCAAAATTTAGCTAACTATATGAATAAGCTAGCATTAGGTGTTGGTAATTAACCAATAGCTGCAGCTGATCTAGACCTTATAAGGGCAAGATTTTTTTAATACTTAAAGAATGAATTTGTATGGATAACGATTTTTATTGTGATCAAGCTTTATCAGGAAAAACCTCGATAAAAGTGGTTTACGAAACTGATGACGTACTTGCCTTTTACCATACTCGCCCATTTTGGCCTGTACATATTGTTGTTATACCTAAGCAACACATTCCGTCCCTTATAGATCTAGGCGGGCACTCTATTGACTTAGTCCATAAAGTGTTAGATGTAGTGAGAATTATTGCTAAGGATGTGAGCGACGAACATGGGGCCGCCCGTGTAGTGTCAAATATCGGCGAATATCAAGATTCAAAACACCTACACTTTCATGTGAATTTTGGTGATCCATTAGGATGAAGTTGAGTGTGTATAGTCAGATTTTTTGCATATATTTTATCAATGTAATTAACTAGTATTTAAAACAGTTTACTGCTTCTTTTTAAAATTTCAAACAATCGCTCGTTAGTCACTTATTTAGTTTTTATGGCGCCACGATGGCCACAAAAAAATAGCCGTTTTTCTCCTCGCCTGCTGACCAGAGGTGATGCCTCTGTAACGGCTATACTGGTTGACCTCTGCAGGTACCATTTAGCGAAATTATTTACCTTATGCCTTAAATAACTTTTGGGTTTTTCTATTGGTTGGGCAGCCGCTTTTTGTTCGATTATACTCGGCAGGCATTATGCTTGCTGTTGCTCTTTGTAGTCATTTTTTGTCAAATTATATTCAGCTAGCGCTAAGTGGCACCATCAATGATGGTCAATAATGACGTGGGTTTAGTTTGTCTGATGCTGGCAGCTAGCAAGGACTAGGTGTTGACAGTTTAGGCTTGGCTGCAACAGCATTAGGAGAAAGGCACTGAGTTAGATGGGAGATTAAATCCGATGTTTGCCTACTAACTCGACAGTACGTCTACCGCACCGGCCTTAAAAATAGCATAGGCTGAGCAGTTAACCGATAGATTTAGACGTTGAAGTGAGCCCTCGGTGACATGAATATAGATCTGTTGCCGGCTGAGCTCAGCGGTGAGTAGATATCCGTAGTCATCTCTTTTGATCGTGATAATGTTTACCGACACGACGTTGGCAAAACTACTGAGTTCAAGGGGCTGCAGGCTTATGCCTATATCGTCCGCGTAAAGAGCTAATCGGGCGTTATTACCCTCGAGGCACGGGCTGCGACCGCGGGAAAATATTTGCGTAGGCGTTGATGATTTGTCTACGCTGAGCTCATATCGGCTTAAATCCGATTGCGGATCATAATTAATGAACCGGGCGGCTAACAGCGCCGAGCAGCCGCTGTCGCCTTGGTAGTGTTTGAGACCAGCGCCGATACTACCCTGATAGCCAATGCTAGCGGCCAAGCTATGAGGCGCAGGCTCTAATATCCAACAATCATCCGCAAGAGCGGCGCAATCGCGCAGCTGGTGAGAAACCAGTAGTGCTTGAGCGCCTAGTAGTTGCAGGGCTTTTTTTAGTGGCCTAAACAGCGAGCGTTTGGCTTGCTCATCCAAAGCACTAAAACTTTCATCGAGTAGTAGCAACTTGGGTTCGCGAAGTAAAGCCAGCAGCAGCGCAACTCGCTGGCTCTGACCACCGCTTAATTGTTGCGGGTGCAGGGCGAGCAGTGGTGTTATGCCGAGGTCTGCGCTAAGTTTGTCAATATCAAGGCAATAGTCAAAAGCGCGTTTTCTAACCTGTTGTATATGTTGCGCAATGCTCCAGTGATCAAATAGCTGAGCCTTTTGCTGTACCAGCGCGACTGGACGTTGGTAACACGCCAAGCCATTAACTTCTTGCGCGTTTATGATAATGCTACCAGCACTTTTGTTGAGTCCGGCGATTGCACGCAGCAGGCTTGTTTTACCGGAACCCGAGTGGCCGAGCAAAGCGGTGATAGTGGTAGAAGTTTGACTAGCAATATCCAGTCGCAGCGGCTCAGTGATACTAATCTGGAGCTTTAGCATGGCGGCGCATTCGTTATTGTTCGAATTTGCTTTTGGCTCAACCATTGTGACAGCAGCACTATCGTGCAAGAAAATAATAATAGTATTAATGCCAAGCTGTTGGCGGCGCCGTATTCTAAGTTCTCAACATGATCGAATAGTGCGATCGATGCCACTTGGGTTTCACCCGAAATGTTACCGCCGATCATGAGTATGACTCCAAATTCACCCACGGTATGAGCGAAAGTCAATGTGGCAGCACCTAACAGTGCAGGGCGAATGTTTGGTAAAAGTATATGGATAATTGTCTGCCAAGGACTAAAACCCAGTAGGGCGGCGCTCTCACTGAGTGCTGCGCCCTGTTGTTCAAAGGCGGCTTGAAGTGGTTTGAGCGCGAAGGGTAGGCTGTAAATTAGCGAGGCGATCAAAATACCTTCGAAGCTAAAAGCGAGTTGTTGGTTAAATAGCACCGAGTACCAGTGGCCGACAAAATAATGGGGTGAGAAAGCCAATAACAAATAATAGCCGATGACGGTGGGCGGTAAAATGAGTGGCAAAGTTATGATGGTTTCCACCAGTATTTTAAAGGGCGACTGCCAGCCAGCAAGTTTCCAAGCCAGTGGTAGAGACATCATTATCAACATAACGGTGGTGGTAGTGGCCAGCTGTATCGTTAGCCACAGCGCTTGCCAGTCATGGTTTGTGAGTTCCAAGAATTTCCTCCTGCGACTGCGGCTCGGGTAGCTGATAGCCGTGCTGGCGAATAATCTGTTGCGCGGCAGGCGTTAATAAATAGCGATAAAAATCTTTGGCTGCCGAGTTATCCGGGGTCAATAGCGCCATTTGCTGCTGTATGGGGTTATAGAGGTTTTTTTCTATGCTGATTACTTGACCGGTATTTAGTACTTGGCTGCGCGCGATAAATCCGGCATCGGCATTGCCACTGGCAACAAATTGATGCACCTGAGCAATGCTGTGACCTTGTATAATTTTTAAGGGTTGCAGTGACAGAGCCGCAATAACTTCGGCCGCTGCACGGCCATAGGGAGCAGTTTTGGGGTTGGCCACGGCCAGCGTTATACTCGAGCTTATTTGTTTGGCATGGTGCAGCGGAGCAAGCGGCGCCCACAGTACCAGTTCGCCTATTGCGTAAGTCGCACGAAAGTTAGCGTGCAATAACCCTTGTGCCTCTAACTGTTTAGGGTAGCGGCTATCTGCCGATAAAAATAACTGATAAGGGGCACCATGCAGTATTTGTTGGTAAAGACTGCCCGATGAGCCGCTAGAAAACTCTATGCTGACATCGGGCTGCGCGGCTCTATATTGCTCGAGGATAATTTCGAGCGTGCTGCGAAAATTGGCGGCCACGGCAATGCGAAAATGAGCACTGGCGTTAGCGGCAAGTGGCTGGAGTATCAACAGTATTAATAGCAGAGATCTAATCACTATGCTGCGCCCATCTCTGGGCAGCAGCAGCGTCAGATTCTGTGGCATCCAACCAAATACTGTTGCCGGCGCTGGTCGTTTCTTTTTTCCAAAAAGGGGCGCGAGTCTTTAGGTAATCCATAATAAATTGTGCGGCTGCGAAGGCCTCGTTACGATGCGGGCTACTGATACCGACAAACACAATTTGATCTTCCAGACTTAATTCACCAACGTAGAGCCCTTTTTCCCGATCAGATAAACATCTTCGACAATTGCCGGATCAATGCCGGCGCGTTCCATAGCACCCTTAATGGCGTGACCTGCCATTGTGATGCCGTGAGTGTTATTCAGAGAACCGCGATTGGCTTTAGCAAGGCCAGTGCGGGCGTAGGATACGATGACTGCTTCACGCATTATATGTCCTCCCGGTTTGAGACCGGGTGAACCTAGCGTCAACTTTTACACTTGGCTAGATGAAACTATCGCTAAGTGAAAGAATGTGAACTGTATTTTCAGACGTTGCGCTTTGGAGGGCGAGGCGGTTCATCCGGACCATCCAGCTTTGAACCATCGAGCGAACGGCGAAGCTTCTCAAGAGTTGAAGACAGAGACTTTTTCTCAGACTTCGTCTGACCGTGTTTGGCGCGGTTTTCACCAGCTTTTTGTTCCTTAACGGCTTTCTCTCGCGCCTTGCGCGCTTTGTTCAGATTGATGATCTCACCCATATCAGGGCTCCTTTTTCCCGCGACGTCATCCCTGGACCATTTAAACAAGGATAAGCTCCCAATGACCGAAGTTCAACGAAACGGATGTAAGAAGTCTTATCATTTTGTGGTGGGATTGAGACATCTGTCGATTGCGAAGCCAGATAATCGTCTATAGCGTCGCGCGTTCCTGGAGGCGTGTTGCTGTGAACCTCAAATTTCTGACATCGCCGGTTCTCACGGCTTCTGGCGCTGTCTTTTGTGGCACAGTGATGGACGCGCTTGTGAAATATGTCAGTGCCGACATGGACCTTGTGACGCTGGTCTTCTGGCGATTCACGATGGCGACGATATTCATCTCTATCCCATTCTTTCTGAGCGGACGCCGATTGCCGGGATGGACGGCCACACGGTTCCACGCCATGCGCGGTCTGATCCATGTGACGGCGACTTATCTGTTCTTTTTCGCATTGGGAAAACTGGAGCTGGCGGAAGTTACAGTCATCGGCTTTACGGCTGCGTTGTTGATTCTGCCGTTCGCACGGCTGTTGCTGAAAGAGAAAGTCCATCCGATCTCCGCTGTGGCAGGATTGCTGGGATTTGTTGGCGTTGGTGTGACGGCGATTGGCAAG
>CAJWZU010000047.1 GCA_913050115.1 uncultured Cellvibrionales bacterium
TGATTTGACTAGACGGCAACAGCGGCCTTATAAGTAGGCTATATACTCATCTTGTTATTATAAAGTCTTCATAACGATGTTATCGGCATTTGAAATCAAAGCTTAAACCACTGCAACTGCTTATGCAGGTTTACCACATCGCCAATAATGAGCAAGGTTGGTGCGTGCACGTTTTCTTTGGCAACGATGTCAGAAAGTGTGGCTAGAGTTCCCACCAGTAGCCGCTGATTCGCGGTAGTACCCTTTTCGACCAATGCCGCCGGTGTTGATGCTGCTCGCCCGACGTCAATTAAAGAACGGCAGATAACCTGCAGCCCCTTTAGCCCCATATAAAACACTAAGGTTTGATTGGGCTGCGCCAATGCCGGCCAATCTAAGTTGATAGAGTTGTCTTTTAAATGACCGGTAATAAAACGCACTGACTGTGAGTAATCACGGTGGGTCAGCGGTATACCGGTGTAAGCGGCGCAGCCCGATGCCGCAGTAATGCCAGGCACTACTTGAAAAGCAATTTTATGCTCTGCTAATAACTCCAGCTCTTCGCCGCCGCGACCAAAGATAAATGGGTCCCCGCCTTTTAGCCTGAGTACACGTTTACCCTGCACCGCATAGTCCACTAACATCTGACTAATGTCGCCCTGTGGCACCGAATGCTCGGCGCGGCGCTTGCCGACATAGACACGCTCTGCATCGCGCCGCACCAAGTTCATCACCTCGTCTGAAACGAGACGGTCATAAAGCACAACATCACACTGTTGCATCAGTCGCAGTGCTTTTATGGTCAATAAGTCGGGGTCACCGGGACCAGCCCCTACTAAATACACTTCGCCTATGCTGGCCGATATATCCTCACCGTCCAGTGCCTGTTGCAACAGCAATTCGCCCTGTTCGAGTTTTCCGGCCAGAACACGCTCGGCAACTGGACCAGAAAAGACCTTGTCCCAAAAATGACGGCGGCCTGCATCGCTAGTAATCGCCTCTTTTACCTTATGTCGAAAGCTGTGAGCTAAAGTCGCTAAACCCGCGTAGGTTGCAGGCAGCATTGTTTCAATTTTAGCCCGCAAGCTACGCACCAGTACTGGGGCCGCGCCGCCACTGGAGATGGCAATCATCATCGGGCCGCGTTCAACAATCGACGGGGTAATAAAGCTACAATAGGCTGGGTTATCAACCACGTTAACCGGCAACTGACGCTGTTGGGCCAATACCGAGACGCGCTGATTCAATGACTTATTATCGGTGGCCGATACCACCAGTCGGCAACCATCAAGATCACTTTCAAGAAATTCACGCTGCAGGCACTCCCCGCCCCCATTGGCAACCAACTCGCGCAGCTCATCGCCAATCTCAGGGGCGATAACCTGAAGCTTAGCGCCGGCCTTATGCAGCGGTACCGCTTTGCGATAGGCAATGCGACCACCGCCAATAATCAGACAGGTCTGACCTTTTAAGGCCATAAATATCGGGAAGTATTCCATAGCAAAAGTGTAAAACGATATAAGTTGGAGGGAGAGTCAGCGACCAAACAACGTGACAAGAGTTCAGCCGCTAAAAGAGCAGTATGACGTTATTTGATGACGTCTAGGCCTCCCATATAGGGCTGTAGAGCCGCTGGAACAGTAACGCTGCCGTCGGCATTTTGATGATTTTCCAGTACCGCCAGCAAGGTGCGGCCAACCGCCAGACCAGAGCCGTTAACAGTGTGTACCAGCTCCGGCTTACCGGATTCAGGGTTGCGGTACCGAGTCATCATGCGGCGCGCTTGAAAATCGCCAAAGCTTGAGCAAGATGAAATTTCACGGTATTTGTCCTGTGACGGCACCCAAACTTCGATATCAAACGTTTTAGTCGAAGAGAAGCCGATATCGCCACCACAGAGAATTACGGTGCGATACGGCAATTCCAACTTTTGCAAGATCGCTTCAGCGCAAGCGGTTAAGCCCTCTAGAGCAGCATCTGACTCATCTGGGCGGACAAACTGTACCAGCTCAATTTTTTCAAATTGGTGCTGACGGATCATGCCGCGAGTATCGCGGCCGTGACTACCTGCCTCGGATCGGAAGCACGGCGTGTGGGCGACAAACTTCAATGGCAGGTCGGCGTCATCAATAATGTCGCCACGCAGCATATTTGTTATCGGCACTTCGGCAGTAGGAATCAGATACAAATCGCGGTCATCACTGAGCTTGAACAGGTCTTCTGCGAATTTGGGTAGCTGACCTGTGCCATATAGTGAATCGGAGTTGACAATAAAAGGCACATTAACTTCGGTATAGCCGTGCTCGCTAATATGAGTATCGAGCATAAATTGCGCTAGTGCTCGGTGCAGACGCGCGATACCACCGCTCATTACCGCAAAGCGCGAACCGGTCAGTTTTGTGGCTGTGGCAAAATCCAAACCACCGAGTGCATCGCCAAGGTCAACGTGATCGACCACATCAAAATCAAACTGGCGCGGAGTACCCCAAGTGCGCAGCTCAACATTATCGTCTTCGCTCAGACCTTCAGGCACAGAGTCGGCGGGAATATTAGGAATACCGGCGAGCAGCGTTTCTAACGATGCTTGTACGGCAGCCAACTCATGTTCGGCAGCGGCCAAATCTTTCTTCAACTGGCCGACTTCCGCCAGTAAAGGGGCAATGTCTTCGCCGGCAGCTTTCGCCTTACCGATATTCTTAGCGCGACTATTGCTTTGCTGCTGCAGTTCTTCTGTCTTGCCCTGCACCGAGCGACGTTCAGCTTCAAGCTGCTTTAAAGCGGCAATATCTAAACTGTAGCCTCGTTTTTTTAGGGCTTCAGCTATGGCTTCGGGTTGGGTGCGAACGGTTTTTTGATCAAGCATGGTTATTATCTATATTAAGCAAAATTTAAGAGGTAAAGGCTTTAAACAAGCCGCTGGGTAATCTCTACGGAGGCAACCACCGCTGCTAAACTGGCTGCAAAGGTGATAGCGGCGTAAACAACTGCCAAAGTTTGATGGCCATTTTGCCACATATTCAGCGCATCCAGTGAAAAAGTCGAAAAAGTTGTGAAGGCGCCGAGAAAACCGATCATCAACACATGTCGCCACTCAGGCGCCCAGGCACCCTTTTCAATAATCAACACATAGCAGATACCAACAAGTGCCGAGCCTAGAACATTCACCACAAGAGTGCCCAGCGGAAACCGATTATCCAGAATATGCCCCATATATGAGGTCACGGCGAACCTCGCCATTGCGCCCAAAGCGCCGCCAAATGCTATCGCTAACCACTGCATCATAAGCTCCCAGTGCCGCCATAACGCTTAATTGCACTGGCCTGATCCTGCTCTTTTAAACGACGCATCTTATCGGCAATTTTAATCTCCAAGCCGCGCGGCACAGGGTGATAATACTGGCGTTCAGCAATAGCCTCCGGCAAGTAGCACTCTCCTGCGGCATAGGCATCGGGTTCGTCGTGGGCATAGCGATACTGCGTACCGTAATCTAGATCTTTCATCAAACTCGTGGGCGCATTACGTAAATGCAGTGGCACATCATAGGCAGGGTCTGCGCGAACATCAGCCATAATTTGATTAAACGCCTTGTAAACAGCGTTACTTTTAGGTGCTGCGGCGGTATAGGCAAGTGACTGAGCAATCGCCAGCTCACCCTCAGGACTGCCGAGTCTCACTTGTGTGTCCCAAGCGTTAAGGGCTAATTCGAGCGCGCGAGGGTCTGCATTGCCCACCTCTTCACTGGCCATACGCACCACCCTACGGGCTATATAAAGGGGGTCGCAGCCACCGTCGAGCATACGCGCAAACCAATAGAGAGCGCCGTCGGGAGAGGAACCGCGAACAGATTTATGCATGGCGGATATCTGCTCATAAAAAAGATCGCCCCCCTTGTCGAAACGACGCACATCACTGGCTAGCACTTCATCAATGACGGCGCGGTCAATCACCCGCACTGTGTCACCCTCTATTTGAGTTTCGCAGGCAAAATCGCTGGCGATCTCTAACAGGTTCAACACCTTGCGAGCATCGCCATCGGCAGCCAGCGCCAGTATTTTTAGCTCATCCTCATTCAACTGCAGACCGCTATTTGCCAATCCTCGTTCACTGTCACTCAAGGCCTGACGCACTACATTTTGCAGCTGCGGTAATGCTAAGCCTTTCAACACATACACGCGGCATCGTGATAGAAGCGCATTATTTAATTCAAAAGAGGGGTTTTCAGTGGTGGCACCGATAAAAATAACCGTGCCGTCTTCAACATAGGGCAAGAAGGCATCCTGCTGGGCTTTGTTAAATCGGTGTACCTCATCGACAAATAAAATCGTTTTTCGACCCACCGCAGCGCGCTCCTGTTCGGCCATAGCCACGGCGGCACGAATATCTTTAACGCCCGCTAATACCGCTGACAAGGATTCGAAACGAGCATCGGCCTGTTCGGCAATCATTCGCGCCAACGAGGTTTTGCCTACCCCCGGAGGGCCCCACAAAATCATGGAATGCAATTGACCCCGCTCCAGCGCCTCACGCAGTGGCTTACCTTCGCCCAGTAAATGCTCTTGACCTATATATTCATCGAGAGTGCGCGGCCGCATACGCGCGGCCAGAGGCTGATACACTTCTTCTATTTCCCGTTGGAACAGATCACTCACTGGCAGGTTTCCCATCGCTATAAATAGAAATATGGCCATCTGGGTATACAGCAGGCCACTTTTCTTGAATAAGCTCTTTATTCATCTGCAATGATTTCAGTACCATCCGGAACCTTAAACTCGAACTGATTACTGTCCAAATCACTATTAACCGCAGCATTCAACAATTTAAACTGAGTCAGCTGGCCCAAACTGTCGTGTACCTTGATTTCACTCAAAATGTCATGGTTAAAGACGATAATTAAACGTTCAAAGACCGGCTCAAGCTGACGTGATAGCAACAAAAATTGGCGCTGTTGAGTATTAGCCGCTGAGGCAGTTGCGACAGTTGCTTTAACGGTAGTTTCGACAATTTTAAAGCTTTTTCCCAACATCTCACTGTCGCCAGTCAAAATGAGCATTGGGGTCTGCTGTAAATGAGCATCGACAGCTTTAATGGATACCTGCTCTAAATCCGGATCATACAGCCACAGTTTTTTACCGTTAGATACCAACTGCTGTTCGAAGGGCGTAGCTGTGTTCCACACAAACTTGCCCGGACGTTGCAGTGCAAAATCGCCGTCACTTTGCAGTAACAACTCGCCGTCGCTATCAAATTGCTGCTGTGAAAATTGCCCCTGCAAATTTTGGATTGGTTTTAACAGTTGTTGCAGTGATTGTGCATCATCGGCTAACGCACTAACTGGCAACACTAAAGCTAAAATTGCCAATAATTTACTCATTAATTTCATAGTTATCTCTAATTCGGGTGACGAAATCAGTATTGCAAAAACAACTGAACCTCAACTTAACAGGGCGCAGCTTGGTGACTTAAGACGGCCCGCCCGGCACCAAAACATCGCGCTGACCATTATTACCCATCGCACTGATCAGTCCCGCCGCCTCCATAGCCTCAATTAATCGCGCTGCACGATTGTAACCGATGCGCAGCTTACGCTGCACGGACGAGATCGAGGGCTTGCGCGTTTTCAGTACAAAAGCTACCGCTTCGTCGTAGAGAGCATCGGCTTCAGGGTCATCACTGCCCTCTTCACCCTCAGTAGCAAGACCGGGTACTTCTATGGAATTAACGCTTTCGTCGACAATTTCTTCTAAATAATTGGGCTTACCGCGCTTTTTCCAATCGCTTACTACAGCATGCACTTCATGATCATCTACAAAAGCGCCATGTACGCGTATCGGCACGCTAGTACCGGGGGGCAAATAGAGCATATCGCCGTGGCCCAGCAGCTGTTCGGCGCCACCTTGATCTAAGATGGTACGTGAATCGATCTTAGAAGATACCTGAAAGGCAATACGAGTCGGCACGTTGGCCTTGATCAAACCGGTAATAACATCTACCGAGGGGCGCTGAGTAGCGAGAATCAAGTGGATGCCCGCTGCACGTGCTTTTTGCGCAATACGCGCAATTAGCTGCTCAACTTTTTTACCCACGATCATCATCATATCGGCAAATTCATCGATAACAATGACAATAGCGGGCAAAGTTTCTAGATCCGGCGCTGTCGCTACGGCACTGCCGGGTTCAAAATTTTCTTCCGGTACAAACAGCGGATCTTTAATAGGTTCGCCCGCTTTGATCGCATCTTCGACTTTGCGGTTAAAGCCGGCAAGATTTCTCACCCCCATAGCGGCCATTAATTTGTAGCGGCGTTCCATCTCGCCCACGCTCCAACGCAAACCGTTGGCGGCATTGTTCATATCGGTGATCACTGGGGTTAGCAGATGTGGAATACCTTCATATACCGACAATTCCAGCATTTTTGGGTCGACCAAAATCAGGCGCACTTCTTTCGGCGTCGATTTATACAGCAGGCTCAGTAGCATCACATTTACACCTACTGATTTACCCGAGCCGGTAGTACCCGCCACCAGAAGATGCGGCATTTTAGCTATATCAGCAATCATCGGTTCGCCGCCAATATCATGCCCCAGCACGACCGTCACCGGCGACTTAGAGCTATCAAATAGCTCGCTTGACACCACTTCAGACATGCGCACCATTTCACGATGAGCATTCGGTATTTCAATACCGATAACCGATTTACCCGGAATCACCTCAACGACACGTACACTGACCACCGCCAGGGAACGCGCCAAGTCTTTGGCCAAACCTGTAATACGGCTAGCTTTAATACCCGGTGCAGGCTGCATTTCAAAGCGTGTCACCACCGGACCCGGTAATACCGAGACTACTTCGGCGACAATATTAAAATCCTTCAGTTTGATTTCAAGCAGCCTTGACATGGCCTCCAGAGATTCTTGGGAATACCCCTTACCACTGGGCTTATCGGCTGGGTCGAGCAGTTCCAGATGCGGTAACTCACCTACAACCGGTGCATCAAACAGCGTTTGCTGCTTTTCTTTTTCGATCCTTGCACTGACCTTAGGTTTAGGGGCAGGCGCTGCAATTTTAGGCGCGGAGCGCTTCGCTTCGATAACGACTTGCCGCTTAATTGCAATTGACCGCTCTTTTTGACGCTCTTTTGCTACGTTTTTGTGCTGCATTTTTTCGCGTCGGTTGCTTAAGTACTGCTGTAATCCTGACTGGGCACGGACCCAAAAAAGCAGCACTAAACGGCCCAGTTCATCCATTACTTTAAACCACGATAAATCGGTGAATATAGTTAAACCAAACAGAAATACTGATAACAGCAACAAAGTGCCGCCGCGATAACTAAAAGCCTCGGTGACGCCGCTACTCACAGACTCACCTAATAAACCGCCACTGGCGAAAGGCAATACAGTCTCAGCGAGAAAATGCATTCCGGCTAAGCCGCAGCCTGCGACCATCACCAAGAAAAATCCAACAAAGCGTAAGCCCAGCAATATCCAATCGAAATTCTGACTACGAGCACGCTCGCGAAAGACCAACCAAGCACGATAGGCCAGCAGTACCGGAAACAAATACGCTAAATAGCCAAATAAAGAGAAGAATACATCGGCTAACCACGCGCCGGTGGGACCTCCGGCATTGATCACACTGCCACCAGAGCCTGTTTTAGACCAGCCCGGATCCAGTTCGCTATAACTAACCAAGGCCATCAGTAAATAAGCAAAAATGGCCACCAAACCAATCAGTGCGCCTTCACGAAGTGTACGTATGACACGTTCCACAGGCGCGGCAGAATTTTTAACGGTATCGCTGCTTTTCAAACTGAAATCCTTGTTTAGCGCAGAAGAATTAGCCAATATGACGTGGTTATTCTAATCGTTGATAATACAGCCATTGTAATGACGCCCCGCTCGATTGCCAGCTCATAACTAGAAACTATTCATCAAATAGAACCATTCAATTTTGCGGCGGCGATAGCTTTCACTTATCATGTCGGCATTATTTTCTTATTAAGCACACAGGACCGTCCCATGAGCGACACACAACATCATCAACTGATTATTCTCGGTTCAGGCCCTGCTGGCTACACCGCGGCTATATACGCTGCGCGAGCCAACCTTAAGCCTGTAGTTATCACCGGTATGCAACAAGGTGGCCAGTTAACTACTACTACCGAAGTTGAGAACTGGCCAGGTGGTCATGCCGAGCTACAAGGCCCAGAGCTGATGGTACAGATGCAAGAGCATGCCGAACGCTTCGATACGGAGATCATATACGACCATATCGATGAGGCAGACCTCAAGCAGCGCCCTTTCACCCTAAAAGGTTCTAGCACCTATACCTGCGACGCACTAATCATCTGCACCGGCGCCTCGGCCATTTATTTAGGCCTTGAGTCTGAAAAAACCTTTGCCGGTCGAGGCGTCAGTGCCTGTGCCACCTGTGATGGTTTTTTCTATCGCGACCAAAAAGTTGCCGTAGTTGGGGGTGGTAATACCGCTGTTGAAGAAGCGCTTTATCTCTCAAACATCGCTGCCGAGGTGACACTGATACACCGCCGCGACACCCTGCGCGCTGAAAAAATCCTACAAGACAAATTGTTCGAAAAAGAGAAAAACGGCAATATCACAATTTTGTGGAATAACGCCCTAGAAGAGATCGTCGGTGACGACGCGGGTGTTACCGGCATGCGCGTTAAAAGCGCTATCGATGGCAGCATCCAAGACATAGAAGTGCAGGGTGTATTTATCGCTATTGGCCACAAACCTAACACCGACCTTTTTGTTGATCAGCTAGAAATGAAAGATGGTTACCTGAAAATTAACAGCGGTACCGAAGGCAAGGCCACCCAAACCACCATCGAAGGCGTATTTGCCGCCGGCGACGTCGCCGATCATATCTATCGCCAAGCCATTACATCATCCGGAGCTGGCTGTATGGCCGCTTTGGATGCAGAAAAGTATCTGGATGACTTGGTTTAATAGCCTAATCGGACTAAAACGGCACGTTACCGCAAGGTTGCGTGCCGTTTTTTTATCCAACTACGACTATCGAAGACCCTATGACCGAATTACCTTGGCTTGAAGATGAAATCTGGTTCCCTCCGGTTGATGAGGCCCTTGACGATCCCGCAGGCTTGCTCGCCGCCGGGGGCGATCTGTCCCCAGAGCGCCTATTTTACGCTTATCAACGGGGCATATTCCCTTGGTTTGAAGACGACCAGCCCATATTGTGGTGGAGCCCAAGTCCGCGCACAGTGCTTTTCCCCGAAAAGATCCATATCTCCCGCAGCCTGCAAAAAACTCTGCGCCAAGGGCGCTACAATGTCACCATCAATCAAGACTTTGAGTCTGTAATTCGCGCCTGTGCCGAGAGCCGAGGAGAACAACATGGCACTTGGATCACCGAGGAGATGATCGAGGCCTACCAGCGTCTGCACCATCTCGGTCACGCTCACTCCGTTGAAACTTGGCGGCAAACAGACAGTGGCGTCGAACTAGTCGGCGGTCTCTACGGTATTGCCATCGGAAAGATTTTCTTCGGCGAATCTATGTTTAGCCGTGCCAATGACGCGTCTAAAGTGGCCTATGTGCACCTTGCTAAACAGCTGCATGAGTGGGACTTTGCTGTAATTGATTGCCAGATGGCCAGCAGTCATCTATTCAGTCTCGGCGCTGAAGAAATCGGTAGTGAACAATGGCAACAGCTATTGCAGGACTATACTAAAGCTAGCGACACCAACTGGGGCGATGCCTTTAAAAAACTGCTTATAGGCAGCTTATAACGTGACTGATAACAGCCAAATTCAACTGTTCGCGACTCATCCCCATGAATGCAGTTATTTAGCCGACAAACAAGCCACAACGGTGTTTGTCGACCCTGAAGCGACGATAGACCGCAATATATACAGCCAGCTTTCGGAATCTGGCTTTCGGCGCAGCGGAACCCATCTCTATCGCCCTCACTGCGGCAGCTGTCAGGCTTGCGTGTCAGTGCGCGTGGTCGTCAATGATTTCAGCCCTACCCGCAACCAAAAGCGCTGCCTAAAACGTAATAGAGATTTAGATATAGTAGTGGTCGAGAGTATAGACACCGATGAGCACTACTTACTCTATGAAAATTATATTCAGCAACGCCATAGCGACGGAGACATGTACCCAGCCAACCGCGAGCAGTATCGAGGGTTTTTAACCCGTGCTTGGCACAGCACTCGCTATTTAGAGATGCGTTTAAATGACCAATTGATCGGCGTCGCCGTCAGCGATCAGCTCGATGATGCCCTTTCCGCTATCTACACTTTTTTCGACTGCGAGCAGGACAAACGCAGCCTAGGCCGTTTTGCTGTATTACATCAAATAGAGCGCGCCCAAACTCTGGGCGTTAAACACGTCTACCTCGGCTACTGGATTAAGCAATGCGAAAAAATGAGCTACAAAACTCAGTATCGCCCGATAGAAATGTTGATTGAACAGCAGTGGTTAAGGCTCGATTAAATTAATACAGCATTTCAAGCTCAATACCAAGCGCCCAATAAAGATTCTGATTGAGCAACAGTGGTTAAGCTTTAGTTTACATGATCAGCTCAACTGGCTCAGAAACGCCCAATACACCTAAACTGGCAATAATCACATCGCCTGTCTTACTCTAGGAGTCAATTCTCTTTGATTTTGGCAGGAAAACACTCTCACCCCTTGGCTATGGGTGAAAATTCAGGCAGAATTGCGCGTCTAATTTTTATAGCCGTTTTATAGCCGTTGCTCTGTTGATATACGTGCAATCGGAACCGGCCAATCGCGCTGCACTCTCAAACTCGAATTATCGAATGTAAGCAGCCAAACCTACTGAGGATTGTGCCGAATGGCAAAAGAAGAAAATATTGAAATGGAAGGCGAAGTTATCGATACACTTCCCAACACCACTTTTAAAGTCAAGCTGGAAAACGATCACGTTGTGATCGCCCATATCTCCGGCAAGATGCGCAAGAACTACATCCGTATCCTGACTGGAGACAAGGTTAAGGTTGAATTAACACCTTACGACCTGAGTAAGGGACGCATTACCTACCGCGCCCGTTAATTTGTTATGTACAAGACCTACGCCCCTCCTCTGTGGCGGTCGTATGTTGCTCTGATAAGGATATCAGTACAAATTAACCATAAAAAAGGCCGTCACTTGTGACGGCCTTTTTTATGTACTAAATACTTAGTTGCACTTGCTTCACTTACTTAGGTCTTCTTTTCAGACCGTTCCATACCCCTGTATAGCCTACGTTTATACCCTGCGGGTAGTTAAGGGTTTATGCCTTAGAGTATTCTATAACAGCCATATGTCGCGAGACACGCGACTGCACGGATATGAAAGGTAAAGTAAAAAGAACCATTATCAAATGGTGTTGGCAGCACTAAGTACTGCCAAGATGCGGGCGCACAATACACCCACGCCAATACGCCTAACTTAACTCACTAGCACCTCAGTTTCAGACTCCAACTCCAACGCCAAGTCGCCATCGATCAAACTAACCTTTACCACCCCACCACCGTCCGACAGGCCGCCAAACAACAGCTCCTCGGCCAGTGGGCGCTTAATCTTATTCTGAATTAAGCGCGCCATCGGCCGCGCGCCCATTTTCTCGTCGTAGCCATTTTCAGCCAACCACAGACGCGCCGCATCGGTGATTTCGATAGTCACGTGCTTTTCATCCAGCTGGGTTTGCAACTCAACCAAGAATTTATCCACTACCGTTTTGATGCTCTCAAGGCTCAAACTGCCGAATTGCACAACCGAGTCAAGCCGATTACGGAATTCGGGCGAGAACATTTTCTTAATGGCCTCCATACCATCAGTGGAATTATCCTGCTGGGTAAAGCCCATAGAATTTCTACTGATATCCTCAGCACCGGCATTGGTAGTCATAATCAAGATTACATTGCGAAAATCCGCCTTGCGACCGTTATTATCGGTCAAAGTACCATGATCCATTACCTGCAGAAGCAGGTTAAACACTTCCGGATGAGCCTTCTCGATTTCATCTAGCAGCACTACCGAATGCGGATGTTTGGTCACCGCCTCGGTCAGTAAGCCGCCTTGGTCAAAACCGACATAACCAGGTGGCGCACCGATCAGGCGCGACACAGTATGGCGCTCCATATATTCGGACATATCGAAGCGAATCAACTCTACCCCCATTACCTTGGCCAACTGTCGCGTCACCTCAGTTTTACCAACACCGGTAGGGCCGGAAAACAAAAATGAACCTATCGGCTTCTCGACGCTGTTTAGCCCTGCGCGAGACAACTTTATGGCGGTCGCCAAAGAACTGATCGCCTCATCCTGACCAAATACTAGCATCTTCAGGTTGTCTTCCATTTTGCGCAGCAATTCTTTATCCGAAGAATTAACCCGCTTAGACGGAATACGTGCGATTTTGGCGATCACCTTTTCAATATCGTTGACACCAATAGTCTTCTTACGTTTATTTGCCGGCTGCAACTGCTGATAAGCGCCTGCCTCATCGATCACGTCAATGGCTTTATCGGGCAGAAAGCGCTCATTAATATGACGCTCAGCCAATTCGGAGGCCGCGCGCAAAGCGGGCTCGGTGTATTTAATGGAGTGGTGCTCCTCAAAACGACTCTTCAGACCCTTAAGAATCTGGAAGGTTTCCTCGACACTCGGTTCATTCACATCAACCTTCTGGAAGCGCCGCGATAGTGCGTGGTCCTTCTCGAAAATACCGCGGTATTCTTGAAAGGTAGTCGAACCCATGCAGCGGACATCACCCGAAGACAGCAGTGGCTTAAGTAAATTAGAGGCATCCATCACCCCGCCCGAAGCCGCACCGGCTCCGATAATGGTATGAATTTCATCGATAAATAGGATCGCGCCGTCTAGGCTTTTAAGTTCTTTTAACAGCCCTTTAAAGCGCTTCTCAAAATCTCCTCGATACTTGGTTCCCGCCAACAACGAGCCCAGATCCAGTGAGTAAACCACGCTACCGGTCAGCACCTCAGGCACTTCTCCATCGACAATCCGCTTGGCCAAGCCCTCGGCAATGGCTGTTTTACCAACACCGGACTCACCGACCAAGAGCGGATTATTCTTGCGGCGTCGAGACAGTATCTGACTAACTCGTTCAACCTCGTCGCTGCGACCCACCAACGGATCAACCAAGCCTTTAGCGGCTTGCTCATTCAAGTTAGTGGCATAATTCTCTAACGGGCTGGAACTAGACGATTCAGTCGTGGCCTCGTCATCCACCGCATCGCTACCGGCATCAGCACTGCCGTCGGAGGGACCCGCTACTTTTTGAATACCATGCGTAATGAAGTTGACTACGTCGATGCGCGCCACACTCTGCTGTTTCAGGTAGTAAACCGCCTGACTTTCTTGCTCACTAAAAATAGCCACCAGCACATTGGCACCGGTCACTTCTTTTTTCCCCGAAGATTGCACATGGAATACTGCACGCTGCAATACTCGCTGAAAACCTAATGTGGGTTGGGTTTCACGCTCAACGTCCGCCTCGGGAATCAGCGGGGTGGTAGAGTCTACAAATTCAATTAAGTCGCGCCTTAAACCACTAAGGTCAGCACCGCAGGCATGCAAAACATTAGCAGCAGACTCATTGTCTAACAGCGCCAACAATAGATGTTCGACCGTCATAAACTCATGACGTTTAGACCTGGCGCCTTTAAAGGCAAGATTTAAGGTAACTTCTAAATCTTTGCTCAGCATCGATAACAACTCCTAAGCTAGATACTATTGATCAGTTCCAGCTATTAATTAAAACTATTGCAACAAGAAGGCGCCTTAAGACAACCCTTAATGTGTTTCATCATCCTCAGATGCTTCTATCTCACATATAAGAGGATGTTCGTTCTCTTGAGCATATTGATTCACCTGCGCCGATTTTGTTTCGGCAATATCGCGTGTAAATGTTCCGCAAACAGCTTTACCTTCGGTGTGAACTTTCAACATTACCTGAGTGGCTTGTTCCTCATTCATGCCAAAAAATCCAGCCAACACCTCAATCACAAAATCCATCGGCGTATAATCGTCATTCATCATCACGACTTTATACATCGAAGGGCGCTTTAACTTCGGCCGGGCCGCTTCAAGAACAGCACCGGTTGCGCCATCGTAATCATCGAAATCGCCATCATCTTTACTTAATCTTAGTTCAAAATATTTAACATTTCCCATGGTCTTTTCTACTCTACCCTGCCTCCAATCAACCCCTAGTCTACTCTATCTGCGCCCACAATTGAGTGATTACAAGGGGTAGCTTGGTATTGGTAGTAAAATAGACAACGAGTAAAAATATTAACGGCTCAGATGTGAGGCCTATACATCAATTCTTAACAACTGGATGTTATTAAAAAATTATTTTGATACCGATGCGGTATAAAGATAATTATAAACACACATTCAACATATGCGTACCGCAACACAAATACTACTCGATCACTTCAGGCATGGTAAATTTGCTTAACAACGCCAAAGACTAAGATTTTATACTCTACGATATAAGTGCACAGGGAAGATCTTTTTGCTCACTACTTAACGTTTAGAATAACTGGCTTTAAAACCTTAAACTCCCTACAGCCGGTCACCTTCAAAACCTCAGAATTAGCTAAAAACTCAGTTACAGTCAATATTCAAGCACCAACCTTTGCATGTAACACCTAAGCTAAAGCTCCGGTTGTGATCGTCGAATCATATTAGATAGGCATAAAAAAACGCCCTAGATCCAAGACCTAGGGCGTTTTTTATGTCTCAGCGTCAGATATACACCTAACGCGAAGTTTTTACATTACAGACTTGCGATAGCCGTATTCAAGGTAACACTTGGACGCATAGCGGTTTCAGCCCGCTCAGCATTAAGCTTGTAGTAACCTTCTAGCTCAACTACAACGCCTTGCGCGCCGTTAAGCTCAGCAACAATAGCCTCTTCGCTGGCCGTCAAGGTTGCAGCAAGAGTAGCAAACTGAGACTTAAGCTCGATATCGTCGTCCTGTGCTGCCAGCTCTTGGGCCCAATACATAGCTAGGAAGAAGTGACTGCCGCGGTTGTCAATTTGACCAATGCGACGGGCTGGAGACTTGTTTTCAGCCAAAAAGGTTGCCGTGGCTGCATCCAAAGTATCAGCCAAAACTTTCGCTTTAGAGTTGCTAGCAACAACGCTCAAGTGCTCAAGTGACGCAGCCAGGGCCAAGAACTCACCCAGAGAATCCCAGCGCAGATAGTTTTGCTCTTCCAACTGCTGCACGTGTTTTGGAGCAGAACCACCTGCACCAGTTTCAAACAAACCACCGCCATTCATCAGCGGAACAATAGACAGCATCTTAGCCGATGTACCCAACTCAAGAATGGGGAACAAATCCGTCAGGTAATCGCGCAATACGTTACCAGTTACTGAGATAGTGTCTTCACCTTTGATGATGCGAGCCAGAGTAAAGCGGGTCGCATCTTCTGGAGACAAGATCTGAATATTCAGGCCTTCGGTATCGTGCTGTGGCAAGTACTGCTTAACCTTGGCAATAATCTGCGCATCGTGGGCGCGATTAGCGTCCAACCAGAACACAGCAGGCATACCCGATAAGCGAGCACGATTCACTGCCAACTTGACCCAATCTTGGATCGGTGCGTCTTTTGCCTGACAAGCGCGGAACAAGTCACCCGCTTCTACAGCGTGCTCCATTAAAGCCGCGCCAGAAGCGTCAACAACACGGATAGAACCCTTGCCCTGTGCTTCAAAAGTTTTGTCATGAGAACCGTATTCTTCAGCTTTTTGGGCCATCAAACCGACGTTAGGCACAGTGCCCATGGTGGTTGGATCAAAAGCACCGTTCTTTTTACAGAATTCAATAGTTTCCTGATAGATACCCGCATAGCAGCGATCTGGAATAACCGCTTTAGTATCTTGCTGCTTACCTTCGGCGTTCCACATTTGACCGGAACCGCGAATCATCGCAGGCATAGACGCATCAATAATCACATCGCTTGGGACATGCAAATTGGTGATACCTTTATCGGAATCAACCATAGCCAGCGCTGGACGAGCCGCATAAACCGCATCGAAGTCAGCGTTAATTTCAGCTTGCTTATCAGCAGGCAGTGCAGCGATTTTGGCGTAAACATCACCGATACCATTATTAACATCTACACCCAATTCGGCGAACAAATCGGCATGCTTAGTTAAGACATCTTTATAAAACACAGAAACCGCATGACCAAAGATCACCGGATCTGAAACCTTCATCATGGTGGCTTTCATGTGCAAAGAGAACAAAACGCCCTGCGCCTTGGCATCATTGATTTGCGCTTCAATAAAGTCGCGCAAAATCGCCACGCTCAATACCGAGGAATCCATTACTTCGCCGGCCAGCAGTGGCACAGACGCCTTTAATAGCGTTATGTCGCCATTTTCAGCAACGAACTCAATTTTAGTATCGGTAGCGTTTTCAACAGTGACTGATTGCTCAGAGTCGAAGAAATCATTGCTCGTCATGTTGGCAACGTGCGACTTAGAGTCTGCAGCCCAAGCACCCATAGAGTGTGGGTTGTTGCGCGCGTACTGCTTAACAGAGCTCGGCGCACGACGATCAGAGTTACCTTCACGCAATACAGGGTTTACCGCAGAACCTTTAATTTTGTCGTAGCGCGACTGGATGTCTTTTTCTTCGTCGGTAGACGCGTTATCAGGGTAACTTGGCAGTGCGTAGCCTTGACTCTGCAGCTCGGCAATAGCGGCTTTTAGCTGCGGCACAGACGCCGAAACGTTGGGCAACTTAATGATGTTCGCTTCTGGCTTCTTGGCCAGCTCGCCTAGCTCGGCAAGAGCATCGGCAATGCGCTGCTCTTCTTTCAAAAATTCAGGGAATACCGAGATGATACGACCCGACAAAGATATGTCGCGAGTCTCAACTTTAACGCCAGCAGCTTTAGTGTAAGCCTGCACGATTGGCAGAAAAGAATAAGTCGCCAGTGCTGGCGCCTCGTCTGTTTGGGTGTAAATAATCTTAGAATTGTCGGTCATTTTTGCGTTTTAACTCCGTATGGACGTAATTACAGACTGTCTTGAGACAAAGACCTGCAAACAAATTCTTGGGAACTTTTTGGGTTTTTGACCCTATCTTTCCGGCAAGATTGGCGATTTTCTCTACAGTTAGCGCATTTCACCCTATTACCTGTAGGAGCGCCAAGAAAATTCGCGCAAACTATACCACCAAACGTACAAAAGTTCGCCTCTACAGTCCTTGAACCAGCAACGCCCGGCTCCTGTCTTAATTTACTGTAAACTGACACATTCCCATCGTATGAAACAGTACCCATCCATGGCTAAGCTTATTCTGCTCAACAAACCTTTCGGGGTACTCTCGCAGTTCACTGATGAGCGCACCGCCAAAGAGCCGCGCCCAACTCTGGCAGAATATATCCGTGACAAAAATGTCTACGCCGCTGGCCGTCTCGATCAGGATTCCGAGGGGCTGCTGCTACTAACCGACAACGGGGCATTGCAGCATCTCATTAGCCACCCGAAAAAAAAGCAGGCTAAAATTTACTGGGCTCAGGTAGAGGGTGAAATCGATGAGGATGCACTGCAAAAGCTGCGCACAGGCGTAGAGTTAAAAGATGGTTTAACGCTGCCCGCGCAAGCGCAAAAAATGCATGAACCCAAGGTGTGGGCCCGTAATCCGCCTGTGCGCGAGCGCAAGTTAATACCCACTAGCTGGCTTCAGTTGACCCTCACCGAGGGCAAAAACCGGCAGGTGCGACGCATGACCGCCGCCGTTGGCTTTCCCACTTTACGACTCATTCGCGCGCAGATCGGACAGTGGTCACTAGCCGACCTACAGCCAGGACAGAGCCGCAGCCTTGACGTAAACGCACCACCGCCCAGAGCTGAGCGGCGCCCTACAGCACCAGCAAACAACCGCCCTCGACACTCGGCGGGCAATAGACCTGCGAACCGCAAGGGCGGTTCTGGCAGCAATTCAAAGCGCTAAGCGGCAATCAAGCTCATGCAGGCAAAAACAGAGCGCCGAGCCAAAAGCACATAGGGCAAGCATTCAATCCGAGCGTGGCTGCAGCACAGAGAGTCATTGTAACCGGTGCGCATCAACGTCACGTCGTTCTCCAAGCGGGTCAAAAATGCATCAACTGGGCGTTTACTCTGTCGCCCTTACGCTCTGGATGGGCTTCTATATAAACTTTGAGATAAGCGTATATTTTCTATTCACAGGCCAACTACATAGGCCGGTCGCGTTAACACAGCGTCTATACATACTGAGATAATTTCTCTCGGTGCGACGCAAAGACTGAGCCACGAAACACGCAATAACACCGAGCGCCGCGAGAGCCGAAACCTGAATGCTAGCGGTGTAATCGCTTAGCGTAAACGCACCGCGCGCTAATTATCCGTAGTTGTGCTCCAGTGTGTATTGCCGTCGGAGCGGCGTTTCTCTCGCTCAATCAAATAGTGATAATAGAAACAGCAAACCCGCTTTAAAGCTGGTCAAGGTGATGCCATTTAAAGCTTTAGCAAAATCTATGAGATTGGCCTCGCCTGACAAAAGCGCAGCCGCTAACATCAATGGCACAATTACCCAGCACAATATTGTTACATTTAATGCACACCCACTTATTTGATCTATTAAAAAAATCACATTATCAAACATTGCGCTGCCGTGAAGCACGCCACTACACTATCGGCAGCGCTTAATATGCTCTACAACATTTAATTTCGGAGACAACTATGCCCACAACCACACATATCGCAGCACCGCACGTTACCGTGGCTATGGTCATCGAGCGCAATAATGCGTTTTTAATGGTGAAAGAAAAAAAACAAGGCCGATTTGTTTACAATCAGCCCGCCGGCCATGTAGATGGCAATGAAACATTAATAGAGGCCGCGGTGCGCGAAACCCTAGAGGAAAGCGCCCATCACTGCGTCTGCACCGCTATACTCGGCCAATACCAATACACCGCTCCCGATGGCATAACCTATCACCGCACTGCGTTTATCGCCGACGTGATTGAACATGATCCCGACGCCGTACTCGACACTGATATCGAAGAGGCTATGTGGCTCAGCTACCAAGAGATTATCGAGTTAAACCAAAAAGACCGTTTACGCAGCCCTATTGTATTGATGGCAATTGACGATTACCGCGCGGGCAAGCGCTATCCTCTAGAGCTAATCTGCGAGCCGCGTTAGAATAGCCAGCTGAATTATTCGGTGAGTGTCCATGTCTGCTGCAGTTGATCATAAAAAAACCATTCCAAAAAACACTAAAGTCATTGTCGGTATGTCTGGCGGTGTCGACTCCTCAGTCTCGGCCCTGCTCCTGATCCAACAGGGTTTTCAGGTCGAAGGCCTCTTCATGAAAAACTGGGACGAAGACGACAACACCGACTATTGCACCGCCAAGCAAGATTTTGCCGATGCCCAAGCGGTCAGTGATAAACTCGGCATCACGCTGCACTCAGCTAACTTTGCAGCCGAATACTGGGACAATGTGTTCGAGCATTTTTTGGCCGAGTACAAAGCCGGCCGTACTCCGAACCCCGATATTCTTTGCAACCGCGAGATCAAATTTAAAGTTTTTCTCGATTATGCCGAGATTTTGGGCGCCGACTATATTGCCACCGGCCACTACACCCGCCGCCGCGAAGACGATGAAGGCCACACTTACTTGCTAAAGGGCTTGGACAACAACAAAGATCAAAGCTACTTTTTGCATGCCGTCGGTGAAAAAGAATTTGCCAAAACGCTGTTTCCCGTGGGTGAATTAGAAAAACCCGAAGTGCGTCGCTTGGCTGAAGAACACGACCTGATTACCCACAACAAAAAAGACAGCACCGGTATTTGTTTTATAGGCGAGCGTCGCTTTAAAGACTTTTTAGAACAGTACCTGCCAGCGCAGCCAGGAAAGATGCAAACCCCTGATGGTACTTTTATCCGTGACCATGCGGGGCTTATGTATTACACCATCGGCCAGCGTCAGGGTTTAGGTATTGGCGGTGTCAAAGGTGCGTCGGAAGAGCCTTGGTTTGTCGCTAAAAAAGACCTAGTCAATAATATTCTGATCGTGGTTCAAGGTGAGCATGAACTACTCTACAAAACACACCTAAGCGCCAGCCAAATGCACTGGATTAATGGCAAGGCGCCTATTACTGATGGTAGCAACACACTGCGCTGTCAGGCCAAAACTCGCTATCGCCAGCCGGATCAGGAATGCCTAGTAACCGTTGGCGATGACGGCTCGATAACCGTCGTTTTTGATGAAAAACAGCGTGCGATTACTCCGGGTCAGTCGGTCGTTTTTTACGATGGCGAGATTTGTTTAGGCGGCGCGGTCATTGAGAGGGCTTTTAACGCATGAATCAGAATAAAGAATGGCGAGAAATTACCCTCGCCCTAGCCGGTGTATTTCAATCCGCCGCTTTAGTTGAGCGGTTGGCGAAAACTGGTTGCGCCACCCCTGCGCCATTTAAAGCCAGCATCGAAAGTTTGTTCCAGATGAACCCCGACTCTACCGAATCTGTTTATGGTGGTATTAACAACATGGAGCTGGGCTTAAGTGTGCTCGCTGATGTGCTGCACCACCACAAGAACAACGACTACCGCGAGAGCCTGCGCTATGTAATGGGCGTATTGCACCTACAAAAAAAGCTCTCCAGCAACAATACCATGCTTGCCACAGTGGGTAAGCGGCTCGATAAAGCCACCCATCAAGTCGAGCACTTTGGCTCCATTCACGACAATGTGATCGCTAATCTTGCTGACATTTACACTAACACCCTCAGCACCTTTAAGTTTCGTATCCAGGTTTCTGGCGATTTCAACTACCTGCAACAGACCCGTATATCCAATCAAATACGAGCCTTACTGTTTGCCGGTATTCGCTCATCCATGTTGTGGCGACAGCTCGGCGGCAAACGCTGGCAGGTGATATTCAGCCGTAAACGCCTTTCCAGCGAGGCGGATTTACTATTAAAAGAAATCAAAGAGGCGGCACTTAAAACCTCCGAACTGGGCTCATCGCAAGCATAAGTACCTCAAAGCACTGCAATTAACATTCTTTATATCGATAAAAAGCGGCCTGATTCCCTGTTTAATTTCAGGTATAATCGCCGCCTTTTTACACACCCCATAAATCATTAGCCCAAGAGACTTTGTCCATGACACTGACTGCCCTCAACGCTGTATCCCCAATCGATGGCCGCTACGGCTCAAAAACTGATGCCCTCGGCTCCATCTTCAGTGAATTTGGTCTGATCCGCTGCCGCGTTGAAGTAGAAA
>CAJWZU010000048.1 GCA_913050115.1 uncultured Cellvibrionales bacterium
CAGGGCTCGATGTCCGCGTATCGGATGGGCCAGTCGACGCCGTGCCCGTCTTTCAGGTTGGCCTCGAAGTCGAGGTCGCTCCAACGGTAGACGTGCCGCGCCCAGACGAGCGATCGCCCGCCGACATGCCGTCCGCGAATCCAGGAGAAGTCCGTGCCGTGGCCGGTGGTATACGGATTCTCGTCGTCGCGAACGAAGAATTTCTCGCTCCAGGCGTCGCACGCGTAGCAGGTGCTCTGGATGGGACGTTGCAAGGACTGCTTGGCGCGGTCGCGTCGGCCGCGATGGCGCAGATCCCAGGGGTACACGTCCATGACGTAGTCGTCCGGCGTGATCGGCCCACCGGCTTCCAGCACGATCGTGCGCAGACCGCGCTCGGTCAGCTCCTTGGCAGCCCATCCGCCGCTCATGCCCGAGCCGACGACGATGGCATCGTAGTCCTCACGCTTGCCCATCAGCGATCCCCCCCGGCGAGCGTGATCTCTGAGATCGGAGCGTAACCGTCGTAGTAGCCCGGAATTCCCACGAACAAGAGCTCTTCTTTCATGCCGCTCTCGGACGTGTAGTAGCCGTGAAGCACGAGACCTCGAGCTTGTTGAAAGAAAGACTCCTCGGCCTCGGGGTCAGACTCGTCCAGTGCCCTACCCTCCGCTTCCATGCCCTTCAGGATCGACGTCTGCCTCGCCTCCCCGGCGTATGCAAAACGCACACCGGTGGTCGACTCGGCGTGCGAATCCAAGTGAGCCAGTCCGCGCATGAAGCGCTCGCGCTCTTCCTCGTTGTACCACTCGGACACGATCAACTCGATGTACTCGACGACCCCGGCCTCCACCGCGCCGGGCGTGTCCGTGGTGGGGATGATCAAGTCGCTGAACACGGTGATCGCTTCGCGTTGGGCTTCGGTGAAGAACGCCCAGCCCGCGCGCTGCGTCCCGCCCGGCGTCAGCAGTGCCGCGAGTTTGAGGGGGCTCAAGCCCGCGAAGGCCGCCGTGGTGCCGAGCACCTTGAGCAGATGTCGCCTGTCCATTGAGGACTCCTGGTGAGTGGACCGGCAATGTACGAAGCAGCAGGAATCAGCGCTTGCGGGCTCCTCGAGCCGACCCGCATAATGACCCAGGCCAACCAAACAGGAGGGCAGGAATGAGGACACGCAACAGGCTAGCCACTACCTTCGCTCTAACGGCCGTCGGCTCGATGCTCATGGCCGCAGTCGCGCCAGAAACCGCGCTTCGCTTCCACGAGCGCAAGGAAGTCGCCGGCCTCTCCATCGTCTTCGGCGCCGAGCCAGAACCAGCACTGACGGAAGAGATGCAGTTCTTACGCTGGCGGGTCAGCTCGCTGGAGAGCCAGGAGGCCTACACGGAACTGTCGGGCGAGGTGGCGATCAGCTTCGACGGCGAAAAGCTGGCTACGTTCCCCGTGCGCGGTGTCCGTGGCACGCCCGGCAGCTATCAAACGCGTCACATCTTTACGGAGTCGGGCACGTACCAGACGGTGCTGACTTTCAAGAAGGGTGAGGCCGAAGAGGCCCACACCGTCGACTTCGACTTCACCATCAATCCGCGCTCGAGCTTGGAGCTACCGCGTCGCAAGGGCGGCGGGAACTAGAGCTCGGCACGCGGCCAGAACGCAACAAGGGCCCCGAGCCAGCTGAAATAGCCGGCCGGGGCCCTGATGCGACACGCGCGCCCAAGTCCGCATGCGTCGCCGAAATTACGTTGAGATCGAGCGCGATCGGCGTATCCCCGCCCAGCGGCACGACCTCGCGTTCTTCGAGCACGCGCAGCAAACGTGTTTGTAGCGCCAGCGGCATATCGCCGATTTCGTCGAGAAACAGCGTGCCGCTATTAGCCTGTTCGAAACGACCCTGACGTTGGCCACCAGCGCCAGTAAAGGCGCCTTTTTCATGGCCGAACAGCTCAGATTCGATTAATTCCTGTGGTATGGCGGCCATGTTGAGGGCAATAAAGGGAGCCTTAGCGCGCGGACTATGGCGATGCAACGCCTCGGCCACCAGCTCTTTACCGGTGCCGGATTCACCGTTGATGAGCACGGTTATGTTCGATTGCGACAGGCGGCCGATGGCGCGGAACACTTCCTGCATAGCCGGTGCTTCGCCGATTATTTCGGGCGTGTCAGTTTGTACTTCGGCCTCGTTGCTAGTGCTGTTTTCTTGAGCAAAAGCCAGTGCGCGCTGTGTCACGGCTACGGCATCGTCAATATCGAAGGGTTTGGGTAGGTATTCGAAGGCGCCGCCAGAGTAGGCCGATACTGCGCTGTCAAGGTCGGAGTGAGCGGTGATAATAATCACCGGTAGGTGCGGCAATTGCTCGTGCAGTCTCTCGAGCAGGTTTAGGCCATTGATACCCGGCATGCGGATATCGCTGATGATCGCCGATGGGTAGTTGTGGGCAGCCGTTTGCTCAAGTACCCGTAGTACGCTGTCGCCACTCTCGAAGGTGCGAGTTTCTAGTCCCGCCTGTTGCAGGGCTTTATCGATGACCCAGCGAATAGACTTGTCGTCGTCGACGATCCAAACTCGATTTTCCGTGCTCATAATGTTGCTCTCTAGTGCTTTGTGGCCGCTATTTTAATTGGCCGTTGTAAACGGTAAATATATAGAAAAGCAGGTCTGGCCTGGTTTGCTGTCGCACTGAATGAGACCTCCGTGCTGGTTAATCAATTGCTGTGCAATAGTAAGGCCTAAGCCCGAACCCTGAGCGCGGCCGGAGATCATAGGGTAAAAAATGTCCTCGGCTATATCGCGGTTAATACCTGGGCCGTTGTCGACCATATCAATTTGGCAAACCAGCGGATGAAGTTGCTCGCCGATTGTAAATTGGCGTTTTATACGGCTGCGCAGGGTAATGCGGGGGTTATCTGTATTGTTCTCTAACAATGCCTGTACGGCATTGCGACCGATATTGAGGCTGGCCTGGATCAGCTGTTCGGCGTCGGCGTTGAATTCGGGAATACTGGGGTCGTAATCGCGACTCAGTTGAATCTTGTCGCCGCACTCCGCCGTAATCAGACTGAAAACTCGTTCTAGCACTTGGTGGATATTCAGCGCTTGAGTATTGGCGGGTTGGGTGGGGCCGAGCATGCGGTCAACCAGATTGCAGAGCCGATCGGCCTCATCGATGATCACCGAGGTGTACTCTTTTAGATCGCTGCTGGGCAGTGTGCTGGTTATTTCCCGTTCCAGTAACTGGGCCGCGCCGCGAATACCGCCGAGGGGGTTTTTAACCTCGTGAGCCATACCGCGAATTAGCTGACGCGAGGTTTCCTGTGCGGCTATTAAAGTCTTTTCACGATTGATGCGGATCATGCGGTCAACCGGCTGTATTTCGATTAGCAGCAATTGTTGCTCTTCAATGGGGGTGACGCTGAAGTCAACGGTAATATCGCGGCCGTCGTGTAGGTGCCAATTGACCTGGCGCTGAGTATAGCGACTACTTGGGCTGCTGTGATCAGACTGGGCACAGAGTTTGGCTGCACTTTGTTGTAGCGCCTGTTCCGCGCTTTGGGCCTGTTCAAATATGCGCGTAATGGGTTCGCCACAGACGCTGCTCTGGCTGATGGAGAGTAAGCTTTCGGTGGCTGGGTTTAGATGGCGCAAACGCAGCTGGGCATCCACTACCAGCACGGCAGTAGTCATATTGTCGATCAATTGTCGGTAGAGGCTGCTGAGGGTCATATTAAAAGACTGTTCTGTAATTCAACCGATATAGCAAAAAGCGAGCCAACATGAAAATGCCCGAATACTGAGCTTTACAAGGAAATCGAGTGACTGCGCCTAAAAGTATAATAATTAATGCACTGTACAGGTGCATTAATCGAGGAGGCTATACGACTTAAAGTGCTCGTTTCGCTGGACGCGGCAGATTACGGCGAATGATATTGACGCTGACACTTTGCGATTGTGCCACCACCTTGCCGGCTGCATTGAGCACTTGCAGTTGAACTTCCTGCTCACCGCGATCGATATCACGAATAACGACGCTGCTGCCTTGCGAGCTTTGATTGACCGCGCGCTGTCCATTGAGAATGGCCACTAGAGAATGATCTTTGGCGATTGAGGGGCTGATATTGGCGCTCACAGTTAAATCGCGCACTTCATTGGTAAACGTGTCGCCATCGCTGGGGCTGGTAATACGCACTTGGTAATTTTTGTCGGCATCAACTTGGGCGGGAGTGGTATAGACGCGCGGTTCAATAGCGGGCGCGCTATTGGTTTCCTGCAATTTAATCTTTTCGGTGATTTCTCCCTTTGAAGTAGAGGCGGGGGAGTCAGAAAACGACACCTTGCCATCGGCATCGGTGTGCATATAGACCTCGGCCTGTACCATGCCGCCAAGGCTGATTAGAGAAACGAACAAAATGATTAGGATAGATATACGCATATTTAGGCTCCTTGATTACATTTTAAGAGTATACGTGAGGTAGCTAAGAAGCTAGTAAGTAGTTGCTGTTTTGAGGTGTCTCGGATTAAAAATACAGCCTATTCGGCGGCTATACTGCCGGTTTTTTGGACTCAAGCGGTCTTTCCCCCGTAAAAGCTGCATTTATGCTCAATGATTATTTTTTCCATCGATGTTTAGGAATACACATGCAGTGAAGGGCAGACAGGCTATTCTCTATAAATTATTTTTGTATTTTCGCCATCCTTGGCGGTTGCATAAATCAAACGCGACGGGACTCTGTGAATGCACATATCGCCCACAAAAAAGGCCACCCGAAGGTGGCCTTTTTCATTCAATCTAGAAAACTCTTATACAGAGTAGTACAGGTCGAATTCTACTGGGTGAGTGGTGTGCTCTACACGATGAACTTCTTCCATTTTCAAAGTGATGTAAGCGTCGATCACGTCGTCAGTGAAAACACCGCCGCGGGTCAAGAACTCACGATCATTGTCGAGGCAATCTAGTGCTTCGCGCAATGAACCGGCAACCTGTGGAATTGCAGCAGCTTCTTCAGCTGGCAAGTCGTACAGATCTTTATCAGCAGCATCGCCTGGGTGAATCTTGTTCTGAACACCGTCAAGGCCAGCCATCAATAGTGCTGAGAAGCACAAGTATGGGTTGGCGATTGGATCCGCGAAGCGAGCTTCAACACGCTTGCCCTTTGGCGAGGCAACGTATGGGATACGGATACTGGCTGAGCGGTTGCGAGCAGAGTATGCCAACATTACTGGAGCTTCAAAGCCTGGGATCAGACGCTTGTAAGAGTTAGTGCCTGGGTTAGAGAAGGCATTAACTGCTTTAGCGTGCTTGATGATACCGCCGATGAAGAAGATAGCGTCTTCAGACAGACCAGCATAGCCGTCACCAGCGAATTGGTTCTCGCCGTTCAGCCAATAAGACAAGTGTACGTGCATACCAGAACCGTTGTCGCCAACGATTGGCTTAGGCATAAAGGTCGCAGTCTTACCGTAGGCGTGCGCAACATTATGTACGCAGTACTTAAACACCTGAACTTCGTCAGCTTTCTTAATGAGTGTGTTGAATTTAACACCGATTTCGCACTGACCCGCAGTCGCTACTTCGTGGTGATGAACTTCAATCTCAAGACCCATTGACTCCATAGCATTACACATGGCGCCACGTAGGTCGTGCAGGCTGTCTACTGGAGGAACTGGGAAGTAACCACCTTTAGTACGTGGGCGGTGACCCATGTTGCCGTCGGCGAAGTCATGGCCGGCAGACCATTCAGCTTCTTCAGAATTGATTTTAACGAAAGAGCCAGACATGTCTGAGCCCCACTTAACGTCGTCAAAAACGAAGAACTCAGGCTCTGGGCCGAAGAAAGCAGTGTCGCCCAAACCAGTAGAGGTTAGGTACTCTTCAGCGCGCGCAGCGATGGAACGTGGATCGCGCTCGTAGCCCTGCATAGTTGAAGGATCAACAATGCCGCAGCGAACGATAACAGTTGGCTCGTCGGTGAACGGGTCCAGCAGTGATGCGGTGTCGTCAGGCATAAGGATCATGTCTGATTCGTTAATGCCTTTCCAGCCGGCGATTGAAGAGCCGTCAAACATTTGACCGGTTACGAAGAAGTCTTCGTCAACAACTTTAGCTGGGATGGTTACGTGCTGCTCTTTACCCTTGGTGTCGGTAAAACGCAGGTCAACCCAGCGGGCTTCGTTTTCTTTGATCAGATTTAAAGTAAGTTCAGACATTGAAGTCCTCCAAAAATAGCTTTACTAGAAAGAAAGATGTAGTCATCTCGCGCCCTGACTCTTGCTACCGCATCAAGCCGGTAGCTGAGGGCGCAAGGTTGAGAATTTGAGACGGCGCAAAATATAGGCTATTTCACGATTTTTAGCAAAGCTAGAAGGCCCTAGAAGCACTGTTTAGCCTGACTTTTGGTGACTTTTATTTATTAGGCACGATATTGGGGCTGAAAATTATACTTAGCACCAATTTGGTGCATCTGTTTAGAGAGATAAATATTTCGCTAGCATTTATAATTGATGACAGTTTCTTAATTGTTTGCGTAGGTTGTTATGCACTTTATCGTCAAAATTTTTTCCGAGATCACCCTTAAAAGCCCACCATTGCGTAAGTGCCTTGTTAAGCGGTTACGCCAAAACTTGAGTGTGTTGCTGGATAATGTGGATGACAGCATTAAGGTGAAAAGCGATTGGGATCGTATTGAGGTTTACAGTAAGCACTCAACTGAGGTGATGGCCGCCGAAACCGCTAAAGTGCTGAGCTGTACTCCAGGTATCGCCAATTTTTCCAAGGTACAGCCGCATGAAATGGGTGACTTGGAACATATCTACCAAAAAACCTTGTCGGTATGGAGCGATCAGCTGGCCGGTAAGACTTTCGTAGTCCGCGTTCGTCGCCATGGGAAGCATGAATTTAACTCGATGGAAATTGAACGTTACGTGGGTAGCGGTCTGAGTACGCATACTGAGAACGCTGGGGTAAAGTTGAAAAACCCTGATGTAACTGTGCGTCTCGAGATAAAAAATGACGACCTCTATGTCGTGCAGCAGCAGACCCCTGGTTTGGGTGGCTTCCCTATTGGTTCTCAGGAGCCAGTACTGTCGCTGGTGTCGGGTGGGTTCGATTCGACCGTTTCCAGTTACTTGATGATCAAGCGCGGTTTGCGCACTCATTACTGCTTCTTTAACTTGGGTGGCGTAGCCCATGAAGCCGCGGTAAAAGAGGTGGTCTATTTTCTCTGGAATAAATTTAGCTCATCGCATCGGGTTAAATTTGTCACCGTCAACTTTGAACCTGTGGTTAATGAGATTGTACAAAATGTGAAAAGTTCGCATATGGGCGTAGTGCTTAAACGCATGATGCTGCGCGCCGCGACTCAAATAGCGGATGAGATGAATATTCAGGCGTTGGTAACGGGTGAAGCAGTAGCGCAGGTGTCGAGTCAGACCTTAACCAATCTCGCGGTGATTGATTCATCCACCGATAAATTGGTGCTGCGCCCACTAATAGTAATGGATAAGGGCGATATCATCGATCACTCGCGCAAAATCGGCACTGAAAACTTTTCTGCCAGCATTCCTGAATACTGCGGTGTAATCTCGGTTAAGCCAACCACTTGTGCATCTGAGGAGAAGGTCGCGGGCGAGGAGGCTAATTTTGATATGGCGGTGCTAGATGCGGCTGTAGCGGATAAAAAAGTGCAGTTAATTGATCGAGTGGTCGACGATTTGCTGCGCGAAGGTAATGGCCCGGTGGTAAAGCAAGTTGCTGAGCCAGGGCCCAATAGCGTAGTTATCGATATTCGTCATCCCGATGAAGAAGAGCTGCGACCGCTACTGCGCAAAGGTTGTTTAGCGGATATTGAGGTGCTTAAAATCCCGTTTTTTAGTCTCAATACCCGCCTGGCTAAGCTAGATAAACACACGGAATACTTACTCTACTGCCAGAAAGGTGTAATGAGCACGCTCCATTCGGCGCATTTAAAAGACGATGGCTTTATCAATGTCGGTGTCTATCGTCCAGAAAAGTAAATAACGGCAGTAAGCGCCTTTACTACACAACCCTAAGAAGATGCAGGTTATTGCTTTGATGTTTGCAATGTAAGGGTTAAGTTACATTTGATGTGGACTCAAAGAACTTGGCGGGTGCGTATTAATGTGCTCTTCTAGGGCATATGTAAGTTCTGTAAGACCGGTTGCTATACAGATAACAATTGGTTCAATTGTGCTGGCTGGAAATAAAGGTTGCCACTACAATCTGCTGCTATGATCTTTATTACTTATCTTTGGTACAGAGTATTCTGCAATTGGCGTCACTACAAATGATTATTTTTTGCCATTAAGCAGTGCCATGTAAACTTTTATGTATCGGTATTATCACAGTGAGTAATATGGCCACCATAGACTTTTCTAGTATTAACAAAGCCGCCGCCAAATCATTTAAGCAGCAGCGAGATGTAATCAAACGCTTGGGTAAGGGCGATACTCTGCTGTGTGACAGTTGTAAAAAACCTTTAACGTTGAGTGTGTCGAGCCACGGTGAGCCTGGGGTTAAATGCCAAAAAGGCTGTACGAATATCGAGCTTATGCTGTAGTTAGGGGGCTGATCTTGGGATGTGAACAGACAAAGATATTAAGCAGATATTATCTCTTGTTGGCGGGGTTGGTATCGAAACTTTACCATTATGTATGAATTCGAATCGTTATTATCATAGGCTAGATTTATTGTTCAAATTCACTAAGTCCCACCGTAGAGTGCCATTGATATTGCGGAGACAATAGAAGTGAAGCGGGATAATCCTTGCGGTAAAATTAAGGTCGACTTACAGGACCAAGAGCGTGGCTCCTTCATAAGCATTACAATTTTTATTCTTTGAGTTTAACAAACAACTCGCCATCGCTAATTTTTATATGATCGATACCTGCAGCGAAGGATTGCCAGAAACTTTTTTGATCTGTTCCGCCTGAGTACTCAGACACTAAATTAATATGTTTAAGTTCACCCATCCAAGCGCTCGGGAGTGGCACTCCCCACAGGCTCAAGCCCCGAAAACTGACACTGGGTTGTTGGTTGCGGTAGGCGATTTCAACCCCAGCGGTAAATTTTAAAGTTTTTCCACCCAGCAGCGGAAACTCAGGATCAAGTGGCAGTAGCCACTTTACGCTGATCAAATCATCCGATAGGTCAAAGACTAGCTTATCGGCCAGTTCAGTATTGTGCGCTAATATGGCATTTAGCTCGCGCTCACTAAAGCTAATTTCGCGCCTAGCATCAACTTCACTATAGGCTTCTGGAGTTAGGCGTTTATCGACTTGGCTGTTATTGCTAGCTGGTGCCGGTTGATGACGTTGCGATAGCATTGCCTGTTGAGAACTGACTGAAGAACCGGTGCTACCTATTAGCGGTAGCTTGACGCTGCGTAACTTATTATTCAGTAAAAGAGTTTCTTGCTGTGATAAATCTACTGGGCTGAATTGTGTTGGAAAAAGGTAGCGGGTGAATAGCCAGTAAATCGCGACAATAAGCGATAGTGTGATTAGCACGGTGATAATAATAGTGCGCAGAGTCTTACTAGGTTGCGGGGCGCTAGCTGTAGTGGCCGACATTGGATATCTCCGTAGGAATAACACTCAGTATATATAGGGCCCATGTGAATATCGAGAGATCGTTCGCTTACCTTTGGTCCAGCGGGTAGACCAGCAGAGTCGTTTTGCTTCGGTTGTTCAGCGAAGTTAGCGACTTACTATTGGCACTCTGTCAATGTATATCGGCTAGGACCAGTGCATAAATACCGAGTATGCCCGCTTGGTGTTTACTCCATTCAGGTAAGAAAAGTGGCTTGGGTCGGCATGTATACGAACATCACTATTTATGTAAAAACAGTGTCTAAATTTTTGCACACAGATTTCGGATTTAATTTATGTGGTTTGTATCGGTTTTATATATGCGGATATTAAAAATTAAAAGAGTGCGTCAGCACTATGAGCAGAGACTAGTTTGCACTTTAATCTGCTAAAAATAACTATCGCCTATATACGGGTAGGGCGCGAGCGTCTCAATAACGATAAATGAGAGCTAAGCCAGCGGTATCTGAGTCATTACTGATGCGGTTAATAACACCTTTGTTATAAAAAGCCTTGGCTATATAGGAAGCATTAAGTGCGTAGGCATAAGTTAACCCCAGGCGCGAGTTCTTTTGCGCTGGCGCTGCATTAAGACCATTTTTTTTGGTGTTGCCGCCCCAGAAATAATTCATATTCAGGCTTAACCATTGGCGTCTGCTAATGTCATAGTTTAAGTGAATTTGAGTATTGTAGAGCGTATCTTGTTGAAGCCGGGCGCCGAGACTGTCATCGTTGTCGGTGAATATTTTCGCGCCTAGGGCCAAATCTATTGACCACTTACCTAACGGTATTGAGGTGCCAATCTCTGGCCGTACGTACCAACGGTTAGTCCCGACGTTGAGAATTTTATCGCCATCATAATCGCCTGTTGGCATGTTAACTTGCAGGCTTGTGCCCACTACCAATTCACGTGGCTGTAAACGAAATTCTTTAACGCTTTGCCCAGCTGGACCCAAAAAATTATAGCTGAATCGAGCTAGAGCATCGCCCATACCGCACTCTCTACCATAGCGCCTAGTCCCACTAAATAAAGCATTGCCCGCGATACAGGCATAAGACGACTTAATATCAAATTTTGCCAGCTTGTCGGCGAGCGCTAAGGTTCTCGAATAACCTAGAACACTGCCTTCAATTTGTACCGATGCATCTTCAATGGTCGATGATGAAGATAGGTCAACATCACCACTGGAATAAAAGTAAGACGCGGCAACAAAGTTTTGATCAATGGGTAAGTTAATGTAAAGCCGTGGTTCTAGATCTTGTGCTTTAGCGGAAGCGGCTATACAGCAGCTTACCGCTAAAGGCAAAAAACACTTACTATTCAAGGTTGGTCTTTCCTGCATTCTTTATTTTGATCGGTTTATGAGGCATTTGCAGCGAGTAAGGCATCAGTGGCTGATCATTGTTCAGATAACGCAGTAGCATGGCATCGGCAATATATTTAATGCGCACAGCTCGGATATTCTTATGAGATGCGCTGGAGATCTCTTTACCTCGTATGCGAATATTATCGCTGTCAATGTTATACACCTCAGCTAAGTCTTTGCGTTCGGGCTTTGGTAGCACTTCATCGATCATATTATCAAGTACAAGAGGCACGCCGGTTTTTTCTGTGTTGTGCCAATAATAGAGCACCATGTGCGCAATGTTGCCGCGATCGGGAATGGTGACATAGGTGAGCATCATTTGTTTTGGGTTTATACCCATGCCGCGCAACAGTGAGAACTTGGCCATAGCAAGGTCTTCACAATCGCCGCCTAGGGTCAGAATGGTTTCCATTGGTGAGGCCCAGTAGTCAGTTTCACCCCAGTGTTCATCGTCGTTAATCCAGGTTACATTGTTATAGAAAGTGTTGACGGCATTGATTTTTTCAACGTCGCTACTGTGCAAATGTTTTTTGACCAGCTCATAAGTTTTGTAGGCACGTTTTTTTTGTTTTGGGCCATAGGCCTCTCCAACCCAGTCATATACGGCCGGTTGCCAAGGGCTTAATACCGGCTTTTTCAGCTTGTTATCGACAGCATGGCTGGAGGCCGCGAGTAAAAGCAGAGAGCTACTGATTATGATGGTCAGTGATTTTATAAAAGATTTCATGATTTACCCTTAATCAATTTCAATTTGTAGTGGCAACCACTCCTCAACAATATTATCGACGGTGCCACTGTCGATCATACTGTTGAGGTGAAGATTTATTTGAGCGGCCAAAGCTGTATTGTCTTTATGTACCGCGAACGCTAACGGTTCACGGTTGAGCCTAACAAAGGTGCTGAGTAGGTCGTGAGTCTCAGGTCGGCTCGACAGTCGCCAGCCGGTCGGGGCATCATGAATAATAAAATCGATGTTTTTCTTACGCAGTGCTTTGATCACTGCTTTTTGACTTTTATAGGTTTTTATTTTGGCGTCAGGCAGTTGATCCTGAGCTAATAGTTCTCCTGTGGTGCCCTCGATAACACCAACTTTCGCGCCAGCTTTATAAACGGCTTTTTTACTACCAAATGACGACGCGTCTTTATAACGAATGATCGGCATCTGGCCGGTAATCATATAAGGATCAGTGAACAACACCTTTTTTGCTCGCTGCTCGGTAATGGATATACCACCGGAGGCAATATCAATCTTGCCACTTTGTAATTGTTCAAAAAGCTGATGTAGTGGCACCTTAATATAGTGTGCCTCGCGTCCCATTTTTTCAGTGATCTGCATGAGTAATTGAAAATCTATTCCTTCTGCTTGATTTTCACGAGTGTAGCTTAGGGGAGGATAATCGCCGCTATAGCCAATATTGAGTGGAGCAGCTGTAGCCCCTCCGCATAACATTAGTAGAGCGCTAAATTGGAGAAGAATCCGAACGACTTTCATGGTCTTTGTCCTTGTTGCCATAGATTTCGAGTATCACACTAATGCTAGACAGAGGGCTATGTCAACTGATGCCGCAAGCGGGCAAGTCATTGAGGATTAATAGTGCTTACTAGCGTAATTTCTTTAAGTTTGGGCCGCGTCGAATATATGGTGGCGCTGCTGGTACCGCTAACTCAATGGGCTTGAGATTGGTCGCGGTGGTCTAGCCGATAAGTCTCGAAGATTCAGTGCAAGGTTTTGACGAGGCCAGTCAGCTATTGGCGCCATTGCAGATGAGCTACCGCCCAGATGTCTGGCTTAAAGCTGGCCAGAACCTAGCCAGAGCCTAGCCAATAATAAAAGCCAGCAGACAAAAATGGCGCAGTAATCATCTTGCTGTGAGTGTTACCGATACTGCCGACTCTGTAAGAAGGTAATGACTAGCGGCAGTAAAAACAGTTTTCTTGCCGATATTAAATCATTACTACTTTTGGCATTGGACACCACAACGCTATTACATCGTCTCTTTTTTGGAATAAGTGTAACCGGTGCGTACCTACATGGGTCGGGGCTGGTATTGAGTCCCAGTCGCCTGTGATCAATTTTGATGCCGTTTCGTCTTTATACAGCACTGCCGATGGTCTTTTCAGCTCGACTGTCGCACAAAATCGGCATGGCGGAATATTCACCTGAGTTAGACCTACATAGTTGGCACTTAAAACCACAATAAAACAGATAAAAAGTGAGTGGCGATCAACTCTTTTAAAGCTCTAAAAGTGCATGAGCAGATTAGGTTTTAGATTGAAGTAAATAGAGCCTAGTTTATGGTGTGAATATACCAATTAATGTACACCGTCTCTTTATTCTGCCATCATTCAATTGCCTATATCTCGAGGGAAAAAGACAAGTCCTAACCCTCACCAGTTTTTGTATGGATAATTGATATAGTCAAAATAAATGTCATTATATGGCTGTGTATTTAACACTTACCGGTTATTGACTTTAGTGCAACTGATGCGACCTTATCGAGAAATATTATGAATTTGAAAGCGTTTTTTATTATGGCTAGTCTGCTAACACTTATTGGCTGTGGAGATGACCCCATGCAACAAGATGTATCAGAAGATCAAAGCACAGTTAACAATCAAACATTAAGTGGTGAGGTTACTTACCGCGAAAGAAAACTTTTGCCGCCAGGTGTTACGTTACAAGTTACTCTTGAAGATGTGTCGAAGATGGATGTCGCCTCGGTGCTTATTGCTACAACATCCTCTGTAATCACAGGCGCGCCGCCTTATGCCTTCAAGCTGGATTATGATCAAGGCATCATCAACAGTAAAATGCGCTACAGCTTAAGGGCTAAGTTGCTATTAAATGAAAAGCTATTGTTTACTTCAACAGAGCAGTTAGACCCGTTCAAAACCGCTAGTGAAAAATTAAACATAAACTTGACTATGGTACAGAGCAACCGACCTAAGGTTAACCATCACCCTGATAACGGCCTAGCTGTAGTTTCAGTGAATCCGTTAGCTGACTTAGTAAATACTTATTGGAAATTAACTAAGCTTGGTGACCAAACGATTGTTATGTCTGAAAAGCAAAGTAAAGAAGCCTTTTTACAACTGCAAGCGGATGGAAAAACAAAAGGCTTTGGTGGTTGTAACATGTTTCATGGCATCTATCAGCACAATGGCAATGATTTGAGTTTTGGACCGAGCATGTCAACTAAAAAAGCGTGTATGGCTGGCATGGACACTGAAGGCAAATTTATGTCTGCGTTAGGTGAGGTGAAATATTACTCGATTCATAAAGAAATATTGTCTGTATTGAATGGTAAAAAACAGAAAATCGCTGAATTTAAAGCCATATATTTTAATTAAATACTGTTATTTATCTAACCATAGGTTCTTTAATGAAAAAATTATTTTTCGTAAAAATATTGTTACTAGCGGCTATAGCTACCTTAATTGGTTGTGATGTGTCTGAACAAGCTGATGTCGTGATTAAGCCTACTGCTGCCCTGCAAACTGAGATGGCCGATACTGTATATTTCAACGGTAAAGTAATTACTGTTAACGATAAACAGCCTAAAGCTACAGTTGTTGCGGTTAAAGATGGAAAAATCATATATGTGGGCGATATTCGAGGCAGTAAGCCGTTAACGGCCGCCACTACTAAGCAGGTTGATTTAGCCGGTAAAACTATGGTGCCAGGTTTTGTTGATGCACATGGTCACGTAGTGAATGCAGGTATTCAGGCGGCTAGTGCCAATTTATTGCCCATGCCTGATGGCAATGTGAATAACTTTAAAGAGCTGGTCGATACTATTTCAGCTTGGAAAGAATCAGAGGGTGGTAAAACCTTTATTGATAATACGGGTTGGCTAGTTGGCTTTGGTTTTGACGACTCGCAGTTATCTGAAAAACTATTTCCAACGGTTGAGACGTTGAATGCCATCAGTAACGATAAACCCGTTATGATCATTCATCAATCAGGCCATTTTGGTGTGTTTAATCAGCAAGCGCTGAATAAAGCAGGAATTGACGATTGTACTAAAAAGATTCCTGGCGGTGTTATTCGTTGTAAAGCCGACGGTGTTACACCCAGTGGTGTATTAGAAGAGAATGCATTTTTCTCTGCCTTGGCAATTTTTGAAGCCAATGTCGATGATACTTATAATCTTGATTTATTTAGTATGGGCATGCAAAGTTTTGCTCGATTTGGTTATACCACTGCCCAAGAAGGTCGCGCTTTTGCGCCTACATTAGAGGTTGCGGAAGCAAAAGCTAATGGTATGAAGTTACCTATTGATGTAGCGGTTTATGTTGATTACACCTCAAAAGATGCATTAAAAACGTCTGAATACTATAGCGGTTCTGGCTATGACGGTATTGCGTATACAAACGGTTTGCGCATCGCAGGCTTAAAGCTAACACTGGACGGCTCACCACAGGGCAAAACAGCATGGTTATCTAAGCCTTACTTTGTGCCACCTGTAGGGCAAGATGCCAGTTATTTAGGTTACCCTGCAATGACTCAAGAGCAGGTTGAGACAGAAATAATGGACGCTTATGCAGAGAACAGACAAGTACTTGCTCATTGTAATGGTGATGCAGCTATCGATCGTTATTTAAATGCTATTGAAAAAGCAGTTGAAAAACACGGACTCAAGGATAGACGAATAGTACTTATTCATGGCCAAACATTGCGCAAGGATCAGATTGGCCGACTTAAAACATTAAATATTATTCCGTCGCTATTTCCAATGCATACATTTTATTGGGGAGAGTGGCACAAAACGTCGGTTCTAGGGCCAGAACGCGCTGCTTATATCTCGCCAACACGCGACGTATTAGATGCGGGCTTAATTTTTACCTCTCACCATGATGCACCCGTTGCGTTACCTGATTCAATGCGGGTTTTATCTTCAACGGTAACACGTGTCACTCGTAGTGGCGAAATATTAGGTCCAGACCAACGAGTAACGCCTTATGAAGGTTTAAAAGCGATTACTATTTGGCCTGCTTATCAGCACTATGAAGAAAAACAAAAAGGCTCAATTGAAGTGGGTAAGCAGGCTGACTTTGTTATTTTGTCTGCAAACCCATTAACTGTAGATCCACTAACCATTGCGGATATAAAAGTGCTTAAAACGATTAATGATGACAAGGTGATTTTTACTTATAAAGAAGAAACGCCTAAAGTTGTCGGCGGTGATCGCGATGAGCATGGCTGTATTGGTTCAGCAGGTTATCAATGGTGCGCAAGTACCAGCCAGTGTGTTCGACCTTGGGAGTTAGCGAAAACACAAAATCTTAGTGATGTCTCGACAGGTAGCGTGGCTGCTTTTTGTGACGCCAAATCGCTTTAATAGCGAAGCCACTTTAAGATGGTAGGGCGTTACCGGCAACACAGTTCAATAAAACGGATGAATGTTGTCGTTAGCGCTGATTAAATACAGTCTGCTTGTATGCTTTTACTCAGAGAGTAATACAACCGGTTATTCAAATAGTACAAATATTTTTTTCGCAGGCCTTTGGTGACTCATCCAGTTCTAGGTCTTTATATAAGTAGTACCTCTTCTTTAATTTTTTTTCAGATAATCTTTCCGATCTAAAGTTGATACTTTTATTCAAAACGGTCTGCGTGTGACTTGTGATAAATGCTTGGTTATTGAAATATTCACGATTAATGCGGCTGCACTAGGTAAGCGAAGGTAAACACAATATTGTAACTATACGCTCGACGAACATAGTTTAATGCTTAGTATTTTGTTTGCGGCCGAGAGTAACGTGAGATATTAGTATTATCGGCAGCAGGGCGCCAGAGACCAAATGTAGGTAGACCAAGTATTCGCGTAGTGCTTCGTTGGTCATGTAGTAAAGACTGTAAGCGCTGAGTATTTGTATTGCCACCAGAGTTATCAGCGTAATACCGAGCTTTTTCCCGCGGCCGCGCTTCCAACCAGCGGGTAGGTGGGAGGTTAGTAGGGCTCCATAACTGATCATCATCAAAAATGCTGTAGCACCGTGTATCTTTAATAATGGAAACTGCCATGGATGTTTTTCGGGCCCAAAGTTACCCTCGACAGTTAGATAATTGCTGAAAATAAAGAACCCTACTCCCGAGAACCATCCGAATGTCAAAATGGCGTAAAGGATACGACGGTAAGGGACTGGTATTTTATGTTTAATAATAAGCGACATAATTCTTACAAAATTTTTAGGTTAGCTGATAATAGTTGCCGTTGGGTTCAACAATAACGGCTTTAGCCTGGAAACTATGCAGTAGTTCGGTAGCTTTATTATAGGTGAATACTACCTTAGTTAGGGCGTCTGCAATCATGGTGCAATCAGCGAACACTGTGGCGCTGTATCTTTGCGTGGTGGGCTTTCCATTCGCTGGATGTATTATCTTCGATGTTTGGCCTTCTGCTTCAGTATAATAGTTTGCACTGGTGGCACAGGCCTCGTATTCCATTGGCAGTGCTATCACTTCATCGAGTGACAAGTTAGGCGCACGAATGTGTATAATTTTATCACGCCAATGGCTCATACGTAGGTCGCCCCCAGCATTGATGGTCGCTTCGATGTGGTTGGGGATAACACTCATTGCTCGATCAACCGCATAACCCTTGGCAATACCGCCTAGATCGAGTTGCAGTGGTTGCTGGAAAAATATGACATTTTCATTTAATTCGATGTCACACCAGTTGCCGCTGCTGTCAGTAAAGTTGTGCGAGGGGAGTTGGCCTGTTTTTACTAATTGAGCCCCAACGCATATATCGTAATCGCCTTGGGTTAATTCGCTTAGGCTTAGAGCCTGTGTCAAAACATGACTCATGGAGTGAGTCAGCTCTATGGGCTTTAGATGCGCGTTACGATTGATTTGAGACAGCTCACTCTCTGGGTCATGAAAGCTCATGTTGCGCTGCACCAATTCTATTTCTGCGTAAGCTGAGCGACTAACAGCAATTAATTCATCATCACTGCAATCACCAGATAACGATATTTCGACATAGGTACCTAGTAATGGCTGGCAGCGGTTGAGCCGATTCAAGATTTATTATCAGTCTGCATTTCTGTGACTGGTAAGGCATCTGGTTTTGGTGGTTGCGCCATATCTTTTAGTACTAGCTTCCATGTTTGAGCTAAACGGTTAACGCCATCGGTCAGATGTGCGCAGCTCAGTGTAGCGCCGCTAATGTTTTGAATTTGATAGTCGAGTTTTAAATGCTCACTATGGTCTTTGCCATAAAATTGAGCTCGCCACTTTGGATTATTGACTTCAAAGCCATAGGTTTCACGATAGGTTAAAATTTCTAAACCTAGCACCTTGCCTTCATTGTCGAAGGCGAAAGCGAGATCAATATTCTCATGTTTACCAATGACCTGATCGACAATAAACCAGCCGTTATCGGGAGTCATCCAGCCGTTAACTTTACTGTTGCGCACACGCACATCAGAGGCTTTTTTAATTGCTTTCATCTGCTCTTTGCTAAGTTCTACCGGTTTTGGGGTGAGCGGTGTGTCGCCCCACAGTAGTTTTTGCGCTTGCTCAATAGTCAGATAGGTTTTGGCCTGAACACCGGTAGATATTAACGAGCCGCTGCTAAGAAGAGTTAGAGCACCTAAAATCTTACTGAAATCGCGTCGGCTAATATCATTCATTTTTCTAATTCCTTAAATGCAAAAAAGCCGCCAGATGAGGCAGCTTGTTAAAATTTATTTAAGAATTAATTTATAGCACTAGGCCGGGTAAATTAATTCTTAAAAAACCCTAGAATTCAAGACCGTAGCTTAAGCCAATATGCCACTTCTCGTGCTCATCCCAGTTCTTGTCATTTTCGACATAGGCATACTTAGAACCGCCGCCGCCCACTTGGTAAAGAGCGCCCACTGTGGCCCACCATTCTTTTTCGGCAAAGTGAATATTAGGACCGAAGTAGTTGCCATATTGATGACGGGTACCAACGCGAATATCGGTCAAGTCGAAGCTGGAACGATCGAGATCCGGATCAAACTCACCTTCTTCCTGTGGGTTGAGGTAGTCAGACTGCGAGCGGAACTCCAAACCGACAAACCACTGTGGCGCAATGCGGTAGGTTAAACCTGCTGCGACATCTAAAGCGATTTCTTCTTCCAAAACACCTGGCGATTTACGGCGTTCGAATTCTACTTTTGGTGTAATAACCAGCGTCAGGGTGTCGTCTAACCAGTTCCACTGAGTGAAGGTGGTGAACACGAAAGAATCCTGATCGATATCCGCACCGTCTAGGCGATACTGATCGCGTCGCTCGTAACTAATGCCAAACGATAGGCCCATAATGTCTTTGTAAGGGCTGAGCACATTGTATTTAGTAGTTAGCTCATAACCGCCGACCTGAGTTTTGTTATAGCTACCACCTTCGCCACCCTGTGTTTCAAACATAGGGTTAATTTCATCATCTAACGAATACTTGTGGTCGAAAATAATGAGCTCGGCACCCACGGTAAGCTTATCGGTTACGCCATATTCGATTTCAGGGCGTATATCGTGAAAGACGTAATCATTCCCATCTTTGTCGACGCGAATCGTGTCGCTAAGTTTGAATTCCCAGCTGCCCTGAGGACGTGTGTCTGTACCTTTAGCGTAGACCCACATGTTTTCGCCAGCAGATGTGTGACCAGATGCGGCCATAACGGCGGTGCCGATAAGACCCGACAGTAGGCGTATAGTGTTATTTTTCATGGTATGCCCCCAAGACATATAAAGTAAAACAGAGCTTTCATGGCAAACCTCGAACGGGTTCTTACTTCCAGTTAAAAGCCCTGATAAAATTTCGGCTTTAATATACATGCTAATACGAATTATTCATATTAAAATTACGTTTTATGCGATTGTGTCGGTATAATTCCGCCATTCGGTATCCTTTTCTGTGCGATTTATGCTCATATTTTCTGCTTCATTTTATGTTCTAGCCTTATTGCTGGCGGTTTGTTTTCCTATAGTGGCTTTTGCTGGTGTCGACATTATTCCTCCGGCGCCAGAGAACATGCTGGTGACAGCCACCCGTAGCGAGCAGTTAGTCACAGAGCTGCCCTATCAGGTTGATCTGTTAGGGCAGCAACAATTGCAGCGGCAGTTGCCGCGCAACCTGCCAGAAGCGCTGGCTAATATTCCCGGTGTCATGGTGCAAAAAACCTCCAATGGACAAGGCTCGCCTTTTATTCGAGGGTTCACGGGTTATCGAACCTTGGCACTTATCGACGGTGTGCGTTACAACAACTCGGTGTATCGCGATGGGCCCAGTGAGTATTTCTCTCTTATTGATAGTCAGTCGCTCGATCAAATCGAGCTGTTGCATGGGCCGGCCTCGACCCTCTATGGCTCTGATGCGATAGGTGGTGCGCTTAACCTTCACTCGCAGGCGCCGAGTTATCTCAAACAGACGCTTGACCAAGCGTATATAGGCGGTGCGGCTTGGGCTCGTTTTTCGAGCGCCGAAGACAGTCTGATTGGCCGGCTCGAATTGGATACTGGCGTCGGTGAAAGCTGGGGAGTTAGAGGTGGCTACAGCTACAAACGTTTTGGTGATGTCGATGCGGCCGACCTCGGTGTGCAGCGTAAAACCGGCTATGACGAACGGGCTTGGGATTTTCGCGTAGATAAAACTTTGAATGATCACTGGGCAATGGCCTACCTGCATCAGTCTCTTAAGCAAGATGATGTTTGGCGAACTCACTCTACTCTATATGCCATCAGTTTTTCTGGCACTGAGGTGGGTACAGATTTAAGGCGAGTAAAAGACCAAGCCCGTCAGCTGGATTACTTTAAGTTCAGTGGCATTGAA
>CAJWZU010000049.1 GCA_913050115.1 uncultured Cellvibrionales bacterium
TGCTAGAAGAACTACTAGAGCTACTAGAGCTACTAGAGCTGCTAGAGCTAGAAGAAGAGCTAGAAGAAGAGCTAGAACTACTAGAAGAACTGCTGCTAGAAGAAGAGCTAGTACCATCAGTCAGATTACAAAGGAAGGTCCAGTCAGCGGTGGCATCGATGCTACCAGGCTCTTTATCAGTCCACCAAAGCGCTCGGTAAACCTTGCCGTCTGAACCGGCCATTTTATTGCCTGTGGTCGCATGACTCGGATTACCTTCTAAGTCTTTATTGGCAAAGTCTGGGTAGGTGGTCATGCCGCTGATATTGATGTTTTCACTAGCACAGGTGGGTACTGGTGGTAATTTGCACTCTTCTACTTCTGGGTTTTCTTCGCAGTAGCTTTCAGCCAGAGGGTTTTCGAAGGTGAAGCCGTATTCGACCCCGCCGATGTTGGCGATCCAGTTGCCTGGCGTCGATACCGGAACATACCACTGCATATCAGTGGTGTGTGATTCACCGTCGGCTACTGTTACCCACTTTGGAATCTTGAAAGACACTCGATGGAAAGTGTTTTCTAAGCCACCAACATTGCCGCCTCCAGCGTTGGAGCCATCTTCTACTACGCGCACACCAGCACCAGGGTCGGTGCTGATCACCTTGCTAGAGGTGGTTGTGGCGATATCAAAGGTGATTTCAGTGAGCTCGGGCAAGTCCATACCGGAGTTATTGGTTAGCTTTAATTTTACTTCAATGGGATAGTTCTGATCGCCATCGCGGAAGCCGGAAAATTCAGGAGTGATATCCAGTACTTGCATCGGCATATCACGCTCGGCTTTTTTATTGCCATAGGGCGTTGCACCGTTAAACGCATCGTAGGCAATATCTGTCATGGTGTTACCCATGTAGTATTCGCCCTCACCATTGTTACGATCGGCATGCCAAGCGAAGTCGCCAGCCAACTCCCAAAACATAATACCGCCGACGCCCTTGTCGATGACATATTGTGCCTTGGCGCGCATGGCCTCTTCGTCTTCGGTTGCCAAGTAAACTTTTTTCTCAGCGTTCCACAACCAAGCTGCTTCAGCGACATCGTCATAGAAGCGCTCGTAGTTGCCGGTTAAAAGATCTGACGGATCATTGTCTGATACTAAACCGTAAGTCTCTAGGTAGCTGCCAGCGATACCCATTTCTAGGTTCTTGGCATGCCACATTGGGTTAACACCGGAAACGACTTCATCACCATTGTCGTCCAAGTCGTGCCAGAGATTATCGATGCCGCCGGCACCCCAGCCACAGATATTGTCGCCGATACCTGTGCCCTCGGGACAGGCGTCCTGTTGTGACCAAGCACTGGAACCGCCAAGACCATTAACACCGCCTTGAACGTTCTGCCAGCCACGGCTGTAGTAGGGCACTCCGATATTGATACGGCCCGCCGGCAATGAGCCGCGGAAGTAGTGGAAGGCCCAGTCGGTATTGAGGTAGCCGATGCCGCCAAACGCTGCCTCGCCATAAACTTTCCAGAAGGCCAGCTCGGTGTCTTTACCGGTGTCATATAAAGCCGCATTATGCCCAACATGCTCGTTCCAAGCACCGTGTAGGTCGTAACTCATGACATTGACGTAATCGAGGAAGCGAGCCACGCCGTAGGTTTCTTGTCCGCGCAGTAGCCAGCCAGAAGACGGCGCCGCCACGGTGAGCATGTAGTGCTTGTTGTCGGCGCGGCCGGCGGCGTCGAGTTTGTCGCGCAGTATACGCATCAGGTCGTCATAGCCCTGATAAAGGTCGCTGCGACGGGCATTAGAGAAAGCGAAGTCGTCGGGGTTGCCGGCGTGCTCCATTGAGGTGGCGTATTCGTAATCGATATCGGCACCGTCAAAGCCGTAGTCGCGCAAAAATTCCACCACAGAATCGGCGAAGGTATTCATATCAGCTTCGGATTCGGTCAGCGTGAAAAACCCGCCGTCGGCGACGCGATCGCCATTTTCATTGAAGTAACCACCCGTTTCGGCCCAGCCACCAACAGAAATTAAGGTCTTTACACCTGGGTTGGTTTTCTTAAACTTGCTCAGCAGGTTGAAGTGACCTTGGTAGTCTAGGCTGGCGTCCATTTCGGCGCCCTCAATACCGGGCCAGGTCATACCTGTGGCTGGGTTGTTGGCGTTGCTGGTATCGCCGATAGAGATTTTTTTATCGCCGTCGATATGGGCAAAGGCGTAGTTGATGTGGGTTAACTTGTCCCAAGGAATATCGCTGACCAAGTACGATGGCATCTCATTTTTGCCGGTGCGCCAGGAGGTGAAGTAGCCAATAATACGGCGAGCATGATCGGCGCCCATTCTTTCGCGGCCGTCAAGGTCGTAAATGTCACAGTAATTGGAATCACCCACGAGTCCATCGGGACGACACAGGTTGTGATCGGCAACAGGCGTGCCGACAAACACCGACGCTAAGTTGGAAATCTGAGTGGCACCCTCGTTGTCAACTGCCATGGCGGTAATGTTCATGTTGCCGTAGCCAGCAGCCATCCAGTTGGCGCTAAATGGTGCGGTGTTATCGCTGGCAATCACTTGGCCATCAACCATAAAATCGACTTTGGCAACGCTGCCATCGCTGTCGGAGGCATTGGCTCTTATTGAAAGCATGTTGCCCGGGTCGACTTGGTCGCCGCTGCTCGGTGTTGTTAGCGATACTGTCGGTGCTTTGTTACCTACGCTGACATTGATGCTGACACTGTCGGATTGACCCATAGCGCCCCATTGATCATAGGCCTCAAGGGTGATGCTATGGCTGCCAACATTTGCCGCGGTCCAGCTTAGGTTGTAAGGCATGTTACTGGTGCTAGCGACTTCGTTGCCGTCGACTAATAGCGCCACACGCGCGATAGTATCGCCGCTGTCGGGGTCGGAAGCCGAGGCGCTAACTGTCAGTAGTTGTCCCTCTGCTAGTGAGCTGGCAGAGGTGCCGATGACGGCAACTTCAGGGCTCTGATTGTTAATATTGCTGATAGTAACAGTAATACTGCTGCTGTTAGTTGCGCCATCGTTGTCGGTGGCGGTGGCAACCAGTGTCACCTCGCCATCTGTCGTTGGCGTCCAAGGTGATTGAATCGGACTGCCGTTGGCGGTTATTGCAATGCCGGTTACCGTGCCATCGCTATCGCTGCTGTTAAGCAGCAGATCGACCGAGTTATTGAGTGCCAGCATAGCGCCATTGGCGGGAGCCATGAAACTAATGTCGGGCACTTGATTGTTGTCCTGACAGTCGTCGATAAAGAGCCAGTCACCACCTGAATTGGATGCATCGGGCTCAGAGCCTTGACTCCACCACTTGGCTTGAAAAACACTGTCATTATATTGCACTCGCTGGCCGCTGTAGACGGTATCGGCCGACCACTGGTCGATATTGCTGCAATCCACGGCGGCTTGAGTGGACGCGCTTAAAGCGCCAACCATTAGCGCCAAAGGCGTTAATGGTATGGCTAAACGCATGGGGAGTTTTTTCATTATTTTTCTCCAAAAGTTTATTGTAAAAAAAGCTTTAGTTAAAAGATGTTTCCAGCATAAGTGCAGTCATGAATAGTGATTCATAGTTGCACTTATGGGTTAATTTTTTTGGTACGGTTTAATTAAATTTTGTCGTACGGGAACTCTATAGATGGATTCGATAGCGAGTTGTAACGCTTGCTGCAGTAGTCTTATTTGGCCATAGCAGTTTGAGAAGCGACACCCGAGGCAACGTAAGAGGCAATGGACAGCGCTTCGGGGCAGGAAAACATCCGTTTGCCAATGGGCTCGATCAAAACCATTCATAAACCACGACTCCCTGTCGCTATTAATTTGTTTTAGTGCCCCAGTGGCAATTTTTTGCCTAACGTAATAGGAACTTATTGTTGATGAATCAACCAGTTTCGATGTGTCAGTTTGTAAACTGGAGGCAGATTATTAACTATTGCTGCAATATTACACATAGTTAAATATTTATTCACATCGTTGGGTCTGAATAAGTGACTCAGTACTCATGCTCGACACTGATGGGGTTCTTTAAAATTATTTGTAACGATATCACACACTTAATCACCCATTTTAATCAATAGTTTGCCGTTTTTTTACAAGTTAAAGAACCATAGGGGCTTGGGTTTACTGCTGTGAGAGCGGAATGTTTATTGATATAAAAATATAAGTAAGAGGAGATTAATCGGTTAATAACCATTGAATTAACAACGGATAACGCTGAAGGCTAACATTATTTGATGTAAGGCTATTGGCAGAGTATTGGCGCTGAGAATTAGTTTTTTAAATGACACAAGGCTGCTATGGCAGTTAACTAACTGCTAAGGCCTTATTTGTACTTGCAGTAAAATAGTTATGCGGATTAAATAAAATCATATGGTTCAGTTTTAAAAAATTTCGAGCCAAGCGTGACTGATTGGCGATAAAGGCCATAATCATCGCCTACCTAAAAGAAGGCTAAAACGATACCGTCAACTTGGTTAAATATGGCCGCCCTGTTGGGTGTGTATTACTGTCGTAGATTACTCATGCGTTCTTGATTTTACTCAAGTCTTTTATAACCGCTTGAAAAATTATCAGTGCGGTGTCATCTTGCTAAATTACAATCCGATTTTTATATAGGCAATAGAACATGCCATTGTATAAATATTGCTGATCAGGTCAGCGACTTTTTTAATGCCAGAGAATGCTCTTTGAGCGTTACGGTAAAGCTAGGAAGTATCATGCATAGAATAGGCTGGTTAGTGTTGTTTAGTGCGGTTTTTATTTCTGGCTGTGGTGGGCCCGATGTCGAAGACTTTATTGCCGATCGAGATTTATTAAAAACCCATATAGCCGATTGTGGCGCCATGACGCCAGAGGATGCTACTGCCGATAAGACCTGTTCCAAGGTCATTGCTGCATTACAAATTATAGCCAGCAAGGCCGATGCTGCTGCAGCTGCAGACAGGCAATAAAAGCTGCTGCCCAGATAGCATTCCAGCCTGAGGGTATACACACCAACGCGATGAGTCGGGTGGCCCCAATGCGCTTTTGCGAGTGTGTGTACCTGGCCAATGGCTAGAAGCTTTTTGAATAAACGCGAGTTAGCGCCTACCCCTTATTATTGCAACAAATTTGCCCATTCATCGGTTTTTATACAAGCCGGGTTCAAAGCACTTGAGTGCTTAAACCCAGTGTCATCTGGGGCGCTTATAAGTCCGGTGGCTAAGCTTCTATGCGTTTAGCTTGGCTGTTCGATAGAGTGACGCCACTTCTCCCCACGGCATTCAACAATGCCTGCAGCGAAGCATTAACAATATCATCGCATCTGCCGGCGCCACAGTAGCGCGAGCCTTTAATGCTTACTTGCACATACGCCATGGCTTCGGCCTGCTGGTTTTGTTCCCCGAGCTTTCCGGGTAGGGCGTGTTCGCTGTAGTCGAGTAAGACAATTTCACTGCCAAGTACCGGCGCTAAGCCTTTGATGAAGGCGTCGAGGGCGCCTTTGCCTTGGCCATTGATATTGATCGAACCCTTAGCCGTGGTGATCTCGGCGCTGATATTGTCGCTCTGGTCACTGCGTTTTAATGTGTAACGGTTAATGCTGCCGCTATTGTCTGGTTGCAGGTAAACCTGCGTAAAAGTATCAAGAATATCGGCCGGTGCCACTTCGCCTTCACTGTGTTCTGCTCGCTGCTGCACATGGGGGCTGAAGTCGACTTGCAGCCAGCGCGGAATCTGCAGGCCGAAGTCCTGCTCCAATACATAGGCGATACCGCCTTTACCCGACTGGCTGTTGATGCGGATGACCTGTTGGTAGCTGCGGCCTAAATCGCGCGGGTCGATGGGTAAGTAGGCCACTTGCCAGTGGGTGTGCGGGTCATCGCAGCGCTGCTCGGCATCAATGGCCATACATTTATTGATGGCGTCTTGATGGCTGCCAGAGAAGGCCGCAAAAACCAACTCACCGGCGTAAGCATGGCGCGGATGCACGGGTATTTGAGTACAACTTTCTACTACCTTTATTACGCGGTCCATATCGGCAAAGTTGAGTTTGGGGTCTACGCCTTGGCTGTAGAGGTTCATGGCCATAGTGACCACATCCATATTGCCAGTGCGTTCGCCATTGCCGAGTAAAGTGCCCTCGATACGATCGGCACCGGCCATTACACCGAGTTCCGCCGCCGCCACACCACAGCCGCGGTCGTTGTGGGTGTGTAAGCTAATGCGGACGCTGTCGCGGCGACTGATATTGTCGCTTATCCATTCGATTTGGTCGGCATAGACATTGGGACTGGAGACTTCCACTGTGGCGGGCAGGTTGATAATAACTTGGCATGCGGGTGTCGGTTGCCAAGTGTCGATCACAGCATCGCAAACTTCGAGGGCGTATTCCATCTCGGTGCCAGTAAAACTTTCCGGTGAATACTGAAAACGCCAATCGGTCTCGGGTTGTTGTTGGGCGCCATTAAGTACCCAATGAGCCCCCTGAACCGCCATGGCTTTAATCTGCTCGCGGCTTTTGTTAAATACCTGCTGGCGCTGCACGGTAGAGGTGGAGTTGTACAAATGCACGATGGCTTTTTTAGCGCCTTGTAAGGCTTCAAAGCTACGGGCAATTAAGGGTTCACGGGCCTGAGTTAATACCTGAATGGTAACGTCTTCGGGTATTAAATCTTGCTCAATTAATTGTCTAACAAAATCAAAGTCGGGTTGGCTGGCGGCGGGGAAACCTACCTCGATTTCTTTAAAACCCACGTCCACCAATAACTTGAACATCTCCAGCTTTTGGCTGGGGTTCATCGGCTCTATCAGCGCTTGGTTGCCATCGCGTAAGTCGACACTGCACCAGTCCGGCGCTACCTCAATAACACGGTTGGGCCAGCGGCGGTCGGGCTTTTGTATTGGGGTAAAGGCGCGATACTTACGGTGGTTAAAAGAGTTAGAGTTGGTAGCTTGGCTCACGATTGAATCCTGTAGTAGCGCTATTGTTAGTAGTGGGCTGGAAACTGCGGGGTCTATTGGCCTTTGTGGGGCGTTCGCTACGCTGTCACTTTGTGGGTTGTTGCGTCCCGCTTTCCATGGTCTAACTATAGGCTTTTTGCTGTAGGGAATGATTGCAAAGTGTCTGCATATGTCGATACTTTGTGCAATAATTAACTATAAATATGATTTTATTGAGTGATATTCACTTCTTTGGTGCTTTAATATGTCAGAACTGATCAAGCTTGACCGAATCGACAAGCATGTACTGCGTGAAATGCAGCAAAACGGACGTATATCCAATTTGGATCTGGCCGATAAAGTCGGCTTGTCACCTACACCCTGTTCACGCCGAGTTAAGCGGTTGGAAGAGTCGGGTTTAATCGATAAGCATGTGACCCTGCTCAATCCTGCCGCGCTGGGTTTAAATTTGACCGCGATGATCGGCATCTCAATGGACCGACATACACCGGACCGCTTCGAGAATTTTGAGCGCGCCATAAGCGAATTGCCCGAAGTGCTAGAGTGCCTTGTGGTCACTGGGCAAGCGGCTGATTTTTTGCTGAAAGTCGTGGTCCGTGATATGCAGCATTATGAGCAATTTCTGCTGGGCCAGTTGACGAAATTAGAGGGGGTTACTGGTGTGCACTCTAGTTTTGTACTTAGGGAAGTGGTGAAAAAAACGGAGCTGCCCTTAAATTAAGTATTGCTCCTGCTCGGCATTATTTCTGCAGGTGTCAGCTGACGTTTATCGGTAAAATGATTGTTTAATCTGGAAAAATAAACCGCTATGTTGGTCTCTCCTTCTGTTTCGGCAGGCATGAGTTGTCGTCAGCGTTTTCGCGCGCTCAGCCAATTGCTGTCGCAGCACGAAAAATTGTGGCGGCCACTGGCTTTTCAGAACATCTCTCTGCCTTGGCAGCACGACCATCTCCAGTTATCGCTCGCACTGGAACAGTTGTCGATGTCCTCGGCCGAAAGCTTACAGGCGTCCAGTGTCGATTTAGCTACATGGCTGAAACCCTACCTGCCGGTTGCGACCGAGTTGCTGACGCTTTGCCATTTACCCAAGCCAATAACATCGCCTGGTTTGCAGCCTTATCCGCACAGTTTCGAATGTGGTATTCCCGGCCGAAAGTGGCAACAGGTACAGGCCTTTGTCGGCGCTATCGGTCAGACCGACCAGCTTAGTCTGCCACTACTGGAGTGGTGTGGCGGCAAAGGACACTTAGGCCGTTGTGCTAGCTGGCAGTGGACGCAGGGTGGCGACAGTATCGACATTAACGCCGACCTAGTGAATAAGGCTCGGCGGCTGAGTGAGCGTTTTTCTATTCCGTTACAGCATCGTCAGGCCGATGCCTTAGCCGCCAGTGGCAGGCAGGTGGTTGCGGCCGACCAGCATGCGTTAGCGCTTCATGCTTGTGGCGGCTTACATCTGCAGCTGATTGAGCAGGCAATTAACATGGGCACCCAGCGGCTTTCCATTGCGCCCTGTTGTTATCATTTATTCCTCGGGGAGCACAGCTGGAATGAAGCGAGTGAGTGCTATCAGCCTCAGTCTAATTTGGCTAAATACTTAGATTTAAAACTTCAAGCGAGCGATCTGCGCACCTGCGTGCAGCAAACGGTGACAGCGCCAGAGCACGATCGGCGGCTTAGAAAAACACTACAGGCGTGGCGGCTGGGCTTTGACTTGTTACAACGTGAATTGAGTGGCCAAGATCAGTACCTACCGGTGCCTGCACTCGCTAATCGCTGGGCAAAAACCAGCTTCATTGAAGTTTGCCAGCATATCGCCGAGCTCAAGAGTATTGCCTTGCCGGGATCCGTTGATTGGGCGTTATGGGAGGCGCGAGGCCTCGAGCGCCTGCAGTGGGTAACGGCTTTTGATTTGGTGCGGATGGCATTTCGCCGACCGCTGGAGTTATGGCTGGTACTCGACCGCGCGCTAAAACTGGAGGAGGCGGACTATAAAGTAGAGCTGTCTGAGTTTTGCCCACCGAGCCTAACGCCGCGCAATATTTTAATTGCCGCGCAGAAACTTTAATTAATATAGCGTTACACATTTTAATCGGATGCGCAGCACACTCTGTTGGTTAAAAACGTTCAGCCGCTATATTGTTTGCATACATTATCGGTGATGATTCTTTACTATTATGAGTTTTAACCGGCAACGCTTTAGTCGGTCTATAATGCCTAAAAATGTCCATGCAGCGGGCGAAACCGAAGCCTTTAATACTGAAGTTTATGAGACGGAAAAATGGCTTCACCGAATGCTGGCCTAACTGTTCAGCGCATTAGTTGCGCTGCATATTATGGCAGCCTTAAAGCATCACTTTGTTGATAAAGATAATGCCCTGCGCAAGATGTTGGGAACTTAGTGCCGTTATAGTGTCTGAGTAGCAGTCAGTATTTTGGGATTGCTATGGACCGGCTCTCTTTTTCATATTCTTATTCTATTGAGCAGGTAACGCTCGAATCATCAGCATCGCCGTCAATGTCGCGCTCGATACTGGCGGCAATGCTCGTGTTCAGTGCTGGCCTGCACTTGTTATTTATCGTTCTTGCTCCCGCTCCGGCTGAGCCTAAAGATGTCGATCGGCCGCTGCGTGTACTAAAGCTGCGGATGGTGTCCAAAGCTGTTGTCCCCGAAGTGTTGCAGGAACAAATTGTCGCACCTAGTTTAGTTGAGTCCAAACCCGTCAGCGCTCAAGTCGCGAGCAAGCCGAAGCAGCAACCGCTAGAAACCATACCGCTAATTACCGAGAGTAAAGTCGCAAGGTCTATTACCGAGATACTGAGGCAAACGCTTATCGAGCCGCAAATATCCGATTCGGGTATTCGCTGTACACCGCTGCAGCGACGGCAGCGTTTGATCAATTGCGATGACAGCCACCGTTACAGCAATATAGGTGCTGTTACTGGCACGGAGTTGAGTCAATCGCTAGATAGTACCTTGAGGGTTGGCGTGCAGGGTTCTGAGCGGGCTATGGCCTTACAGGCTCGGCAGCTGTTATATCAAAACGAAGAGCTGCAGCGTCAACAAGTAAAAGCCGCTAGCGCTGAGATCACCGCGGATTCCGGTTTCTTACAAGCTCAGCTTGCTGAGAATCTTCGTCAGTTGCGGCGTCAGAGTGATGCTCTGGACCGAGAGCGAAGCTCGCTCAATGTGCTCGGCATGACAATTGATACCTATCGCGCTTCGGACAGCCACACGCGCAATCCCAACGTTTTTAATCAAGGCCGGCTTTAACCGCGCCGCTGTTAATATCTTTAAATTCTGGAACTTAGTATGTCGAATAAATTTTTCGCTTTGTCGATATCTGCGGCTGTTGCTTTTAATGCTGCGGTCTCAGCCGAAGAGGGCAGTCAATCACTAAAGATCGTGAAAACGGCGCTCAATAATATTAATAGTTTGGATTATCAGGCTGCGCAGAACTTCCGTTTTACTAAGGCCATTACCAGCGAAAACGGTAGTCGAAGGATTCATTTTGACCCAGATTCGGGCTCATCGTCGTCATCGCAGTGGACACTGCTCAGTCTTGATGGCGAGGTTCCTAGCTTGGAGCAACGCCAACAGTACCAGCACGAAGTAATAATATATAAAAAACAGCAGCGCCAAGAAATTGAAGCGAGCGAGGGCAATTCCTTACTAAAACTACTTGATGTCGACAGTTTAGAGTTAGCACGGGCGGGGGAGCTACAGCGGGAGTATCGATTTAAAGTTAACGATGAAAAGTATCGAGCCTACATTAGCGGCTTGATCACTGTGCAGAATGATTGCCAGTGCGTGGTATCGATTAACATCAGCAACCCCGAAGCATTTTCACCACAGTTTATGGTGAAAATTGAGGCGTATCAGGAACGCTATACTTTTATTCCTTTAGCCGAGGTAGGTTCTGTGGTGAGTCGAATCGATAAGCGCATTATTGGCCGTGCACTGTTAATTGACCTTAGCCAACATTATTTTGAGGTTTACAGTGATGTTGGCCAGCTGAAAAAAATCGATGATAGTCTTGGTGGCACTGTGGCTGCCAATACCCAGAGGGAATAGCGTTGCGGGATTGTTTGAGGTCACCCAGCGGCAACGAGGGAATCGAAGAACAAGAACCGTTTCGTGTAGGCATAAAAAAGGGCCGCTAGGTTTCCCATACGGCCCAAAAAGCGTCTTGAACATAAGAACTGAGGTGTAGCTCTAAAGTTGTGATCGATGAAAAGCGGTAACAAATCATCGAATGGATCACTCGTTTAATGGGATTAGCTCACGTCTAGAGGTATTGGACGTATCCCTAAAAAGTAACGAGTTTTCAAGACAGATAAATAATACTGCCAAATAGCGAAAAGTTCTAATAATAATTTGATCTCAATTTTTAGATTTTGAGAATTAATAAGTATAAAAGCTCTGGTCATGAGGCTTTTCGGGGCGTGTAGATGACTTTGCTACTCTAAAATTGTTGATTTAAGAGAATTTCTGCAGTGTAACCATATAGCAAAAGGCTATAAGCCGATGGGGTATAAACACCGATTATTGTGGTAAATAATTGTTGTAAACCTTATTGCGTCTGATCATGGGCTTTAAAGTGGCGGTTAAGCCGTAATTTGAATGGCTTTAGGTTAGAATTTTTGCTTTGTTAAATACTGTATTTATAATATTTGGCACTGAATATATGATTTTCCGAGTTGATTTTGGGGGCCTTGTCAGCAGCTGGCTACTCTGCCGCTACTGAACAATATCTCGATGCTGGCCGGTAAAAAAATAAGAGAATTAATAGTTAGGCTAAGCGATATATCGCCGCATTGCGTTTTTACATTGAGTGATTTTACCTATATTACGATTCTCTGAACGGTGTTAGCAATCATCGCTGATGATCGAGTGCCTGCACAACGTGCTGGAGTATGAAAAACTCGCATATATCGAGGCCTTAAATTTGTGGGTTAAGGCCTTTTGAGGCTGTGCAGCGTTAGAGAGTGCGATGGTGATAATGGCTTTAATTATTGTTTAATTCTTTTTTAAAGTCGCGCAGCGCCGCTTTTAATATCCGGCGGTTATCAGGCCCCAGTCGCAGCATCAATTTGTCGCTGTCTGAGCGTTTTTCAAGGTTTGGATCGGCATATTTAAACATCACGCTGGGCCTTGTTAATACTATGTCTCCCTCGATATCAGGGGCGCTGAGTAATCGATCAAGCGCGGTTATGGTGACCTTGTTAAATTCAACCTCGGCGTTACCCAATTCATTATAGGCTTGCTGCCATAGAGGTTGGCTCCAGCGATAAAATTTGGCCAAGGCGGCTTTGTCTATCGCGGAAAATACCGCTATAGCTTGGTTGTAGCGACTAAACGTGGCTTCGCCCATAAGGTAACGTGGTGCATCTTGTTGGGGGGGAGCGGCCGTTACAAAACGCTCGAAAGACTCGATATTGATAGTTGCGGGCGGGTATTTATAAGAAATTTCTCCGCGGCCGAGGTTGTTAATGCCGAGTACCATTTTACGCATCAGCTCATTGTTGAACATCAGCGAACTTTTCTCTCGAAAAACTTCATCGGCTAACAGTGTCTCGAGTTTGGCCTGTATATTGCCATCGCTGTTATCGAGTGGCGGCAGAGGTTCAGGCATTTCAGTTATTAATTGTTGACTGTTAGATGAAGTGTCACCGGTGTTACTGGTGTCATCAAAAATATCATCGATGGAAATAGTGGAGGCGACGGTAGGCGGTTTAACTGGTTTCAGAATAGTAGGCTTCGTAGCTACCTCGGCCAGAGCCTTATTATCGACAATGAACTGCTGATAATAAAAATAACCCGCTGTGGCGGCTAATGCTACAGCTATAGAAATAACTATAGGTTTAGCGATGGGCTTTGCTGTTGTGTTTAATAGAGTGTTCGGCATGATTTGGGCTCCGATGTGTGGGTGAGGGCATAGTCATTAGAAGCATGAATGACGTTAAGGTTCCCCTTCAGTTTAATCGGTGTTTATGTCTTTGCTGTGCTTGATTGTGGTTATGTACGCTGTCATTGTGATCAAATGTGGCTTGGCGGTTAGTTCCAGTGGCGACTGCAAGTTACAGGTTCTGGCAGGTTACTTATTTCAGGCATGACCTGAGTACTTAAGTCCTTTTAAACAGGGTAACCTGAGCACCTTACCTGAGGTTCACCAACACCAATGCAGCAGTATTACCTAAGGTATAGCGAGACTGTACTAACGATGTAACAGCGTCGATAATCAAGATAGCTAATGTCGTCGTGTTATGGACAATAAGTTGCAAAATTTTAGGTATATTTCTAAATTTGTATTGTCTGTCTTTTTAATTCCTAAACAAGACCTCAATCAAGTGAAAACCAAATTGAGTTTTTATCGGGCCCTGCACTGTATTGACCGGTTTCTTAAATATTACCGTGTCAACTGCTTTTACCATTTGCCCAGGGCGGACCTCACCTAAATCGCCGCCGCGTTTTTTAGAGGCACAGCTCGAATGTTTTTTGGCCAGTTTAGCGAAGTCGGCTCCTAATTTAATTTGCTGCCTAAGTCGTTCGGCTTCTTCACGTGTTCTTACCAAAATGTGTCGGGCGAGAGCTGTAGCCATAATTTTATTCGCTGTTATAAATTTAATGTGAAACGGAGTCTTCTACTTTTAAGCTGTCTAGCATGTTCTACAAACACATAGTTTCATAGGTTGCATTGCCTGAATGGACTTAGGTATTTAGTTTATGTGTGGAATAAGTAATCTGCGGGAACCGGCCACCTGCTAACTATGATGTCATCATTACGGTGGCATCAACGGGGCATAAGTACTTCCGCTCCTGGTCCCAAAGGTAGCCCCAACAAAATCCAGCCTGCTAAAAGTAAAGACCAGAACAGTAGAAAGGCCATAGAGTAGGGTAGCATCATCGCCAAGATAGTACCCATGCCCGCGTCTTCATCATACTTTTTTACAAAAGCGACGACTACGCCGAAATATGGCATTAATGGCGTGATGATGTTGGTAGAACTATCGCCGATACGATAGGCCACCTGTGCAGCCTCGGGTGATATGCCGCTGAGCATAAACATGGGTACAAATATCGGTGCCATTAGGGCCCACTTAGCTGAAGCGCTGCCGATTAATAGGTTAACAATTGCGGAAAAAAAAACAAAGCATACTAATAGTAGAGCGCTATTTAATTGCAGCATCTGCAGAATTTCAGAACCTTTAATGGCGCTAATAAGCCCCAATTGACTCCAGTTAAAATAGCTGACAAATTGCGCGGCAAAAAACATTAATACCAAGTAAGAGCCCATGGTGGCCATGCTAGTTTCCATACCGTCAATAAAGTTATTGTCGCTGGTAAAGTGGCCCGAGACTTTGCCATAAATAATGCCTGCGACTCCAGCATAGAGAGAAATAACCACCACTATGCCGGTCATAAAAGGCGAACGTAAAATACTGCCGTCGGCCCCTCGTAGCCAGCCGTTATCGGGCACTAGAGCCAGCAGTAGTAGGGCGATAAAAAAGATACTGTAGAGACCGACAATTTTTAGTGCACGTTTTTCAGCGGTACTAATCTCACTTGAATTTTTATGCTGATCGTTATCGAACGGACAAGAATCAAAGCGTGGCGCAACGATTTTTTCGGTCACTAAAGTACCGATTGAGGCAATCACCACGGTGGACACCAGTAGGAAATAATAATTACCCGCGGCGCTAACCTGATACTGGCTATCGATCAATTGCGCGGCTTCGGTAGAGATTCCGGCCAGCAAAGCATCGATTGGGCCGATTAATAAATTAGCACTAAAACCACCGGACACACCGGCAAAAGCCGCGGCAATACCGACAATAGGATGGCGCCCAGCGGCGATAAACACAATTGCTGCCAGCGGGATCAGTACCACATAGCCAGTGTCGGCGGCGAGACTCGATAAGATGCCCGTTAACACCACAATAAAACTGAGCAGATGGCGCGGCGCTTTGAGTACCACGGCCTTTAAGGCCGAAGCCAGTAAACCACTGTGTTCGGCAATGCCGATACCAAGAATAGCCACTAGCACTGTGCCTACTGGGGCAAAGTGAGTGAAATTAGTGACGGCTTTACCGAGTATGGCGTGCAGGCCATCGCGACTAATCAGATTTATGGCGGCGATATTTTCGCCACTGACCGGGTGTAGAGTATTGACACCAAACCATGCCATCACGGCAGAAAGCACTAGCACTAGAGCGCTCAGGTAAATAAACAACAGCGTTGGATGTGGCAGGCGGTTGCCGAGCCGTTCAATTCGGAGTAAAAAACGGCTGATAAGCGTATCGGGCATGAACGGAGCCTTGTCAGTCAATAAAAGAGTTTATTGATGAGTATATTCTATAGTTAGCTATGAAAGCCTTAATGATATGTGTAGTTGCAGTAACCGTGTTGAGTTTCAGTGACAAAGAGTCTATCCATGCCCTCTATTATTTTAATGAGTGGCTCAGCCTGAAATTTTAAGGCACAGTGAACTCGCTAGAAGCTAGAGTTAGAGCAAGAAAGGAAAGATTCGGGCAAAATCTGAGTAATAATATTTGTGCTCGATTGTACAGTGGCGAAGGTAACATTCAGCTTTGAAACAGCCCCAGAGTACTGTCTGTGTTTGCAGCGCTGGACGGCCTTTGGTGCAAGGTTATAAAATTAGCTTTTTTGGTGACACAGTCCTATGTCGTTCAGCCCTTTGCAGTCTCTGTACGCCTTCTCTTCGCCGTTTGGTGACTTTACTTTAAAACGTTACCCGGAACCGCTCGGCCGTGGTCAGCAGCAGTCTTTGCGCGCATGGGATGCCGCCGATGAGTTCCTGTTGCAACAACTGCATGAGACGCTCGAATTAGACCCGAATGTGGCGCCGAAACTGCTATTGCTCAATGATAGCTTTGGTGCATTGGGGCTGGCTCTTCAACAATATAGGCCCTATAGCGCCTCGGATTCTTTTCTCGCGCAGGAGGGCTGCCGCCGCAATCTGGTCGATAATAAACTGGCCATCGACAGCATACATTTACTCGATAGCTTTCAGTTGCCGCCTCTAGCCGTTGATTACATAGTGCTTAAGGTACCAAAAACTCTAGCTCTACTCGAAGATCAGCTCTACCGCCTGCGGACTGTTGTCGGCGCTGAGACTAAAGTTATTGCCGCCGGAATGGTCAAACATATTCACACCAATACGTTAAAGCTGTTTGAAAAAATATTGGGTGTTACTACTACATCAAAGGCTAAGAAAAAGGCACGGCTGATTTTTTGCCAGCCGCAGCCCCAAAAGTGGAATGCTGACGTAGGTGGTGAAGAGCGCTCTCAAGAGTCACCTTACCCGACTGAGTACACGCTAGAAAATACCGCTCATTTGCTAACTAATCATGCCAATGTATTTTCACGCGCCAGCCTTGATATTGGCTCGCGTTTATTTATTCAACATTTACCTAATGGCTTTACAGGCAAAGATATTTTCGATGTTGGCTGTGGTAACGGTTTGCTGGGATTAATTGCAGCGGAGAGAAACCCCGGCGCACGTCTGCACTTTTACGATGAATCCTATATGGCGCTGGCCTCGGCGCGTGAAAATATAGAACGTGCCTTTAATGGTACTCAGCTAGCTGAGTACAGGGCAGACAACTGCTTGGCGTCGGCTGACGATAGTAGCGCTGATTTAATGCTAATTAATCCGCCATTCCATCAGGGCAATGTCGTCGGTGATTTTATCGCTTGGCAGATGTTTGTTGATGCCAAGCGAGTGCTGCGCCCAGGTGGCGAATTATGGATTGTCGGCAATCGACATATGGGTTATCACTTGAAGTTGCAACGCTTGTTTGGCCACTGCTCGACTAAAGCGAGCGATGCTAAATTTGTTATTCTCAATGTGACTAAGTCGAGCCTATAACTTATGCAATACCCACGTTATTTATTGATTATATTATTCATAGAGTTATGTATTTTTTCATGCACAGGGGCAGCCTCAGAAAAGGCTGACCCTGTGCCGGTTAAAGAGCTGCACACGTTAGAAATCTCGGCCGCTGTAATGCTGCAAAATTTGGCGGACGGAGATGCTGAACTTAAACGTTTGAGCGAGCAGCTAAAAGGCGAGGTTGGCGAGGAAAAAGAGTCCTTAATTTTGCGCTCTACTCAGCGCGCTATCGCACAGTTAAGCGATTACAGTGTGATTACTCAGCAGGTACTAAAACTGCAAGATACTGGTCTAAATACCGATGTTATTCGAGATCAACTTAGGAACAAAATGTTGCCGTTGGGGCCGAAGATTCGCAGAGCCATTGCCAGTCGCGAGCGAAAAATGGATTCGATGGTTGAGGGTGGTAATCCATTGTCGGATAATTCACTGCAGAAGCTGGAGGAGCGCCATCGGTTTTCTGATCTCGCTTATCAGGCATTGTCCTCTCATAGTCGCAATTTGGCGTTGCTAGATTTTAACAATAAAGACATCGCGGTTTACCTGTCTGGTGCAGTTTTAGAGCGGGCCGAGTCGCTGTCTGGACAGATTCAAATAGCCAGCAGCCAAAAATCACGTGCTGACTCAGCTTCTTCCCATGCTACGGATGATATTCAATTAAAAAATCAGGGGCGAGCTGCTCAGCGCAAGCTTAATATCTTAACCGATAGTTTGCGCTCGACGATTGATTTAATGGCGGACAACGGAATTGATAGCGCGTCTTATCGACAGCTGCTGATACGTACTACGGGCGAATTGACAGCTGATATTTTAAAACCAGAAATATTACTAGGCTTGATTGGTAATTGGCTCGACCGATCTCTTATTTTCGTGAAAAAGTACAGTACTGAAATGCTGTTTAAAGCCATGATGTTGTTTGGTTTGTTGTTGGGTTTTTTCTATCTGTCTAGATTTATCGGTAAAGTGGTACGCAAAGGTTTGCATCGCTCAAAGGTTCCAGTATCGCTGCTGATGGAAGAAATGCTAGTTGCTATGGCGGTACGTGTGGTTTTTTTCTTAGGTATATTGATCGCACTGAGTCAGATGGGGGTGTCATTAGCCCCAGTGTTGGCCGGCCTAGGTGTGGCTGGTTTTATTATCGGTTTTGCCTTGCAAGATACACTGGGGAATTTTGCCTCGGGATTGATGATTTTAATTTATCGCCCTTTTGATGTCGGCGATATGATTAAAACTGGCAGCGCTACCGGTAATGTTAGAAGCATGAACTTAGTTTCGACCACGGTATTGACGATTGATCATCAGACTTTGGTGATACCCAATAATAAAATTTGGGGCGATGTCATTAACAATCTTACCGCGCAAAAATTGCGCCGTGTCGATATGAACTTCAGTGTCAGTTACTCTGAAAATACAGCGCGAGTTGATGCCATTCTCAACGATATCCTCGACCAGCATCCGCTGGTATTGAATAAGCCCGAGGGTTTAGTGAAGCTTCATACTCTGGGTGATTCATCGGTCGATTTTATCGTTCGGCCCTGGGTTAATACTGGCGACTACTGGAATGTGTACTGGGATATCACTAGAGCGGTTAAAGATCGCTTTGATGAGGAGAACATTCGTATTCCTTTTCCGCAGCGCGATGTGCATTTGTATCAGCATGAGGCCGCTGCGAAAGAAGTTTGAATCGATAGTCACGGTGCTTCGTTGCGTCGCCCAAAAGTTCTTTGCAGCTCTGTTGGCTGAGTTGCCTTCCCGCGTGGTGGTTGCCAATATCCCACGCCTAGCTCGTTAACAGCTTCTTCTCGTTCCCAGCTATAATGTTTTTGCGCGGGTTTTGGGTCCCAGTAGCGAAAGGCGAATGCGGCCAATACACCGGCTAGGGCACCAAAGAAATGGCTCTCGTAGGAGATGCCTGGCTCGCGTGGAAATATAGTCATAAGCATACCTCCATACATCATAAAAGCTATCAGCAGTAGGCCGATCGAGCGTTTGTCATGGCGTAAGATGCCAATTACAAATAGATAAAAGAATAAGCCATGGGTTAAGCCGCTGGCGCCAAAGTGAAAACTGGGCCGAGCTAAAAGCCATACGCCAAGGCCAGATAGAATCCAGATTAGTAGCAGTGCGTACCAGCGCGAGCTTGGGTAACCATATAGCAGCATAGTGCCGAGTAGCAGCAGCGGCAGACTATTGGAGGATATATGCTCCCAGCTGCCATGGACCAGCGGAGCCGTAACTATTCCAATAAGTCCGTGCAGTTCGAGTGGGTAAACCGCCAAGGGTCGGGGTCCCCAACCGCAGTAATGAGTTAGGCAGAAAATCAGCCATAGCGTGAGAGTGAAGCCGAAGCTAACAACAAAGCTGTGTTTAAGTGTTGGTGTAGTCATTTATTAGACATGGGGGTAAAAGTGGAAATTCCTAGCCTCCTAAAACGGCAGTCAGTGTTTCTCAAAGGCACGCTACTTGACCTAGATTATTATGATCTTCGCCGTCAATTATAACGACTAGCGAGGGCTCGGCGGGAAGTTGCTGTACCTGATGCGCAATATACGGTTCTAGGCGGCTCAGCTTTGGATGATATTGGCGGTAGCACTGGCAGCCTGTCCAAGTGATGCTAATGTCTCTTTTGATAGTCAGGATACCGCTCGCGAACGACATTCTTGAGGCTATTGAAGAGGGCTAATCAGCAGTAGCTGGTCTACACCGCCATACTCTGGGTTTTAGCGTGCTACGCCGGAACCAATACTGCGGCCGAGCAGGCGATCATTGATCGCACATATACACGGTCTCACTACTAGCGCTGTTTTGCTGAGGTGGTTCTAGCCGCTAAAGGTATGAGATAGATGCTGTTGTTTAACAGTGTTCCAGTATTTGACCATTTGACTCGATGCCCCGGCATTGCTGCCACCGTCGGTTAGCCTTTTCATTGTCTTGCGATGTGTCTGCATCAGCCGTCTGAGTGACACAGACCTATCGGGGCTGTTTCGGGTAGAGTTTCAAAGCCAATAACAGTTTCAGGGCGACGGCGCCATGCAGCTATGATTTTTATTACTGCTGCAGTCTTTTCTTCAGGGCGGCAAAGGCCAATTTTTTAGCGTCGCCTTGCAGGGCGTGTACGTGAGGGTCGGCATTTTCACCCAGTTCACCGGTGTCGATATTGTTAGTGGGGGCAGGGTTGTTGCCCAGAGCACTGGCATCTATATCTGTCTCGATGGGGCTTAAGGCGTCGGTTGAGCTATTATCAACTTTATCTTCTTCGGCGTATTGCTGTGCTTGCAGCTCGGCCATTACTGCTGCCAAGGCGCCGGTCAAATGTCGGCGAGACTCAACGTCCAGAGATGGGTGGTCCTGCAGCTTGCGCTTTATAGCCGCAGCGGCAGTTTGGAGTTGTTCCGGCGCTGGGGATGAGCTGTTGATCCAGTCGCGAGCCGATTCGGCGGTTTGAGACATAGTTTTCCGGTACCGAGTATGTTGGTTGATAGGTATGGTGTCATTTGTGGACGAATCTTAGTCTATTGACGCGCACCTGACACCAGTAAATTTATCGCAAAAAAAGGCTCAATCGTGAGATTGAGCCTTTTAAGTTTTTTAGTTTTAACTATGTCATCGATGGCTGATAGTTTGCCAAGCCAATGAATATAAGCAATCTTAATGACTGCTCTAGCCACATATAGGCATGAGCGGTGATTTTTTTACATCATCGATGGCTGATAGTTTGCCAAGCCAATGAATATAAGCAATCTTAATGACTGCTCTAGCCA
>CAJWZU010000050.1 GCA_913050115.1 uncultured Cellvibrionales bacterium
ATCTACGCTAAGGCAGATGCAGATAATCCTGTTGACTCAGATGATGGAATCAATGATCGAGAGCCCGCTGCCAACACGCGCCGAAGTTTTCGATGTGGCTAACGCCGTACTCGACGGAACCGATGCGGTGATGCTGTCAGCTGAAACAGCTGCTGGTAATTTCCCGCTCGAAACGGTTGAAGCTATGGTACGCATCATCAAAGGTGCTGAAGAACATGCCAAAACCCAAGAGAAAGGTTATCGTATTAACCAGGAATTTGGTGCCACTGATGAGTCTATCGCTTTGGCGGCTATGTACACGGCTAATCATCTGCCGGGTATTAAGGCGATCATTTGTCTGACTGAAACCGGCAGTACGCCGCGTTTAATGTCTCGTATTAGTTCTGATTTGCCTATCTTTGCTTTTTCTCGTCGTATTGGTACACAGCGCAGTGTAGCTTTGTATCGAGGTGTGCGGACTATTGCCTTTGATACCGATAACATTACAGCCGAGGATACTAACAAACGTGCTGTTGAGCAGCTAAAGGCTGAAGGTATTGTTGCCGATGGTGACTTGGTTATTATCACTAAGGGTGACACCATGAATATTCACGGTGGCACTAATTCCATGAAGATTGTTCGTGTGGGTTGTGCAGTACAGTAATATTTAGTCTTGCTACTTATAAAAAACCCGGCCCAGAGATGGTTCGGGTTTTTTTTATGCCTAAGATTCAGTAGGATAAATGCCAGTTTATTATTAATAGAGGTGTTTGTGATTAGAATAATAATTGTTATTGGGTTAGTTTTATTATTTTCTTCTGCGGCGAAAGCCTTCGATACAAAGGGTGTATGGCAGCAGGGTGGTGTCATTCAGGGGCGGGTGACGCAAGGCACACAGGTGCAATTTTTAAAGCATGATGTGCGAGTGGATAAAGACGGTCTTTTTGTTATTGGCCTAGGCCGAGACGCTGAACCTGAAGCGATTATTACCACGATCAATGCCGCTGGCGAAAAAATTAAGCATACTTTTGCGGTTGCTCAGCGCGAATATCGTATTCAAAAAGTGAATGGTGTACCTAAGAAAACGGTAAATCCATCTAAGGAGCAGGTTGCTCGCAGCCGTAAGGAGGGGGCTTTGGTGTGGCACGCTAGGCAGCTCGATTCGGAGCGTAAAGATTTTTCTGCACAGTTTCAGTGGCCGTTAATTGGACCTGTCACCGGTGTCTACGGTTCACAGCGGTTCTACAACGGTACGCCGGGACGTCCTCATTTTGGTGTCGATGTGGCCGCTCCCACAGGTACGCTAGTAGTGGCGCCTGTATCTGGTGTTGTTACGCTGGTGCATAACGATATGTTTTTCTCTGGAGGCACTTTAATTGTCGATCACGGTCATGGTTTGTCATCGACTTTTATTCATCTAAGCAAAATATTGGTCGAAAAAGGGCAGGCATTAAAGGTGGGAGACCCTATTGCCGAGGTAGGTGCTAGCGGCAGAGCTACAGGTCCTCATCTAGACTGGCGTATGAACTGGTTTGAACAGCGTGTCGACCCGCAGTTGTTAGTAGGTGCTATGCCTAAAAAGATTGAAAAGTGATAGGATGGCGCCATTATTTGGGCTTTAGAGTGAAAGATTATGATTGATAAGAAATTACTCGCGATTTTGGTTTGCCCGGTGAGTAAAGCGCCGCTGGATTACGATCAGAAAAAGCAAGAGCTGGTCTGCAAGGCGAGTGGTTTGGCCTATCCGGTGCGCGATGGTATTCCAGTGATGCTGGAGTCTGAGGCGCGTCATTTGAGCGAAGAAGAAAAGCAGGCTTAATTAATCTCTGCCCAGTTTATCTTATTGTAGAAATCCCGCTTGTTTGCGGGATTTTGTTTTAGTATTTGAGAATACCTATGAAAAGCTTTGAAATCCGTAATGCCTTCCTTTCTTATTTTGAACAGAAACAGCACAGCATAGTGCCGAGTAGCTCGTTAGTTCCAGGTAACGACCCTACCTTGCTGTTCACCAATGCTGGCATGGTCCAGTTTAAGGATGTATTCGTAGGTCAAGACAAGCGTAATTACACTCGAGCGACAAGCTCGCAACGTTGTGTTCGTGCTGGCGGAAAGCATAATGACCTAGAAAATGTGGGTTATACCGCCCGCCATCACACCTTTTTCGAAATGCTCGGTAACTTTAGTTTTGGCGATTATTTTAAGCGTGACGCTATTGGTTATGCTTGGGATTTTTTAACCGGCAAAGAATGGATGAATATCCCCGCAAACAAACTTACTGTCACGGTTTATGCCGATGACGATGAGGCTTTTGCTATTTGGCGCGATGAGGTAGGTGTGCCGGAAGATCGCATTATCCGCATTGGTGACAATAAAGGTGGTCGCTACAATTCGGATAATTTCTGGGCTATGGGTGACACCGGTCCTTGCGGTCCTTGTACCGAGATTTTCTACGATCACGGTGAAGATATCTGGGGCGGTGTGCCAGGCTCACCAGAAGAAGATGGCGACCGTTTTATCGAAATTTGGAACGTCGTGTTCATGCAGTATGATCGTCAGGCCGATGGCACTATGATCGACTTGCCGAAACCATCGGTCGATACCGGTATGGGGCTTGAGCGTATTGCAGCGGTGATGCAGGGAGTGCACAGCAATTATGAAATCGACATGTTTGAAAATTTGCTGGCCGCTGCAGCCAAAGCAACAGGCGCTATGGACCTAAACGCTGAGGATATAGGTCAGAAGTCACTGCGCGTAATCGCTGACCATATTCGTTCCTGTGCCTTTTTGATTAGCGATGGCGTTATGCCATCAAACGAAGGCCGCGGTTATGTACTGCGCCGTATTATTCGTCGCGCAGTGCGCCACGGTAACAAATTGGGGCAGAAGCAAGCTTTCTTTCATCAATTAGTGGCTGCATTAGTTGCTGAAATGGGTTCAGCTTATCCTGAACTGGTGACAGGCCAGAAGCAGATTGAAACGGTATTACTTCGCGAAGAAGAACAGTTTGAAAAAACTCTCGATAAAGGCATGGCGGTACTGGAAACAGCCCTGTCTGAGCTCAAAGGCACTGAGGTGCCGGGCCAATTGGTTTTTACTCTTTATGATACCTATGGCTTTCCATTTGATTTAACCGCCGATATTGCTCGTGAGCGTGGACTCACAGTTGATGACACTGGCTATGAGACGGCGATGAACGAGCAGCGAGCTAGGGCTCGTGCAGCGGGTAGTTTTAAGGTCGATTACACCGCTAGTCTTGCGATTGATGGTGATACCATTTTTGAAGGCTATAGCGATTTAATCGGTCAGGGCACGGTAGTTGCGCTGTTAAAAGATGGTGCGGCAGTCGATTTGTTGTCGGCCGATGAAGAAGGCGTGATCGTATTGGATCGCACGCCTTTTTACGCCGAAGCGGGTGGGCAAATTGGTGACAGCGGTTACTTGTCGAGCGTTAACAGCAAATTTGAAGTGCGCTCATGCAATAAAAACGGCGGTAACCATTTGCATATCGGCCGTTTGCTGAGTGGTTCTATCGCGGTAGGCGATACTCTTAATGCCGCTGTTGACAGCGGCGTTCGCCAGGCAACGGAACTCAACCACTCTGCAACTCATCTGTTACATGCGGCACTGCGCGAGCTGTTGGGCGAGCACGTTACTCAGAAGGGCTCTTTGGTCGACTCTGAGCGTCTGCGCTTCGATTTTTCACACCTTGAAGGCGTTAAAGCCTCTGAACTTAAAACCGTTGAGAAAATGGTTAATGATCAAATTCGCTCCAATAGCTTGGTGGAAACTCACCTTTGCGATATGGATGCAGCCAAAGAACGCGGTGCCATGATGCTGTTTGGTGAAAAGTATGGCGATGAAGTGCGCGTACTCAGTATGGGTGGCCGCTTCTCGGTGGAGCTCTGTGGTGGTACGCATGTCGAACGCACGGGTGATATTGGGCTGCTGCGTGTTGTTTCTGAATCTGGCGTCGCTGCCGGTGTGCGCCGTATCGAAGCAGTCACTGGCAGTGCTGCACTTGAATTGTGTGATAGTAACGATGCCAAACTCGATACCGCCGCTAAACTGGTGAAAGCTAATCGCGACAATCTTGCCGATAAACTGGCGCAGTTAATCGCGCAGAATAAAACGTTGGAAAAAGCGCTAACGGCGGCTAATGGCAAACTAGCCAGCGCCGCTAGTGGCGATCTAGCCACCAAAGCCGTTGAGGTCGGGGGTATTAAACTGCTTGCTGTTAGTCTAGAAGGCGCTGATGCCAAAACCCTCGGCGATACTCTGGATAAATTAAAGAACAAGCTAGGCTCTGCGGTTGTCCTCTTGGCTAGTGTTGATGGTGGCAAGGTCAACTTGATTGCGGGTGTTACTAAAGATTTGATCCCTCAATTAAAGGCGGGTGATTTGATCAAGTTTTTTGCGCCGTTGGTTGGCGGTAAAGGCGGTGGTCGTCCCGATATGGCGCGCGGTGCTGGTTCAGATGTGGCGGCTTTGGCTGGAGCTTTGGAGCAGGTGCCAAACTGGCTTAAAGCTCAGCTGGGATAAGTGCTACTAGTCGCTAAATTATTAGTGCAAAAAAATGCTGATGCTTAGATTAGTTCAATAAAACTAGTTTAGCCGGTTGTGAGTGGGTCAGTAAACCTCATCAGTTGGTCGACCAGCTGGCAGAGGTATTTTGGGCTATCTGCGCCTAGGTGGCAGGCTTGCTGGTGCCGCATATTCAAGTTCAAATGCACCCGACCGGCGTCAGCCTTTAATTTTTTTGGTGGCAGTACACATGGGAAATAGCCTATCGTTTACCGCTGCCTTCAATATCAGTGAAGGTATTATTAAAGTCACCGGCCTTCGCGCTAACTCAGCCTTACAGCATCGCTGTTAGTGTCAGTTGGGGCTGATGTCGAGGTTGATATTATCGTGCAGAGGCTGTCCGCCGAGTTAACGTCTTCGGTGGCCATATTGATCTTAAAAAGTCTTTAGTAGTCGCAGCAAAGGAAACTCTGGGTGAGGTGGCTTGGGTAACTAATATAATCTATAAAGTGTCGATTATTGGTCTCTATAGGCTCTTATGGGCGGCGTTGCGGGTAAGATTTTTTTGGCGCTGGCGTATTAATATTATTAATATCTGTGTCATAACATCTTCGGAAATTAACAAATCAGTGGTCATTAAAGAGCATTATCTGAGGTTGGCGTTAATGGCGTTGCATTAGGTTTTTGGCCTTGCGCGAGAATAACGGTTAAGATGCACATGCTGAAAAGTGTGAATGGCCTTAGAGGGTCGTGAATTTTTGATTAAAACATAATAAAAAGCCGTAAATATTGTTTTCAATATAATCAGTAAAACCTAGTGACGATAGACCACAATAGCGAAAGGATTGTGCATTTTCGGATAAGCTGGTCAATACTAAATTTAAGATCGTACAAAACGGCGCAAGGTGGGCTACACGGCTCGCGGTTTACACCTACAAAATCCCAGCTGGGTATTGAGTAAAGAGCCGCAGTACTTACAGGATAATTTAAGGAGATATATTATGCTAATTTTGACCCGCCGTATCGGCGAAACCCTGATGGTTGGTGATGAAGTTACTGTCACCGTTCTGGGTGTAAAAGGCAATCAGGTTCGCATTGGTGTTAACGCACCAAAAGAAATTGCCGTGCATCGAGAAGAAATTTACCAGCGTATCCAGCGAGAAAAGCAAGCGCAGGAAAGCTCGGAATCAGAGTAGTGCTCAACGGGCAGGTGTAAGCCGTCTGTTATAAATATAAAAAGCCTGTAGCGAGTGATCATTACAGGCTTTTTTTTGCCCGCTATTTGATCAATATTTGCTGTTCAAAGTATATGTTAGGTATATATATAAAAAACGCACATAAAACCTAGGATTTTAAAATCATTATGGTATTATTCTGCGCATCAAAGGAGAGGTGGCCGAGTGGCTGAAGGCGCGCCCCTGCTAAGGGTGTAACTAGGAAACTGGTTCGAGGGTTCGAATCCCTCCCTCTCCGCCATTACTTACACGATTAAGGGTCTACTCGAAAGAGTAGGCCCTTTTTTTGCTTCGCTTTTATTGTACTTAGGCCTAGTAAGTGCGGCCTTATAAGCGCCAAGTAATATTTATCTACATTATGTCCTACACGGGTGCTCGCTCAATGAAACAGCTGTCGTGCAGCGACATCCGCTGTGACCTCAGTGTTTTCGATGGTTCTTTGAATGGACTCAATTAACCCCAAGCTACCTAGTACGCTGGTCAACGACAATAAGCTACGATCTAGGTTGGCTAAGGCATCAATTCTAAGTTCGCGACCGATCAGCGGGTTGACGCAGAGTTGAGACACCAAGCGGTGCAGTTTTTTTAGGCAATGCTCAGCATCCATTGTTCGTTTTTGTGCACAAAGAGCAGCGCTGAGATTGTGGCTGGCGATCACCAGCATGTCGACAGTGCTAAAGCCGCGCCATAGGCTGGTGCTCTGTGGTGATTGCTGGCAGATATTCAACTGCAGAGTCGCCAAGGCTTCGGCGCGTGAAAACAGCTGTTGAGCGGTTTTATGGTCGCGGTTGTTGTGGGCGTAAATGCCTTCGCTGAGAAGCTTGCCCCAGGTATTGTTGCTGGTTTTTTGGTCTTGGTTTACTTGCTGGCAATGTTTTGGGCAGAGGTTTAGCATGATTGCACTCCTGAATGCGAATGAGAATTAATATCATTTAATTACTCTGGTACGCTCTTGTCAACATAAATATCCTGACCTAGCTATGAGGAGAGATAGTACTTGACGCTTTAAGGTTGGGTCACTAATATACGCGCCATCGAAACATGCACCCGTAGCTCAGCTGGATAGAGTACTCGGCTACGAACCGAGCGGTCGAAGGTTCGAATCCTTCCGGGTGCACCATACATTAAAGGTCAACTTTTTAAGTTGGCCTTTTTTTCGTCTGTATTAAAGGGAGTTGTTGTGCATTTTTCATTTGCTCTTTTTTTTCTCAACCATCGCGTTGTTTCCACAGGTCGCCTTTGCGGTGATCTGGGTATCGAGGGTAAGCGCGGCGCAAACTTTTGGTTTTAGTTTTTTCGCTGGTAGATAATCTGCTACGCTAACAAACATTTTCCGTGGGTGCTTAGCGTGTTCAATGTCCGTGTTGTTTTTCCTGTGTTGTTTTTCCTTGGTGTTTTCTTCTGTCAACTGTGTGTAGCTGATTATGCGGCTGTAACGCCCGATGGTCGCGGCGCTGTAGCCACGGTGCAGCCACTTGCCACGAAAGCCGCCCTCGACGTTTATGCGCGTGGCGGCAATGCCATAGATGCGGCTATCGCTGCTGCGCTGACGCTGGGTGTGGTTGATGGCCACAACTCCGGTTTAGGGGGCGGGTGTTTTGTTTTAATTCGTCGCAAAGATGGTTCTATAGAAGCTTTGGACGGGCGCGAGATGGCGCCGCAGGCCGCATCACGCGACATGTATTTACGTGATGGTAAAGTTGTATCAGAGCTGAGTCGTACCGGTCCCCTTGCGGTCGGTATTCCCGGATCTGTCGCGGCTTACGAATATCTGAGTGCATCGGCCGGTCGGTTAACATTCGCGGATCTGTTATTGCCCGCTGCTGATTTGGCTGAGCGAGGTTTTGCTATTGATGCTATTTATGCCAAGCGCATAGCTCGGCATGCCCAGACGTTTAAACGCTTTTCTGGCAGTGCTGCGGTGCTGCTGGATAAAAATTCAGACCCTTGGCCTGTGTCCCACCTATTGCAGCAGAAAGATCTAGCGAATACTTATCGCGGTATTGCCAAAAGTGGCGCCGATTACTTTTACCGCGGTGACTTCTCGAAAAAAGTGGGCGCTTGGATGCAGGTTAATGGTGGCTTGGTCAGTGCCGATGATTTTTCTATTTATAAGTTGCAGCATCGCGATCCGATAGTGAGTGAGTTTGCCGGCCATAATATTTATGGTTTTGCGCCGCCGAGCTCCGGTGGTGTGCATGTTGCGCAAGTTCTTACTATGCTCGCCGATCTTGCGCAACCTGACAAACCGGTAGGTCGCTACCATCAAATGGCTGAGGTGATGAAGTTAGCTTTTGCTGATCGTGCCCATTGGATGGGCGATCCTGATTTTGTTAAAGTGCCGCTTGGCTTGCTTGATCAGCAGTATTTAAACGTGCAGTCTGCAAAAGTCATAGCGGATAAAGTATTAAAGGTCGTTGGTCCTGGTGAACCCCCTAGGGCAGAGCTGGATGTATTTGATAAGCACACCACTCATATATCGACAGCGGACAAAGAAGGGAACTGGGTGTCGATTACCACTACGGTAAATACCGACTTTGGTTCTAAAGTGATTGTTCCTGGCACAGGGGTGTTTTTAAATAATCAGATGGATGACTTTTCGGCGCAGCCGGGTGTGGCCAATATTTATGGCTTGGTAGGCAGTGAGGCTAACGCTATTGCACCGGGAAAGCGGCCATTGTCGAGCATGAGTCCAACCCTTGTGCTTAAAGATGGCAAGCCGGTTATGAGTTTGGGGGCCGCTGGTGGGCCGACGATTATTTCTCAGGTGGTACAGGTGTTAAATAATAACCTGCGCCTCGGTATGCCGTTGTCCGATGCGGTGGCAGCGCCGCGTATTCACCATCAGTGGCGACCCGATGCACTTTATTTGGAGAAAACTATTGCAGGGGAAGACAGGGCTGCGCTCTTGAAACTCGGACACACATTAAAAACACTGGGGCCTTACGGATCTACTCAGGCTATAGGCTTGAGTGCTGACGGCCATTTTGTTGCGGTGGCAGAGCCGCGGTTACTGGAGCGAAACCGCGTTAAAAATACCAGTGTAAAAAAACCTTTGTCAGAAGCTAATTATATCGATGTAAAAACGCCTGCTAAGAAATAACGGCGTATTGCTCATCGAATATTCGCTCAATAGATGCGGCGTCGCGCTGGCGCTTGACCGCTTCAAAAAAAACATCGGCTTCAGGGTAGTGTCTGCGTAAATACATGAGCCATTGTTTTAGGCGGTTACCCATATATTTTTCGGGGTAGTGGTCTACCGTGCCTCGGTGAAAGTTGTGTAGCATGGTGCATATTTCTCGCCAGCTAAGGCACTGATATTCTTCGCCAGCAATATGGGCTTTAATTTGTCGCGCCAAGTCAGGGTGTGCCATCAAGCCGCGGCCCAGCATAAAATCTTCGCAGCCAGATTGTTCGCGGCAGCGTTTGAAATCTTCAAGGTTCCATATCTCACCATTGGCGACTACCGGGATGTCGACGGCCTCGCGAATACGGTTGATGTAGTCCCAGTAGGCGGGGGGCTTATAGCCGTCAGCCTTGGAGCGGGCGTGTACGCAAAGTTCTGAGGCTCCCGCTTCGGCTACGGCGGTGGCGTTGTCCATGTAGCTGGAGCGGTCTTCAAAGCCGAGACGAATCTTGGCGCTGACAGGGATGTCGCTCGGAACAGCGCACCGCACGGCTCGAACTATGTTGTAAACGCGCTCAGGCGAGCGCAGCAGTGATGCACCGCCATCGCTATTGTTTACGGTTTTAGCTGGGCAGCCAAAGTTGAGATCGATGGCTCGAGCGCCATAATTTACTGCTCGTTGGGCATTGATGGCCAGAGATTCGGCGTTGCCGCCAAGTAATTGCAGTTTCACATTGGTGCCGTTTTGGGTGCGGCAGTTATTGTTTAATTCAGGCATAAAACGCTGAAAGACTTTTTCAGGCAGTTGCGTATGAGTAACACGGACAAACTCAGTCACGCAGCCGTCAATGCCGCCAATACCGCTGAGTAGTGCGCGCACGCTAAAATCGACGACCCCCTCCATGGGGGCTAAAAAAATACGCATAAAAGTGCTCGATTGGCATTGGAGTCATATTTTACCTATATTCGGAACCTCTGTGTAATCGCGTTTTCTTGTAACTTTTTGATAGATAAGCGAAAATGCCGTCTCTTCCTGCCTTGGACGGTGATTTTGTGTCCGTTTGCTAGTACTTACTTGCCATAGCAAGTAAGTGATCACTAGATTGCTGGTTGGGTTGAGGGCCTTGAATTGAGGTGTATACATTAATTTTGTATAAATAATCGATCATTAGGATCGGTCATTGAATTTTATCGAAGCAGTAGAATGCCGTCTGGAATTGATTAACAGGCAGGCACTATTTAAGGGGTTTGCTATGCAGCAATCATTGATGCAACAGGGTTTTGACCTACTAATTTACGGCATGGGCACTGTGTTTGTGTTTTTGACCGTGTTAGTTTTTGTCACGATGGGGATGAGCGCTATTATGCGTCGCTTTTTTCCAGATCCAGTAGATACCACTGTTATTACTGAATCTGTACCCGTGGCGAGCGTTCCTCCTAGTGTGTTGGTAGCTATAAAAGCTGCTATTGAGCAGCATCGCAATAAGCGTCGCTAGACGCTTTAATCACTACTGTTTTCACATTGTTTATTTGATTTAGTAAAGGGCTTTTGCCATGAAAAAACCTTTGGGCATTACGGATGTTGTGCTGCGCGACGCACACCAGTCTCTGTTTGCAACTCGCTTGCGGCTCGACGATATGTTGCCTATCGCCGCTAAGCTCGATCAGGTTGGTTTTTGGTCTCTAGAAACTTGGGGTGGTGCTACATTTGACGCCTGTATTCGCTATTTGGGTGAAGATCCATGGGTGCGTATTCGTGAGCTGAAAAAAGCCATGCCTAACACTCCTATGCAAATGCTGTTTCGCGGTCAGAATATCCTTGGCTATCGTCACTATGCTGATGATGTTGTCGCTAAGTTTGTCGAACGTGCAGCGCACAACGGTGTTGATGTTTTTCGTGTGTTCGACGCCATGAACGATATGCGCAATATTGAAACTGCTTTAAAAGCTGTGAAAGATGTCGGCAAGCACGCTCAGGGCACTATTTCTTATACCATGAGTCCGGTACACAACATTGATGGCTGGGTCGAGCAGGGTAAGCGCATCGAAGATATGGGTGCAGACTCTATATGCATAAAAGATATGGCCGGTTTGCTCAACCCCTACGTAGGTTATGAGCTGGTTAAGCGTTTGAAAGATAGCTGCGATATCCCTATCCACATGCAGTGCCATGCGACTACCGGTTTGTCGACGTCCACCATACTGAAATGTGTGGAAGCGGGTATCGACAATGTCGATACTTCTATCTCCTCAATGTCGATGACTTACGGCCACAGCCCAACAGAGTCGGTTGTGTCTATTTTCGAAGGCTCCGACCGTGATACCGGTCTGAATATTCCATTATTGGAAGAAATTTCTGCCTACTTCCGTGAGGTGCGAAAAAAGTACGCCAAATTCGAAGGCTCTCTGCGTGGAGTTGATTCACGAATTCTCACCGCTCAGGTGCCCGGTGGCATGCTTACTAATATGGAAAGTCAGTTGCGAGAGCAGGGTGCGGAAGATCGTTTTGACGAAGTGCTGGCCGAAATACCTCGCGTACGTGAAGACCTAGGTTTCATACCGTTGGTAACACCGACGTCGCAAATTGTTGGTACTCAATCGGTAATTAACGTGTTGACAGGGGAGCGTTATAAATCTGTCACCAAAGAAACTGAGGGTGTTTTAAAAGGCGAGTACGGTAGTACGCCGGCGCCAATGAACGCCGAATTACAGGCGCGTATACTCGACGGTGCCGAAGCTATTACCTGTCGACCTGCCGATAACATTAAGCCTGAGCTTGACTCATTAATTGCCGAGTATAAGATTCTGGCGTCTGAAAAATCGATCGATCAGCCCGACGGTAGCGACATTATTGATGATGTATTGACCTACGCGCTTTTCCCCCAAATTGGTTTGAAATTCTTAGAAAACCGCAACAACCCAGCGGTGTTTGAGCCGGTTCCTACAGGGACTGAATCACCCGCTGTAACCAACGACGCCGGCGAAGAGGTCTACACCGTTAGCGTTGAAGGTCACAGCTATACCGTAACTGTGACTGATGGCGGTGATTTGACCGGCATATCGCCTGTCGGTACTGCTAATGCGGCTGTTGGTGTTATTCCACCGTCTGGAGGCGATCCAGTGCCAGCCCCGTTGGCGGGTAATATATTTAAAGTTCTGGCAAAACCAGGTCACCATGTAAATGAAGGTGACACTGTTTTAATTTTGGAAGCTATGAAAATGGAGACTGAAATCAGCGCACCTAAATCCGGTGTTATTGCCGATGTTAATGTGGCAGAGGGCGACTCTGTCGCAGTGGGCGACGTGCTGCTGACTATCGCTTAATGCGTTTGTAGCAACTTTGATATTCTGACTCTGGAACTACGCTTTTATGCATAATTTTATTGCTCTCTGGCAGGACTCTGGCCTATATAACATGGAATTTGGTCAATTTTCCATGATGGTTATTGGCTTGCTATTGTTGTTTCTTGCGATTCGTAAAGGCTTCGAACCGCTGCTGCTAGTGCCTATTGGTTTTGGTTGTATTCTTGCCAATATACCCGCTGCTGGTCTTGCTGCTAGTGCGGTTGAAAACGCCATTTATGCCGCTGACCCACAGGTTTTAGCCTCTTTAGCGCAAGTGCTAGGGGCCGATCTAGCAGAGGGCCATAAGGCCTTATATCACGCTTATGAAATGTCCAGTAGCGCTGTTCATACTGCCGTTCAGCAGATAGCCGCCGATGCCGGTGCTAGCGACGGTATGCTCTACACCTTTTACAAGGTTGCTATTGCCAGCGGTGCAGCACCCTTATTAATTTTCATGGGAGTCGGTGCTATGACCGACTTCGGACCGCTGCTGGCAAATCCTAAGACACTTTTTTTGGGCGCTGCGGCTCAGTTCGGTATTTTTGCAACGGTACTCGGTGCCGTGGGTCTGTCGTCTATTGGGTTAATGGACTTCTCCATCGCTGATGCGGCTGCGATTGGCATCATCGGTGGTGCCGACGGACCTACGGCTATCTATGTGGCCAGTATACTGGCGCCTGATTTACTTGGCGCGATTGCTGTGGCGGCTTACTCTTACATGGCTTTGGTGCCAATGATTCAGCCGCCGATTATGCGTCTGCTAACCACAGAAAAAGAGCGCCAGATAAAAATGGTGCAATTGCGCACGGTATCTATGCGAGAGAAAATTGTCTTTCCTCTGGCGATTTTGATTTTGGTGGCATTGGTGCTACCGAGTGCGGCGCCGCTGCTGGGTATGTTTTGTCTGGGTAATTTGATGCGAGAGTGCGGTGTTGTGGACCGCCTCAGCGACACTGCGCAGAACGCACTTATCAACATAGTGACTATTTTCTTGGGTTTAGCCGTTGGGTCTAAACTGGCGGCAGATAAGTTTCTTGACCCTAAGACTCTAGGTATTTTGGTGCTCGGTATCATCGCCTTTGCTATTGGTACCGCTACTGGCGTATTGATGGCCAAGCTGATGAATAAGGTCAGCAAGCACAAGGTTAATCCATTGATCGGCTCAGCCGGTGTTTCCGCTGTACCTATGGCGGCACGTGTATCCAATAAAGTAGGTCTTGAGGCCAATCCTCAGAACTTCCTGCTTATGCACGCGATGGGACCTAATGTTGCCGGTGTGATTGGTTCGGCTGTAGCCGCTGGTGTGATGATTTCTATGGTTTCAGGTATGCAGTAATTTACCAGCGTCACTATGTGTCTGGTGGCCATCGTATATCTGATAGGTCATATTAGTTCGAGACGGGGAAGGGGGGCGTGCAAGCGTTATCTTCCCCGTTTTAGTTTCTAGCCATATCACCGAGTCTCATATGCGCCAAACGTTACCTACAGTCGGTAAAATTTTTAGCGGTTTTTTGCGCGCTTTTATTAACCTATACAATGAAAACCAGCTATCGACTACTTTTCATTCTTAAGGCCGCCACCCTATAATGGCCTCATCAAAAAATATGAGCCCCAACATGTCAGTGCAGACCAGTATAGAAAATACGTTACGCAGCCATTTTAATGCTGCTGAATTACAGGTAGAGAACGAAAGCCATATGCACTCTGTGCCGGCCAATTCTGAGACACATTTTAAGGTGGTGCTGGTCACTGACGATTTTGTCGGTAAGCGTCCAGTTGCTCGTCATCAATCTATCTATAGGGTCTTATCAGCTGAGTTAGAGGGACCCGTGCACGCTTTGGCTTTGCATACCTATACCGTGCAGGAGTGGCAGGGGCGCGTACCGGCGTCTCCCAATTGCATGGGGGGCGGTAACTAATAGCGTAGTATCATTGATCTGAAAAATTATGCAGTATATTGTTGTACACTAGTATTTAATAATCATTGTAATGACAAAAGGCTAAGGTAACTGGTTATGGACTATCAAGCTTGGACATTGGACCTAAAGACCCTTACAGCAACTCATACCAGTGGTTTTACGTTGCAGTGGGAAGGCAGCGCTAAGGATCCCTCCGCGGTTCATCCTGGGCGTTTTTCAAAAGAGTTATCGGCTATAGAGGGGGTGCGGCTACTTCGACATGGTGTGGACTTTATTGCCAAATCCGCAACGTTAACGACGAAAATAAAGAACCCGTATGTGCCGCCAGCCAATAAACCTAATCGGCCCAAGTTGTCACTCAAGCCCCGCCAGGGTGCCGATGCCTAACTTTCACTAGAATCAATGTTCAACCCACAAAAAAGCCGTTTGCCCTAGGGCAAACGGCTTTTTTGTTTTATCGTCTTAGATCAGCGTGTTACGTAAAGATCACCACCGCGCAGATTAGCTTTGTCGACATGCATTCTGATCGAGGTAAACAATGTATCAAACTTTTCGGCCGCAACCTCGTTTGAGGTGTCGAGACCTGTAAAACCGTCGGTGTAGCTGGTGCCTTTCATCTGAGCAAGCAGTTCTGCGCTGACATTGTCCATATCAGTAAAGATTTTTTGGGTGGTTTTTTCATCCTTAAAGATATGGCCTTTTTGGGTCACTTTTAAGTAGTGATCGCACTCTGCTAGCCAATCTTTCTGTGTGTCTATATATTTTCGGGTGTTGCGCATGGCAGCCTTGCGGCGTGTGCCCTCGGCTATTCCATTATGATTCTGCTCGTTATATTTTTCGAGACTGGGCATAGCTAACGTTAGAAATGATTCTTTAGTTTCATCGCAAAATTGCCAGCTGAGGTAGCTGGCTATTTTTTCACCGGTTTTCTTTTCGACTTGCTCTCTTTTACAGGTTTCATCGCAAGCAAAAGAGGGTGCAGTCAGAATGAGTAGCGCGACAGCGAATATTATTTTTTTCATGTTTGGCCATCCTCAATAATCAGTTTTGTGTGGTGATTCACAATTCATACTCTATCTATAGCATTAAACTGCAAGCACCTCAATATTACCCTACAATTTTCTTTATTACATGTAGGTATTATAATACATGTTTCTATAACAAAAAGGCGCTTTCACGGATGAATGTGAAGCGCCTTTTTTGCATGTGCAGTTTGAACGTCGTCGTTGCGGTTAAATCGGCTCGGCCTTATTACCACCAAAGTAGTTCATCAGCTGTGGCAGAAAGTCAGTGAGGGTCGCGCACATCAGGGCAAAATCTGCGTCGAGTTTAGCCGCAGGGTCTTCAGAACCAGCATCTTCGGCTTCTGTTAACAAGGCCTCGCAAAACTTTAAGCGTTTAACACTCAGATCATCATTGAGTAGCAACTTTAATTGATCATCCCACTCAACGGCCAATTTATGCACCAGTTTACCGTTGTCGAGGTGGCTGCTAACTTCGTCTCCGAACAAGTCCTGTCGTTTGCAACGGATAATACCGCCATCTTCGCCTGGCTCGCGCATCTCGCATTCATCCAGAATGTCCAGTTTGGCCGGAGCATCTTCACCGCGTAGCCAGCTGGTCATAATTATACTGGGCGATTCGCTGGTTTGGGCAGGGATCACTGGCAGTGAGCCGAGACTGTCGCGCAATAAGCTACACAGGTCCTCGGCTTTTTTGGTGCTTGCGGCATCGACAATAAACCAGCCGGCTTTAGGGTCAATATAAGCATATGTTTTTGAGGAGCGACTAAAGGCTTGTGGCAGGCAGTCGAACAGTACCTCCTCTTTAAGGGCGTCTTTTTCTTTGCGGAAAACCTGGCGGTTTTCCTTGGCTTCGATCTCAGCGGCTTTTTTCTCGACTAGTTCGCGGATTACCGATGCGGGGATAATTTTCTCTTCGCGACGGGCGCACAGCAAAGTTTTGCCGGCCGCGGTATGGGCGAATTGATCACTGTGTTCGCCCATAGGCGAGACCCAACCATATTTGCTGGTGTCGCGCTTGCCGCAGGGAACAAATGCCTGCCCTTCAAGTTGGGCTTCTAGGGTGTCCAAATCGAGTGTGAAAGGTGAGGTGAAACGATAGATCAGTAGATTTTTGAACCACATAGTTTTGTCTTACAGTAAAGGTGAATGGTGAGGATTGTGAGTGTTTTTTCTCGTGAGGACTAATTTAGCTGGCCCTATAGCTGGTTCAGAGAGGGAGATTTGGTTATTGCGACCGAGGATATATAAATAAAGGTGATAAAAGCGAAGATCAACGCGGTCAGATTATGTCTCTTAAAAGCGATAGTGCCTAGGCCGATATAGGCCACTAGAGCAATGATTTTGGCAATTAACCAAGGGTGCTGCCAAGGCAATAGCGGGTAGCTAATCAGCATAGCAATAGCTGAAGCCAGTAGACCTGTGTCGATGACGTGCGGTGTTATGCGCACCCATTTTTGCTGTAGCTTGGCAGAGTTGTTGAGCATCCAAAATCCGCGCAGACAAAATCCGATTAGGCTTAGAGCGACAAAGGTAAGATGTAGATGTTTCATTTAAATTCCTAGGGCTGATTTAATAATATTCAATAGTTGTTCATCGAGGGGTAGCAGTAAAGCGGCGGCGTGCCCTGCTGGTGACATCTTTTGCCACGCCTTTTGTACAATCTTAAACAGTTTTTCTTCACTGTAACCTGCTGAGTGTTTTTGTACAAAGTTGAGCAAGTAGTGTTCGATAAAAACGAGACAGATTACATCCTCTAGACACTGCATCTCAGCATCACGTTTGAGATTCTTTTTTTGCAACAGTTCACAGACACGTGCGCAGTCACCGTCACTGTAACCCTGTTCGGTCATAACACGGCTTGCACACTGAGCGTGAAACTGGCCAAGCTCTTGGCGCCACTTTAGATAGCCAATACGGCCATCAGGGTAGTCACTGCGTGGGCTCTTCCAGCGCTCAATATGTTGCGCGTGTACAGCTAGTTGTAACAACTCCGAAGCGTTGGGGTTAAATACCTTTAAACGCGCGCTCATTCGCCGAGAGTAAAGTAGTTCTTTGGCTATCTGTACGCCTTCGCTTATTTCAGTGTTGGGGTCTTGGGCATTTAGCTGGTCAAAGAGTGTCAAGGTGACGTCTAGCTTCATATATAAAACTCATGGTTTTATTGACATCAGACAATTAAGCATCCACTTATAATCGCAATTGTACTGGATGATGAAAATGCCTTGGGGCTGATAAATGCGAGATTTGGCAGCGTATTATGGGTTCAGTGTAATGAGATCCATACTATTTTTTATTCATGGTTCTTATTCAAGCGCAGTGTATTATTTTTTAACCCAGTTAGTGAGTAAAATATGCAAATATTAACGGTTTGCGACTGTTGCGGCGGCGTTCACCGCTCAGCCGTTGACATTGTTCGTACATTACGGAAGCGGTGTTAGCGCCACACTTAACAGGGTATAGGGCTGACTTCTCTCTTCGCACTGCAGTGGTCACAGGCTGTAAAGTATAGAGACTAAGGCTTGTATTCCAACTCATTGATGATTAATTCAGCCTGCTCGCGGCTTATTTCAGCGCCGAGATACAGCGATGAGAGCTTTAATTTGGCCGCAGTAGGGCAATGATCCAATTGCAGGGCAAGCAAATTGTCACTGATATCGAATAAATTGTCGGCGCGGCTGTAAAACTGAAATTCTTGTTTATTCCCATTATAGGCGCTAGGTTTGTTGTCGTTGACGTCCACATAGTCATAAAATTTTCCTGTCAATGCTATGCCTAACACCGCATCGCTGCCAGCACTACCAAAAGTGCCGATGCCCGGCAGTTGTGCTTGCAGGGCCAAAATATCGCAAACATGAATGCTAGCGCGCACAAAAGGTAGCGAAGTAGGTATCTTACTATTGGCAAACATGGCCGAATTTTCGGCGCTATATTGCAGTAGGTGCGTCGCTAAGGTTAGCGCTGATGTGTGACTGGTGGCGTTAGAGGAGTAGCGAATTACATGATCACCTCGCAGCAAAGTCATATCGCCGGATACATTAAGAGCGGTGATTAATGCAGAGGTATCTTGGCCGAAGCTGTGCACTGATAATTGCAGCAATAAAACGAATAAAGTTAATTTTTTCATGGTCATCAATATAAAATACAACGGTCTGGAGAAGATTGACCAACAAGAGTATCTTGTAGCGCTGTTTTTCGGTAGTCACTCTGGCCAAGCTGCCAACGCTTGTACCTTTCTTTATTTTTTGGATCTGCCTAATGTTTTCTTACTTCGAACGTATTATTGCTCCCTTTCCAAGCTCAGAACCGGTACAAGCGCCGTCGACACTGGTGGCCTTTTGTCGTCATTATACGCAGGGCATGGGTGCCACATTAATATTGATGTCCATGACCACCGCAGTTATGGCTATTTTTGAGGTGCAGCTGTTTGGTTTTTTAGGTCAGTTGGTCGATTGGTTGATCAGCAAAGACCCCCAGACCCTGTGGCGAGATGAACGTTCGACATTGATCTTCTGGTCGGTAATGTTACTGCTGGTGATGCCTCTGGTCGTTCTGCTCAATCGTATGCTTATTCATCAGGCCCTGCTGGGCAATTTTCCTATGAGTATTCGCTGGTTGGCGCACCGTTATTTACTGCAGCAGAGCGTGTCTTTTTATCAGAATGATTTTGCCGGGCGTATTGCTACCAAAGTTATGCAAACCTCGCTGGCGGTTCGTGAAACCGTCACTAAGTTGCTGGATGTGATGGTGTACGTATTGGTGTATTTCAGCACCATGTTATTTGTTGTGGCTCAGGCCGATAGTCGCATGATGCTGCCGGTGCTGATCTGGCTGTTGCTCTACATTGGTGTGCAGTTAATTTTTGTCCCGCGTTTAAAGGCAATCGCCATCGAACAGGCCAATGCTCGCTCCGATATGACCGGTCGTATTGTCGACAGCTACACCAATATTAACACCGTAAAACTCTTCTCCCACTCTAAGCGTGAATCCGATTATGCCCGCGATGGCATGCAGGGTTTCTTAACCACGGTCTACGGTCAGATGCGTCTGGCGACTGGTTTGAGTGCCAGCGTTAGTGCGCTCAATTATCTGCTGGTATTTTCTACTGCAGCGCTGTCTATTTGGCTGTGGTCTGAGGATAGTGTCAGTATCGGTGCGATCGCAATTGCTGTGGGTTTGGCGATGCGACTCAATGGCATGAGCCAGTGGATTATGTGGGAAGTGAGTGCGCTGTTCGAAAATATTGGCACAGTGCTCGATGGTATAAAAACATTGTCGCAGCCCCAGACGGTGGTTGATAAACCCGGCGCCGAAGTACTTGATGTGGTCGCGGGCGCGATTGAATTCAAGGACGTTGGTTTTCACTACGGCCAAGACAGTGGTGTTATTGATGGCCTTAGTTTGAGCATTAAAGCGGGTGAGAAGGTAGGTGTAGTTGGGCGAAGTGGCGCGGGTAAGTCGACACTGGTGAATCTATTGCTGCGTTTCTATGACTTAGCCGAGGGTAAAATCAGCATTGATGGGCAAGATATTAGCGCTGTACAGCAGGAAAGTCTGCGTGCTCATATCGGCATGGTCACGCAGGACACCTCGTTACTGCATCGCTCGGTGCGAGAGAATATTCTTTACGGCCACCCCGATGCTAGTGAGGATAAATTATTAGCCGCTGCCGAACAGGCCGAGGCGATGGAATTTATAAATGATCT
>CAJWZU010000051.1 GCA_913050115.1 uncultured Cellvibrionales bacterium
ACAAACAAGATATCGCTCCAGCTGATGGGGCGTTTTATGTCGTCTTTGTCTGTGAAGATCCGGCCCAATAGCTGGCGGGCTTGCTGGGCTATGACGGCAACTTCTTCATCGCTGGCCTGGCTGTTGCCCTCGTGCTCGACCGCTAGGTAGATAATGCCAGCCTTTAAGCTCAGCGGGCCTTCGGGGTTAGCGGCTAGGTAGTTTGCTGGTACATCGATGACTTGCTTGTCGTTATCTGGGGCGCTCTCTAGCTTGCCCTCGTAGATGGCCTCACTGATGAAGTGATTGACCTTTGAATGCATGCGATAGGTAGTGCCAAGAAACACCCCCATATGATCTGAAATGGTGGGTATTTCGTGCAGTAGGTAGTCGAGCACCGACAGGCCGCTATCGGCTGGATGTGTGCCTTGGGCGGGCTGGCCTAACTGCATTTGGTCGCCCATGAGAATTAGGTTCTTAGCGGCGCGACTGATGGCAATTAGATTCGCGACACTGACTTGGCCCGCTTCATCAATAAACAGGTAGTCGAATTCATCGGCGAGATCGTCGCGGGAGAAGCCCCAGGCGGTGGTACCAATGACGCAAGCGCCATCGAGGTGATTCGCTATTTCAGTATTTTTGAGAATACTGACGCCCTGCTCAAGCAGAGCTGGGGCGGTGTCTTTACTGCAGGCAAAGTAGGCATCGATCTTATTTTCATTACAATGGATCGCTGTGCCCAACAATAGGTTATTAATCGCTTTGTGAGAGTTAGAACAGATACCAATCTTTTTACCCTGCTGCAGTAGCTCGGCAATAACGTGTTTACCGGTGAAGGTTTTACCGGCACCCGGCGGGCCTTGAATAGCGAGGTAGGAGTTGTCTAGATTGGCAATGGCGATTTTTATTTGCTCTAAGCGCTCAATCGGGTCGTGACTAGAGACAACGGCATCACCCGATTGCTGGCCGTGAATACGCGGTGCACTGCGCTTTAAGAAATCGATAATGGCAGCTTGGCCGAGGCTATTGCTGGCATAGGCTTTAACCACCTGTTCTAGCGATTTAGCGATGATGTCTGCACTGATGTATTCATCGGGTATCAGACTGATGATATCGGGCAGCTCGGCTTTTGCCTGCAAGACCATTAAGCCTAACGGCATATCACTTTCGTCGCGTATCCATTTGGCCTTGAGGCTTTTACCGGCTTCGTCTTCGTGGCCAAGCAGGTAGAACTGGTCACCACCGGCTTGCTTGAATTCCTGATTGGCATCGAAGCGGTACTCGTAACTGAATTGGCGGGCGCGGCCCACCTTAAAAGGTTCACGTTCAGTGCGCTGGCAGTAGGCCAAGCAGTCGAGGTCATCGACCAGTTCATCGTCGGTTAACCCTAAGCGATCGAATAAACGCCAGAATACGGGCTTGGCTTCGCGGCGATGGAACTCGAGCATCCAAGCGATATTTTCGGTTAATTGGGCTTGCTCTGGATTGGTTGCTTTCTCTGCCTCGGCACGCGCCAACAACTGATCGCGAAGTTGGGTGCGGGCATTGATCTCTTCGGCCTTTGCCTCTGTTAGCTCTGGCTCAGAGACTTCGCTGGAGCCGATATAAGCAATGTTGTAATCGGCTTGTTGTATGCGCAGCCAGTCGACTAATTCTTGGGTGCTGTCGCAGTCGTCGATGTTGTAGTCGCGTATGTCATTGAGGACTTTCGAGGTCTGCCAGGTATCACCCTCTATGCCTTGAGCATTTAACTCGCGCCAGTTTTCATACACCACGACAGAGTCGCCACCGTTACCGACTTCTGTTTGGCGTGCGCCTCGGTAGAGGTGTTCGACATTTTTAATGGAGTATCTCGGTTCGCCAATCAGCAGACCATTTTTTACCAGCTTGTAGAGATCGACAAATACCTCATTACGCAGCAGCTGATCGACTTCGTGTTCACAAACACCATAACGGCTCATAAGTTTACGACACGCGGCGATCTCATAGTTGGCATAGTGATAGATGTGCATACTGGGATCTTGCTGCCAGCGAGCGTAGACCCAATCGATACAGTCTTTAAAGCACTGCTTCTCTTGTTCGCGGTTGTGGGCCCAAAAGTCTTTGAACTTGCGCTCGCCGCGCTCTCCAGTTGCCGATACCTCAAAGTAACTGTTGCCCCAAAGATATTCTAATCCGCCGTCATCGAGGGGAAAGCCTTCGATATCGAAGAACACATCGAGATTAGAGTGTGGCGGCAATAATGCCAGCCCCTGCTTTATGCCTTGCTCAGGTTTTACCACCTCAAACAGCGGTGTGTCGCGGCCTTCGCTGGCGCGCTGTATGGTGGCCTGGGCTTTTAATCGGTTAAATGTGGTGATGTTCATGCCGGGTATTCGGTCGAGCTGGGTGTCGATTAACAGTTGCACCGTGTCGATGTCGGCTTGCTCAAATTTTTTGATCTGCGAGCGACTCATGGTGGCAACTTGAGATAAATGATCACAGTCTTGCAGTTGCTGCTTGGCAACTATGCTCCATCGCCCCCAACTGGAGGAGTCAGCGGGGTTGGGAAGAACCTCGGCATTAAACTGCTGCTGACTGGTTAAAAATGAGCGCTTGAGTGATTGGTAGTAGTAAAAGTAATCAGCAGTTCTGAGCCTAGCCTGTTCGCCATTGCCCAGCGCCACCACAACCTCATCGGCCAGTCGGCCCTGCAAAGGCCTCAGCATATCGGCATAACAGCACAGCTGTATGGTAAAAGACGGCTTTACCTGCTTAGACAGTTTGGTATCCCAAACCTCGTAATGGTAATCACCGAGATCACTGTCACCCGGAACCTTAATCAAAAAATCGGCATAACCCTTAAAGCCGTTTGCTTCTAGCGCGGCCTGAAAAATTACCTCGACACCTGCGGCCATGGCATCCACCGTGGCCTGATGTTTGTCACAGGCCTTGGTGATATCGGCAATGGCTTTGCCCTGCGCTTGGAATTCTTTCAATAAACCGAGTTCGTGCTGGCCGCCCTTATCCTGCAGTAGGTCCATCATGCTGTCGGCCCCATCGGCCTCGGGGCGGTTTTGCGGGTACTCCATCGCAAAGCGCTCCATCCAAGAGGCAAAGGGACTCTGGGTATAGGTAGTGAGATCGGAGGGGGAGAATGTCAGCTGACCATTAGCTTTGTACACGAGCAATCCTTTGAATAACAGTAAGGTTGAGACTGTATCAAGGTGTGCGGGAATGGGCTAGACGCAAGACAAGATGAAGGGTTACACCTCACCGACGGCAACGGCAAAAAATAAACAAAACAATGGGTTACTTACCAAGGCGGAGATTTATCCACACCACCATTACCCCCCACACATACAAAAATCCTCCAGATTCGAAGTGGGGGAGATTTCATGGCGTACATCCCTCTGCGCCACCCTGCAGGCAGCTGAGCTGTGCAAAATCGCTCCCGGCGATTTTGTGAACCGAGGGGTTCATTCACACCACCGATCAACAAACCGCACATAAAAAAGGCCCCCAGATTTGAAGTGGGGGATTTATCCAAAAGTTGTCCTAACTTTTGCCCTTCGGGCGCTAACGCGGATCAACACGCTCCCAGCGCTTTTATGTACCGTGGGGTTCATTCACACCACCACTCAATAAAACCCACATACAAAAAAGGCCCCCAGATTTGAAATGGGGGAGATTTCACTCAGGCCATCCATGGCCTTCGCCCTACGGGCAGCGGAGCTGTGCAAAATCGCTCCCGGCGATTTTGTGAACCCCGGGTTATTGCCTCAAGTCCACTTTCTTCCAATGCCATAAACAAGAAGGGCCTCCCAGAGTTAACTGGGAGGCCCTTCTTGTTTATGGCATTGGTGGAGGCGGGGGGATTTGAACCCCCGTCCGCCAGCTCTCTGCCCGCGGCTCTACATGTTTAGATCCGTTAATTGATTTAACCAATTACAGCCCAACGGGCAAGACGTAATCAGCGATTCTGTGAATTTTAGCTCATCCACTCCAGACATGCGGATGTAGCGATCCAGTTCTATATGACAGTCAGTAGCGCGATACTGGCACCTTGCTAAAGCCTGCTAGCGAACTATGTCGCTAGATGATGCCTCAAAAAGCTGCTTACGCGGCTAGTTGTGCACCATAGTTGTCATCATTGGCAACTAATAGTATGCAGCTTTGGATTAACGTGATTCGCTACCATCACGACATGCACCTTGGGTTTTGACACCGGCGTCGAATCCTAATCGCCCCCGTTGGCTTCAACTGTTATTGCCCGAAAGCAATTTCAGCGTGTCAGTGCACTTCCTAAGAAGTGGGACCCTGAAGCCAATACGTAGATTGTAACGTATTTAACACTCGCTTGGCGATGGTAGATTGAGTGAAGAATTGAGTTTGCCCTCAGTGGATAGGAGCAGTCATATATAAGCAAAAAAAAATATGAACAATATCCCTCAATTTTATTACCTTTCGCGGCTCTCACCCCTAGTTAAGGGACCCAAGGATAACGAAAACCAGCGATGTGAATAACATTAACCAGCCAATGACACAGAATAGCCGCGTGCAAAGACCGATAACGCCAGTAGATTGTTCCATAGGCCAAGCCCGCCAGAGCTGCGAGGCTTGCATAAGCCAACCCCGCGGCGATGTGCGCCACACCAAATAGCAGTGACGCTAGTAACAGCGCTGCTAGCGCGCCAAATTTATACGTTGAAAAATATCGACTGAATTGGCGCTGTAACAGTCCGCGAAAAAACACTTCCTCTACCACACAGGTCAGCGCCAAATTAGTCAGTACAAACACGGCGCTGAACCAATACCATTTAGGGTCCCATTGCAGCCCTATACTACAGGCCGTTAAAATAATCAGCGCTGCAGCGGCAACGGACAAGGGCAGCGCCGGAGTCATGCGTGTGTATGAACCTTTGTCGGTGAGATGGGGCCACCATATAGTCAATATCAAAAGCGCCGCCACGACTTTGTTATAACTCACAAGTAGAGTGTAAGGCGTGAGTGAGTGGCCCATAAAAAAGTCGGCGACCAGCACTGACTGGTGCGCAGCGGGAAAACGATTGATTGCCAGCAATAGAATCAATAAGGTCGATATTAACGCCAGTGCTTGCCGCCCTCGATGTGGAACTCGCGGATGGACAGCCGCAGCCATCAACAGCGCTATAGTAACCACCAGTGCCAAACCACTCACAGTAATCATGGCATTAAACGCCAGCCATAATAAGGTTGAAGCCGCTACGGCATAGCGCACATGCGGCCGTTCGCTCACCGATGGGTGCAGCAACATCAATATCAGCAGGCTAACGACAAAGGCGACCATGATATGAGGGTGACTAAGCAGCAAGGTTATAACCTCTTAAATAAGTGCGAGTGTAGAGATTCGTGAATACCAACGCCAGCACTTAGCTATTACTGAGATAGGTTAATAACTCCGCCTTTCGAAAAGAGTAATAACGCGACCTATTACCTGCCTTAGCATTCAAATCTATAGCTATAATCAGCAGGTATGACACGCATTTATACTTTAATTGATCAATTTATGAGAGCTGCGTATGCCCATTGTATTTAAAGGACTCAGTCAATTACTTTACCCTTTAGTTTTGGCATCGGTGTTTGTCATGGTGGTGGGCTGCCAAAGTCAGCTACCCAGTCAGGCAGCGGCAGTCATTAAACCTGACCAAGACTTTAAAGTTATTGGTTACATTCGTCCCAACAGTGAAAATTTTATCGAGGCGCTAAACGATCAACTGGCCTATGTCACTCACATTAACTACTCGTTTATGAACCCAACCGATGATGCCACTGGCGCCATTAAAGAATACAATCAAGAGCGCTTTAACGAGTTTTTAACGCGCGGTAAAGCGGCCAATAAATCGCTATTTTTATCCTTTGGCGGCTGGCGCAATAACGAAGACAGCTTCGATTCTGTCTACGAACGTATTGCCGCCAACCCCGTTGCTCGTCAAAATTTTATCGACAACATTGTGCAGATGACGCTCGACTACAACATCGACGGTATCGACATGGATTGGGAGTATCCGCGGATTGAGAAGGCCGACCAATACGCTGACTTTATTGACGCGCTGGCAATGGCATTGAGAGCACATGACAAATTACTAACCGCTGCCGTTATTGGTGTAGAGAGCAAAGCAACCGACAGCGGTCATGCCGACGCCTACCTAGATAGAGCTATTGACGCTTTTGATTGGATTAATCTGATGGCCTATGACGAGCGCAGTGATAATCACTCGCCCTACTCTGCCGCTACCAACTCTATTGATTACTGGGGTAGGCAGCGCGGCGTGCCAGCGCATAAAATGGTACTGGGTCTGCCAATGTATGCTCGGCCTAGCTGGCGCAGTTTTGCTGAGGTTATCAGTGATAACAAGGGGCTAGCCTGCCTAGATACAACCACGCATCAGGGTAAAACCGATTATTACAACGGCCTGCCTATGATTGCGAAAAAAACACGTTTGGCACAAACAGAGCAGCTAAGTGGGGTGATGGTGTGGGAGCTGCCGCATGATAGCAGCGATGCTGATACATCAATTATGCAACATATTGTGAACACCGCTTTTAACCACAAGCGCAAAGGTTTTTGCGATCGCTAAACTGAGCTGAGCGTTTTAAAGTATTAAACGCTAACAAACTAAGACGCCAATAGCGTTTCTAGACAATGTTCTTGAATGCCATAAAACGTTTTTAGGGCATTAATTTGTTTGAGTATGTCGCTATTATCGCGTGGTTTTTTGCGTTTTTGCGCCAATATCATTTTATTTTTACTGGTATGTTCTAGCGAAACAAATTCAAATACCTGGGTGTCATAACCGTGTGCCTCAAGCAGAAGTGCACGCAAACCATCAGTGAGCATTTCTGCCTCTTGGCCCAAGTGAATGCCATGCTGTAACAGCGGCGCCAAAAGTGTAGGACTTTTTAATTGCGGCCGAATTTGTTTGTGACAACAGGGCGAACACATAATAATTTCGGCGCCGGTACGAATGCCCATATGCAGGGCATAATCAGTAGCCACATCACACGCATGCAAAGCAATCATTATATTAATGCCCTGCGCTTTAAAATGCTGAACATCGCCCTGTTCAAAATTAATGCCGTCGAGACTTAATTCAGTGGCGGTTTTATTACAAAGGTCTACCAGCCCCTGACGCAATTCTACCCCGGTGACTTGAGTTTTAACATTAAGCTGATCAGCAAAATAGTCATGCACGGCAAAGGTTAAATACGCCTTGCCGGACCCGAAATCGGCGATATGAACTTCACCGCGCTCGTGCAAACCGGTCTGATTAATAGCGCGCGACAGTACCTCTATAAACTTATTAATTTGTTTCCACTTACGCGACATTGCCGGAATAATTTCGCCCTTAGCATCAGTGACACCCAAGGCGTTTAAATAAGGACGATCCTGCGCAACAAAGCGTTTTTTAGCGCGGTCATGGGTGACGTTTTTGGCCGCATCAGATTTTTTAATCGCGGTGTTTTTATTGCGGTATTTTTTTAGCTTTAGCTTACCTTTACTGGCAATGGAAAATTGAATTTCCCAGTCATCGGTGAGGAGATGAGCATTAAAAAAATCTACCCCCAGCCACTCATTAAACCGCTGTAATGCGTCTTTTAAACAGACATTCTTAGTGACATGATTCGTGCGATATTCATATAAAAAGGACAGCAAGCGCTGCTCTTTAATCATTAACGGTCGCAGCGTAATACGGTTTAACTCAGTGTCGTTACCCTGATACTTAGACAGGACTAAACGCTGAAAAGTGTCGCCCGTGAATGCCGCGGAGCATTCCTGTAAAAATTCCTGCATTTGCGCTGAATCAATAATCGACATGAGTCTCTCTTTAGCCACTAGTGTTGTAACACCCAGTTTACCATCAATCGGCTTGGGCCCTGCACAAGGAACGCCTCTTCGATCAATATTTTTGGCACTTTTTATACGTCACTTAAACGCTGAAAGGCGAACTGCATGATGGGAGTTCGAAGGCGTTTACAGACACTGAACACTCAAGCCTGTTACGAAGCTTATGACTAAACGCGACTGAGTGGTTACTACGAATAAATATCTAGTGTTTATTACCCAGCCATCCAGTTAAACATTAGCGCACTGCACCACAGGTGCGGTCTATTAATAGGCTCTGGCTGAGCTATAAATAGACCCTTCCTACGCCAAAATTAAACCAACACCTGTGTGATCGACCGAGCGCATAATGACACTCTTGTTATGGCTGTATACGGCTTAGCCCAGCGTACCCATACCGCAAGCAATCTTGTCATGCACATCGATAACTCGCTGCACATCGCTGTGCACTGAAGCCAATCCCAGTGTTTTCACCAGTTTTACCGTCACGCAAGGGTTAGATTTTAAAATATAGCGGTGCAACCAGCAGCAAAAATCCTTTTGTTCTAGCGCGTTACGCGGGTAGCGACTGGCGGGGCGAGACATGCCAATACGCCACGGCTTTGGCGTTAGCCGAGCGCGAAAGCAGGACTGTTGCTGACACAGGCGTGCATAGAGCGAGTCTACACCCAGCTCAGAAAACATTTGTTTAACCTCAAGATCATCTGCACGATAGGTTTTGTGGGTTATTAAAAAACGCAGCCCAGCATAGGTCTCATACACTCGCATTGCTAGCTCTGGACGACAACCTTGGTAGTCGACGAGCATTTTCAGATAGTAGTCTTTGTCTTTTTTAACCGCCCCTAGCATCACCATTATGCGTGCGATAAACCCCAACTCGACTACATCGATATCGCCAAAAAGCACCGATTCGGTATTGAGAACCGATGCGCCATAACTGTTGCGAGTAATAACTGCTAGCGCCGAGCCATCAGCGGCAGTAACTTCTTCTAGGACCTCCTCTTTGATATAGCCATTGCTGTATTCGTAGTCTTGCTGACGGCTAAAGTTGTGCCTAGCAAAGCGCTTAAATTGTTCCGCTCGAGTGGCAGCACTATTGGCCGCTTCAGTAGCATTGATGTTCGATGCGCCCCACACCGAAAATTCAATCTGACTACCACCTGTTTCTTCAAACACAGGGCGATCCAATTGCACCTGTTGCCGCTTCCAGTATTTGGCAAATTTCATCGCTTGATTCCCGTATGTTTAAAACTGAACTCTGCTTCGGCACCGCGCCGCTTCAACTTACCACCCTGTTCGTCGATAGAGACTGCGCTCAGACGCTGAACAAAAATTGCCGCCCCACCCTCAACGATAAACTGACTATGAAAGAAAAATTTGGCGCTCATATCTTTCAAAATATTGCCATTTATCTGGGCGCTGGACCTGATCATGCTGTGATTCCTGATGTACATAATAGAGAGCAACAGTGAATAAAATTATGTTCTGTAAAAGCAAAGCAGGATGACCATGCAACACAGCCCCAAATTATGTCTCCAACCTGGGGCCATTATGCCTATAGGTAAGCGCCAAAATACAAACGCTATCGTTTGAGCTGTGGTATTGCAAATAATTGCAGCGCTAGAGGCTAATATTGATGGCTATGATTACTTATCTGCTCTTAAGGTTCGCTCAATCTTTGGTTTTGTTAGAGCTTAACCGAAGAGTTGTGCTTGGTGAGAATTACCAGCGATAATAAATACTGAACAGATTTAGACTGCAGAAAAAACCCTCTATGCAACCGGCTAAGCAACTAGAGCAAAGACCTATAACTGCAAGATACCGGAGCATGAGCCCAGATCGCTCAGAATTGCAGCCGTTGAGTGCACATAAAAGACCGAGCCTGTGATGTTACTGGGTCAATAAATTTCAGTGACTTGGCCAGTAACTGCAGCGGCTTAGCAAAGTCATCCGCCGATTCATCCTCGAGCTCTGGGTAATATTTATCGTTCAATATTGCATGGCCGAGTGTAGCCATATGCAGGCGTAATTGATGTGTGCGGCCCGTGACTGGGTGCAATTCAAACAGAGCTTGATCGCCCACTTGCCGCAAACAGCGAACCACCGAATGGCTGTTGGGCTCGCCCGCCACCACCTGCATGCGAAACTTTGGTATAGCCGCTACCATTTTATTCTTCACCTGCCACTCTCTTCCCACAAGATTTGGCCCACCAGCCTCTATTTTGGCGACAGCATGATAAGTTTTGTGAATTTTTCGATGGGCAAAAAGGTCATGATAAACACCCCGCGTGGCGGGTTTGACCGAAAACATTACCAAGCCTGCTGTAACCCTGTCGAGCCGATGCAGTGCCTGTAAATCGCTCAACCCGGTAGACTCCCGTAAACGATTCTGCAGGCATTCATTGACGAAACGCCCGCCGGGCATTAGCGCTAGAAAATGCGGCTTAAAAGCGACCAATATCTGCTCATCTTGATAGACAATGGTTTCCGCAAACGGAATTTTTGGCTCGACCGCCACTTCACGATAGTAGTACACCCGCTGCTGTGGCTGATAAAAAGTTTCTGGCTGAATACATTCACCACTGTGCCAGTGCACCTTGCCGGCCGCCATACGCTGCTGCCACACCTCGGTAGCTATACGTGGAAATTTAATCTGCAGGTATTCCAACACCGTAACCACACCGGGGTTAATCTGCGGCAGAGTGAACTTGGAATGGGTGGAAGATATAGCCATGATGTTGCATATTCTCATTTTAACCGAGCTTATAAGGCCTTTGCATGCTCGATAAGTTTCACTCAATTTCAAGACGCCGGTAGTGTTGGTATCAATTTGACGGCAAACATGTGCGCGGCATTTCGGCGATAGCATTTCTGTGATCAATTATCGGCTCTACAGCAAGGTCATTAATGGTGCCTGATGTTTTACCTTTAGGGGATTTATATTGATGCGAACATAAAAGTCAAACTCCATCATTAAAATCGATGTTCTACTCTAGCGTTTACGCCATAACTGACACGGCTTGCGACAACGGCATCACCTTACTATTGAGCGGCATTAACAAAAGGGGTTACCTCGCTATTTTTAGCCAGCCAACTAACTGACCACGGTCAGGCCGAGACACGACCAATCTTAATTGTCGCTCTTCTAATGATGCCGACCAAGCTAATTCAAAAATACTATCAACGTCGCAGTGCCAAAATCTCAACAGAGACAGATCAGCATGGGTGAATCAACAGGCGTATGGGGTACAATAACAGCATAATTTTATGCCCTAAAGACGGGCCCTAAAACTGCGCCACTTGAGTGCAGCTCGGAGACAGCATGCCCAATTGTAATTTTTACGCCGCCGACAAAGACTACCAGCAAATCCTAAATTTCATCTTTAAAGAGCTGGACTGCAAGGTGTATCAGAAGTACTCCGAACCCAACCGCGATATGGTGCAATTTAAAAATACTGCTGAAGTAGTTAAACATTACCATTTGGATCAATTTTCAGACACCGACGGCAAGGCTCAAACGGCGCACTTAGTACTGTGGCCCATTAAAGCATCGAAAAACTTTAAAGTGACCCGTCAAGAGTTGAATCCTAAAAAATATGATGGCGCCAGCTTCCGCCAACATGCCGAAGGCTGGGGTGCTATTCAAGTGACCTTGACAGGCGTGGGCAGCAAAGGGCTAGAAATGAGTAGCTGCAACCACAGTACCCAAAAACGCGCCAAGGCGTGGCAAGTGAAGCGCAAAAATGACTTAGGTCTCGCCTCAGCTTGGAACTGGAATGTAGTCGATAGCGAAGCTGGCGCACTCAGCAACTTTATTAAGCACCGCGCCGAGACCAAAAATGGTGCGGTAGCAGTGTTGCCCGCCGCCACTAAACTGAACTTGGCCGAGTAAAAAATCAACAGCCAAAGCCCTTGAGAAGTGTGCAGCTTAAGCTTTGTATATTTGTATCTAGACGCATCAGCTTAGCTGTGCATTTCCATGACTTTTTTACAGACACGAGAGCTCATAATGTTTGCAGGCTTCGATTACGGCACCTCTAATTGCGCGCTGGGAGTTATAGTGGATGCTGCAGGCCGTGATACCAGCGGCCGCACAAAGCTATTGAACATCGACGGCCAACACGCCTTTATGCCCTCGGCGCTATACGCGCTGGAGCGCGAGTTGATCTGTGAATCTGTCGCTCAAAACATTGCCGATAAAACTAAGCGCCAGACCTACATAGAACAGCGCCGGAACCTGTTGGTGCGCGCACGCAATGTGCGCAGCGAACATGGTATAGCCAGCTCCGAGCAGAGTTTATTTACCGGCCGTAGTGCATTCGATCAGTATATAGCCGACCCCAGCGAAGGCTATTTTATAAAGTCGCCCAAATCTTTTCTTGGTGCCAGTGGTTTAAGGCCTGAATCAGTGGCATTTTTTGAAGATATAGTCTGCGCCATGATGCAGACTATTAAGCAGCGCGGCGAAGTCAGTAGTCAGCGCGAGATCAGTCAGGTAGTCATCGGCCGACCCGTCAATTTTCAGGGCATTCATGCCGAAAAGAGTAATAAGCAGGCCATTGATATTCTCCGTCAAGCGGCAGAACGTGCAGGTTTTACCTCTGTAGAGTTTCTGTACGAACCGCTGGCCGCCGGCATGGATTTTGAGACCCGCTTAACAAGCGATAAAACTGTACTGGTGGTAGATGTTGGTGGCGGCACCACTGACTGCTCGATGGTGCGCATGGGCCCCGGCCACTGCCAACGGTTCGAACGCCAGCAGGATTTTCTCGGGCACAGCGGCGAACGTATCGGCGGCAATGATTTAGATATTCAGCTAACGGCCAAAGCCCTAATGCCACTGTTTGGCATGGAGTCTCTTCTTAAAAATGGCCTGCGTATGCCTACCCAGCACTTTTGGAATGCGGCTAAAACCAATGACCTAGGTGCACAAACTACCTTTAACAGTTTGGCCTGTGAACTGAGTTTAAAACAGCTGTTGGTTGATAGCCGCGAGCCAGAACTGCTGCAGCGCTTTATTAAACTTAGGCGCGACCAGCAAAATCACCATCTAGTGCGCAGTGCCGAACAGTGCAAAATAGCGCTATCGGAGCACAGCAGCCACTCGACGTCACTCGACTATATTGAGGCGGGTTTAAGCAGCGAAGTAAGCCAGCAGCAACTGGCTAATGCTATCGACGGCCCCATCAATAAAATAGTCTCGCTAATGCAAGATGCGATGCAACAAGCAGGCTGTCAGCCACAGCTAATTTATGTCACCGGTGGGTCGGCTAAATCGCCACTGATTCACGCGGCTATCGAGCGACAACTGGGGGCCATTGAGGTGGTGGATGGCGATCACTTTGGCAGTGTTGCCGCCGGTCTCAGCGTTTGGGCCGAAAAAATATTTCGTTAATTGAACGGGCTTATGCACGTGACAGAGCCTGTGGTAGCAGCGTACCAATAGGTAAGGCAACCACACTAAATAACGCCCAGATCAATAAAAGACAGAACTTAGCGCAAAATGTAGGCCGCCAGTAAGCCCCAAGACAGCAACAACAGCCCCCAAGGCAGCCAGATGCGCCAAGCAAACGGCCTCGACGAAGCGGCCTCGGCGCGCAAATCTGTGGAACTATGATGATCGAATTCCGCGGTGGCTTTTTTTAGCTTTTTTGATCGTCTGTCTATATCTCGACTTTTCTCACTCTGCTGCCGCAAGAACTGTTCGATACCGCGCACCACACCGTTAGCAATCAGCTTGCTGTGCGCTTTGCTTTGCCCTTCGACTTTGTAACAGGCGGCCAATTTTAAGGCCTCGGCTTTAATATCGCGGCTATCTTTTTTGGACGGGGATCTTTTTGACATAAACTCTGGAAGCCTAACTGGGCGCTAATCTTAAAAAATCAACATTATGTCATTACACCAAAGCGGAATGGCTTATCATTGTTGCGGCCATAGCCCTGCTGTCCGCCATTGCCACCATTACCACCACCGCGGTTGTTGGACTGATTGTCCTTGTTTTGATGTTGCAGCTTTACTTTCTTAGCTATCAGGCCACGCTTTTCCGGGTGACACTCAAACTCAACCGTAACACCGACCTTTAAAAACTGACAATTCAGCAGGTCATCTTTACGCACCATAATGTCGGGGCCTTCGCCATTGGCGAGAAAGCCAAAATCTTTTTCACGAAACCACTTTTTAACTGTTGTTTGCACAGGTGTTCCTCTACTGACCGTTCACGCTGAATGCCGAACTGTCGCTTAATAAACCGGCTAAAATACCGCGGTTATCTATGAGTATAGAAAAATTGATCAATATCACCGCCAACGGTAGAGACTTTTTCTCAATAGAGCAGACGATTGGGTAGGTATTTCGCTTATCGACACACGTCCGCCGAAATTTGAATTAAGAATTAACATACCTGTATATTAAAATAACACAAATTTCAGGTGATAATAACAATAGCAAGGGTTTAAACACGTTAAACTGGTTAAAATTTCAGAAAAACACATATTTATGCTTATACCTACAGTGCCATCAGACCTAACAGGCAACACAAGCGATGCCATAAGCTGCAGTAACTGCAAAGCATGCTGTTGTCGTCTAGAAGTAATGCTTATAGATGACAACGATGTACCCGAGCGCTTTATCGGCGAAAACGACTGGGGTGGTCAGGTAATGCTGCGCTTAAAAGACGGCTGGTGTGCAGCACTGGACCGAAGAACCATGCAATGCCGTATCTATGAGGAGCGACCGCAAATCTGTCGCGACTTTGAAGAGGCCAGCTACGAATGCTTGGACGAGCGGGCCGCATGCCTATAATGAAGAATAAGAAGTGCCACGACAGCGGCTACTGAATCACATTAGTTTCATAGAAAACATAACTACCGCGTATTGAATAAATACTGAGGACACACAAAAAACCGAGCTATTACATAGTGGCTCGGTTTTTTCTTGACTATTATTTAATAGTCTTTTGAAATATGAACGGCTGTTACTGTTACTAAATTTCTAGGACAACTATTCCATCAACAATATTTAGGTAAAAAAATTAATGCCGGCTAAAACATCGGTGCCAATATCGTGTTTGCCTGACCCCACAAACTGTATATTGTTATGGGGCGGCGAATAAGCACATCCGGTAACAGTGTTATAAATACCTAACTTCAGTCAGTTGATCAAACTTCATAACTCATTTGATATTTATTTACACCATAAAAGCCTCTTATGCGGATTTTATTTAGATTGAATCAGTAATTAGATTACCGTCTTGAAGAAGTTTATCGATAATATGCATATCAGTTAAACCAAGATCGGTTAAATTTATGTCTTTCAACACTATCTCTTGAGTACCAGAACCTATTCCTGTTCCGTCTTGATCAATAAGTAAGGTTGTTTCATTACTACTTGCATCATAGCTAAAGTTTAAATATTCATTGAGGTTATTCTCGTTTTCTCCCTGCAACAGATCCGCTAAATCTAGTACGTCACCATTTATGCCCGTCTCAAAGTCATTAAGGGTATCAACGGCACCATTATCAGCCAGTTGCCATACAAAGGTATCGCTGTTATCACCACCAATTAAGGTATCATCACCAGTATTACCAAAAATAATGTCGTCGCCATCGCCGCCAAACAGCTGATCGGCACCAGTACCGCCATAGATAATGTCTTCGCCTTTACCACCAGCAATTTTGTCATTACCGGCATTGCCCGTTAAAGTATTCACACCATCATCGCCAATAATTTCGTCGTTAAGGCTGCCACCAGAAATATTACCTGAGCTATCGGTGACAGTGAGTGTTTGATCGACCTTGTAGATAACCAAATGTGCGGTATCTGTCTGGCCTTCGCTAGCGTTTAAGGTGTAGTCAATGTTGATTGGATCGGCATTAGTGCCATTATTTGCGTGGCTAAAGTTGTAGTAGCCGTTACTCCGAAAGGTTAATTCAGAGTTATCAGTGCTGTCTGAGACTGTCGCTTGTATAACAGCGTTACCAACAACATCGGAGTCGTAGCTGTACACCCAAGACAAATCCCCTGTGCCGATTACATTTTCGGCATCGAATTTTGCAACTGTCTCACCGACTGCGACAGCCGTGTAATTGATTCTCTGCACCACAAAATTTCCATTGGTACAATCAATCGTGAAATAGGCCACGTCAGAAAAACCCGAAAGGTCAACATTATTGTCAGTACCAAGCTGGACCACCGGGCTGCCCGCTACTGTCAGCTCATCTCCATTGACATCATAAAGACGAACTGTAACCTCTTCGCTGTCAGAAAAATTTACTAAATCTATTGATAGATCAGTCACTCCAAGCGGCAAAGCATCACTGAAAGCAACTCTGACAGGGTTTTCACCTAAATTTATGCGGTGATTTTGACCGCCGCCCTGAACACCAAAACCATTAATGTTATGCCCAATCTGATCAGATGTTAAAGTCCCATTAGACCGATCGACAACAGCCAAAGTAAAGTCGTTAAAAGTAACGGTATTATCACTTTCTACAGTACTTTCGGTACCGAAGTAGGTCGAGCTTAATTGCTGCCCTCCATTTTCACCGCCTGTAACTAGGTCAAAGTCATTAAAATCTAGATTAATTTTTTGACCTTTATAATTGATCTCAGTAATAACGGCATCATCAACAATTTTATCGACACCGCCACCCTGAGTAGCAAAGGGGGTCAAAATATGACCAAAGCTTGGGCCACCATCGGTACCTATACCCGTAATCACATTACCCTCTGCAACTTCACCACTAACGATTGAATGCAGGTCGTCATTGGCATCTAACTGAGGATCAACAATGTTCATAGTTGCTGTTGCTGAACTGGTATCACCATCCCCATCGATCACAGTAAAATCGAACACCAGAGACTCCGACACTGTGCCATTGGGGGCGCTGAAGGTATAACTGCCATCGGCAAAGTCAAAACTAAATGTCCCCAGGGTGAAATCATTGCCAACCGACGAACTAATAGTCAAGCGCGAAGCATTAAAATCAACTCCAGCTAAAACCGAAAGAGGCGATATGCTAATGCTATCAATGCCATTAAACGTAAAAGTGTAATTCACTCCATTTAATGACAGCATAATACTCTGAATGAAGCCACCGTCTGCACCGAAGTCAACATTAACGACAGCCCCACTCACAGCAATACTGCCACCAAAATCGGTCGGCACGGTGCTCAGTAGCTCGGACTCTAGTTCAGTAACATCCGCAACAATCAACGCATTGTCGACGTGGCCATTACCCTTGCCCATTGAATCAACATTGTTTATATAATTTAAGTCAGATAAATCAGAAGGCAGATCAGAACCAATACCCACAGAGTAGGAGTTAATACCATTTTCGTTAACAAACTCGAGAAATTCAGTAGTATCAGGCGACCCCTGATTGGATACACCGTCGGATATAAAATAGGAAATATTCTTTACATTGTCCGCAACTTGATTAGCTATATCATCTTCTAACTCTGCTTTAATAAAGTTCACCGCAGCCGGATAATTAGTACCTCCACTCGCCGTTATAGCGTTAACAGCAGCGATAAAGTTCCCATTATTTGTATATTCACCAATTTTTTCAGCGCTGTTGTTACTATTACTACCGTTATTAAACGTCATTAAAGTCACGGTAGCCTGAGAAGACTGATTAAAGAATTCGGCCGCTAAAGCTATAAGCGCTTCCTGGGCAACTTCCAAACGAGTGTCTTCATTTGGACCAGGCCAGTTACCTGTTACTGCGCCACGATTCATACTCCCGGACGTATCAAGCATAAGCATCACGTTATAGATCTGCTCTTCCGACTCAGGTACTTCCACTGTCACGTCATTAACGATGGGTATGTCATCCACCACAGTAATGGTGAGTGTCTCAATAAGTGCTACACCGGCAATGCTATAAGTAAAGGATTCATCCGCATCAACACCAGTCGTATCATTTGTGATTAATAGGTATTCATAGTCGCCGGCAGCATGACCGATGGTGGTGTTATCAGCGTAAACCGTAAGCACACCAAGATCGGTGATAATCGTGATCACACCGTTAATGGGTTCGCTATCAACATTTTCGAAAGTAACACTGTCAATACTGCTGGCATTGTCGGCGGCTCCATCATTAATCAATAAATTACCGATTACACTGCTAGACGTATCGCTGTCAGTGCCGTCACCCAAAGAACTCTCGTTGACACTATTAATATCAGAACATGTATCGTCCAAATCGTTGTCGGTGATGGTGCCTGTCGCCGTCACACCGCCGATCGTCAGATCCACGGTTTCATCATTTTCGTCGATCGTGTCGTCGGTCGTATCTACCACCACGTCGAAGCTGGTTACGCCCGCTGGAACGATGACTTCGGTCCCCGCGCCATTGAGCGCTACGCCGTTGCTAAACGACAGCAAGCTGTAGTCCGTCGCTTCCGCCGCATCGCCCGTCGCGCCGCCGCCCAAGCTGAACGCATGGGTGGTGATAGACGATGAAGCGTTGCTCAGGATCACGTTGTAAGTCAGGTCTTCGGTGCCTTCATCCGCACTGTCGCCTACGTTCGTGACATCGATACTGCTGATGGTAGGCGCGCCATCGTTATCGAGGATGGTACCGGTGGCGGTCTCGCCGCCAACCGTTAGGACGAGGGTCTCATCATTTTCATCGACACTGTCGTCATTGGTCGCCATGGTCACCGTAAAGGTGGTCACGCCCGCATCTAGGGTAATGGTGCCGTCGCCGTTGTCGGTCACGCCCGCGCTGAACACTGGCGCAATGTAGTCGTCCACGGCCGTCGCTGGGTTCACGCCGCTGCCGGCAACACTGAAGCTCAAGGTGGTCTGGCTCGACGAGGCGTTGGTCATCACCACGGTGTGGATCAGACTGGTGCCTTCGGTCTCGCTGTCGTCGCTGATGCTCTGCACCGTAGGCGCGCCATCGTTATCGAGGATGGTACCGGTGGCGGTCTCGCCGCCAACCG
>CAJWZU010000052.1 GCA_913050115.1 uncultured Cellvibrionales bacterium
CTTAGTGCCGTTTCACCAAATCAGGGTTCAGCAAAAGCAGGGCGGGCTTAATCAGGCCGCTTTCGGGCGCCGGACTTTCACTGCATGGTCTACATGGAGATAGAGAAGGCAGATATTGCAGGCGCTAATATCTGCCTGTATATCCTATACATCGGCGCATCGCTTATAGGGTTTAGTTTGATTTATGCCTGACCCTGAATGCTTTCCAAATTTTCTCTTGAATACTGAGCCATAACATCAATAAAGTAATTTTCTTTTATTGCTTGATGTTGCACAGTCCGACTTTGGTGCAGAATTTTAGCCAGGCGGGCGGGAAATACTGATTGTGAATAATGTGTATTTCTTTGTGCTGGTCATCCCTCGATAAATTAAGCACTACAGTTTGGGCAAACAGCAGGTGATGTTCGGTTTGCAGTTTTTGGTGGTCGGCCGCAGTGTCGCTATCGTTGAGGCGCTTAAGATAGAAGTCGCCTTTATTTGAGTAGATCTTGTCGCCGACTATGGGGTGGCCCAAATGGGCTAGGTGAGCGCGAATTTGATGTTTGCGGCCGGTAAACAGCTCGCACTCAATAATGGAGTAGTCGCTAGTGGTGGCCAGCACGTTAAAACCGGTGCGGCTGAGTTTGCCTTTTTCTTGCTCGTCGCAAACGTGCATCTGGCAGCGAATGGCGCTGCCTTCGCGGGTGGCGAGCTTGCACTCAAATTCCAGAGCCTGCCAATTGGGCACGCCGTAAACCACCGCTTGATACACCTTGCGCACTAACAGTTGCTGCAGTTTGGGCTGCCAATATTGCGCGGCGGCTTTGTTCTTACCGAGCAAAATAATGCCACTGGTATCGAGGTCTAGCCGATGTAACAGGTGGGCGTCGGGCCAGTCGCTCTCGCGTCTTACTAGGCGAATCAGGGTGTTGTAAAAGTTACGGGTGGTGCGGCTGACCGGCAGGTTGGCCGGTTTGTGAATGGCGATAATATCTTCAGCTTGCTGCTCTCCATTCCTCTCTCGATCCGGCTCTCCATCCAGCTCTCCATTCTGCTCTCCACCCCACAATAATTTCCAGTCGGTATCGACGGGGTCTTCACTATAGTCACGCAAAATATACTGCAGCGCTTGCCCCTCTTTGAGGGTGGGGTTGAGTTCGCCCAAGACCTCTAGGCTTTCGCCATCAATCTCTAAGCCGAGGTCAGATAACAGCTGTTGTGAGCACTCACTGTTAAGGAAAGGCCAGCAGCCGTGCAGATACTCGTGCAGGCTCAGGCCGTCGCCACGGGCTGTCACTGTGTCTATATGTTCAATATCCACGTTTACAGTTGCGGCTGTAAAGCGGTGGGCAGGGTGTAGTGCCTTGCCTCACCGGTACTTGGGCAGGTAAACGCCAGCTCATAGCTGCACAGCTGCAAGTTGTCAGTTGAGCTCTCATCGGCATTGCCGTGCAGGCGGTCGCCGATAATGGGGTAGCCGCTCTCGGCCAAATGCCGACGTATCTGATGTTTGCGGCCGGTTTCAATATGCACCTCAACTAAACTTTGATGCTTGTCGCGGTGTTGTGTAACAGTGCTGACATGGCTAACTGAGGGCTTGCCATCGATAGGTTGGTTCAAGGTGATGGCCGTATTAAAGGCGGGGCACAACCCCTCGACAATGGCCCTATAGCGCTTGGTTATTTTGCGCTCGGCAAATAGCGCGGCCAGTGCTGCAGCGGTAGTTTTTTTATGGGCAATCAGCATTAAACCGGTGGCGGCGCGATCTAGGCGGTGAATCAAAAAGGCATTGCGCTGAGTGTGCTTCTCGACACTGCGGGTAATGGTGGTGTGGTCGCCCCACTTGGAACCCTGCGAGTGCATACCATAAGGCTTGTACCAGACGCTGTAATCCTGCTCGTCTGAGATAAGCTGGGCGGGTTCAGTTTCAGCTTGCAGCACCTCAACGTTGTAGTAGAGGTGCAGGGTGTCGGCGATTTTGAGAGGCGTTTTTACCCGGCGCAGGCGACGAGTGCTGTTGCCGCGTTCAAGCCAAAGCGCACCTTTATCCATAATCGACTTGATCTGCTGGCGGCCAAAGCCGGTCGCCGCTTCAAGCTGATCAACAATCGACAGCGAACTGTCGCATATGTCTATATGAAATTCTTGTGGCTGAGCGTCGGGCATGACTATATGACTCTATCCAGGTGTATAAAAAAGGCCTCAGCAATGCTGAAGCCTTTAGGGTGTTACCGGGTACTTACCAAGTTTAGCGCCGAGCGCTAAACGTCGGCATTATGATAAATATTCTGCACATCGTCGCAGTCATTAAGCATTTCGATAAACTTATCGAACATCTCCATATCGGCTTCGGCGATAGGCGTGGTGTTTTGCGGGATAAACTGAATGGTGTCAGTTTCAAATTCCAGCTCGCCTTTGTCGTTGCTAAAAGCCGCAATGAGTGCATTTTTGGCTTTAAAGTAATCGGTATGCGGGGCAAATATAGTTAAGTGACCGTCTTCGCACTCGATATCGCTTACATCAACATCGGCTTCCATTAGTGCATCCAGCGCGGTTTCTTCATCGTCGCCTTTAATCGCTAAAATAGCGCTGTGATCGAACATATGGCCAACGGTGCCAGTGCTACCGATCTTGGCTTTGGTTTTGGTAAAGCACTGGCGTACATCGCAGATAGTGCGATTAGGATTGTCGGTCAAACAGTCAACAATCACCATGCAGCCGCCGGGGCCAAACCCTTCATAGCGCGCAGGTGAAAAGTCTTCGCCACCGCCGCCTTTGGCTTTATCTAACGCTTTTTGGATCACATGGGTGGGCACCTGATCTTTTTTGGCGCGATCAATCATACCGCGCAGGCTCAGGTTGCCGTCGGGGTCAACGCCGCCGGCTTTGGCGCAAACGTAAATCTCGCGGCCGTATTTACTGTAAACCTTGGCCTTGGCATCGGAGGTTTTAGCCATGGATTCTTTACGGTTTTGATAGGCTCTGCCCATTGCTAAGTCCTTAGAATTGTAGAAATTGTTGTTATGGATAGTTGGAATAAACCACTAATGACGGAAATTTTACAGGTAGGGATCAAGATAGGGAACCTTTGCCCACCAGATGCCCTATAAAGGAGTATGATATGCACCCTATATTTTCTATTTAAAAGCAGGTTAATAATTGTGGCAAGGCTAGTCGATGTAATTGGTACCCTAGGTGAAGCTTCTGAGCAAGAAACTTGGCTGGACTACAAACAGTACGAATACACGGCTAAAGATGTTACTCCGCTGCTGGCGGTCATCGTAGACTATCAGAGCTATATGGCCTCTGATGATGGCGCCTCGTCATGGAAACCCGTGCATGCCTGGCGTGCACTCGGTCAGCTCGGTTTGGCCCGTGCCATCGAACCCTTGATTAGCCAGTTCGATTTGCTCAACGAAGACGATTGGGCTTTTATCGAGTTGCCCCAGGTGCTGGCGATGTTCGGTGCCGATGCCTTGCCACCTTTGGCGGCATTCTTACTAGAGCCCAATCACGACGAGTTTGGCCGCGCTATGGCGCTGGAAGCACTAGTGCTTCTATCACAACAAGAACAGCAGAAAAACCAGCCGCTGCAGCACACTGAGCTAAAAGGCGATGTAGAAGCCGCATTTAAGGCTTACCTGCAAACTCCGCACTCTGATGAACTGGCCTTTAACGCTCTGCTGGTGGGTGAAGTTCTGGACTTACAGCTGCTCGACCTGCAAGCCGATGTCGAAGCACTTTATAGTAAAGAAATCGTTGATCTAGACGTTTGCGATAAAGCCTATGCGCAAAAGACTTTCACCGAGCTTGCCGCTCAAGCGCAACAAGCCGAAGAGACTCGCTTAGCGCAGCTGGCTGCAGCAAAAATCGAAGCTGAAGTGGCTGCCGCTGCCGCCGTTGAAGCTGAGGTCGAGGTCGATGATGACAGTGACGTTATTGTTAAGCCGAGCAATCCAGACGATGTCATTGGTCTGCTCGATTACTATCTCGATCACTACGCTAGCGAAGACTCTATTTTGTCTTGTTCTGAACTCGACGGCTTCGTACATGCTATTGCCTGTGCACCCAATGTTTTGGAGCACGAGTTCTGGTTGCCGCTAATTTGGGGTGAGCAATGCATCGAGCCTGAGTGGGAACACGCTTATGAGGGCAAAGAATTTCCCGATTTGGTTTTTTCGGTGTATAGCCACGCGCTGGAAAACCTCGCCAAAGGCCGAGCCGAACCTTTATTCTATGAGCCTGAAGACGACGGTAAAAGTTATGACGTGGCCAACGAATGGTGCGCGGGCTTTCTGCGTGGCGGTGCCCTGTGGGAAGAAGTTGACGAGGCCGATGTTGAATTAGTACAGGCGCCTATCGACTTGGTTAAGTTGTTTGCCACAGAAGATGGCTTCGAAGTGCTCGATGCTATGAGCGAACAGGAAGTGGCCGCCAAGCAGGAAGAAGTCCTCGATGGCGTTTACACCGTTTATAAACACTTCAACGCTTTGCGCAATAAACCGCAAACACGCGAAGAACCTAAAGTAGGCCGCAACGATCCCTGTCCCTGTGGTAGCGGTAAAAAGTTTAAAAAGTGCTGTGCGAATAAATAGAGCTAAAAATGAACCGTCGCAAAAAAGTAAACAGTATCCTCAAGCGTAAGGCCAAAAAAGCCAAAACGGCATTGACGCCTAGCAGCAAGCCTAAATATGTCTCTAAAGCTGATCGCGCCAAAGTGGGTGATGAAGTAGTCGCCCGGCAAGAGCCAACGGCTTAACAAGGGCTGTTATGAACAGCATTGATAGGGCCCGCTGGCAATATTAATCGGTAAATGGTTTGGGATTAACGGCCTAGATAACTCGCTAGATAATCAAGTTCCGCCGGACTTAAGCCCCTATACCGACGAACTCATTTTCGCTCGGGTCGGTCCCGCTATAAAGAAGTCATTCACCCGGTGGTAAAGCCTTAGTATTTGAGGTCGCAGCCAAAGCCGATAGCGACACCTTTGGTATAATACAGTCACCCTTTATGCTCGATAACGCTAAAACTAAAGCATTTACTCTGCGCATGACGGTATGTGGCGATCCGCTAAGTTACCGACAAGTAATGTCGCTGCGCATGTAAGGCAAAGACTTCGAACAGGCAGATAGCAGTACTCTACTCCGCGTAGAATAGAGTTAAATTAGCGCTCGAGTATTTAAAACCATCAATCGATCTAAGCCGCTTACCTTTATGGCCATAACCCGACACTGAGGTTTAGAGTGAAACAATTTAGCGGTAGTGGCGTCTAATTATATAACTTGGCATTGTTTCTGATTGGCACCAAACCTTATGAAAAAACTCCTCGCTCTGGCGCTACTGGCCGCATTAGTAACGACATTTTTTTTATTGGATTTAAACCAGTGGCTGAGTTTGGATGCCATCAAATCCAGTCAGACACAAATAGAACAGTGGCAGTTGCAGCAACCACTCATTCTCGGTTTAGTTTTTAGCGCAATGTATATCGCTGTTACGGCACTATCGTTGCCGGGCGCGGCGGTTATGACACTGGCAGCAGGGGCCTTCTTTGGTCTGCTGTGGGGGACCGTTATTGTCTCTTTTGCTTCGAGTATCGGCGCCACTCTGGCATTTTTGGTGTCCCGTTTTATTTTGCGTGACAGCATTCAACAGCGTTTTGGTGAACACCTTAAAACCATTAATAAAGGCGTAGAACGCGAGGGTGCCTTTTACTTATTTACGCTGCGTTTAGTGCCATTATTTCCCTTTTTTATTATTAACCTATTAATGGGCGTCACCCGTATGCGGGCGTTCACTTTTTATTGGGTTAGCCAGCTGGGTATGTTGGCGGGCACGCTAGTGTTTGTGAATACCGGTACGCAGTTAGCGCAGATAGAGTCTATGGCGGGTATCTTGTCTCCGACCCTGTGGTTGTCGTTTGCCCTGTTAGGGGTATTCCCGCTGCTGGCGAAAAAGCTACTCTCTGCCGTTAAGCAGCGCCGAGTTTATCGTGGCTGGAGCAAACCGAAAAAATTTGACCGCAACCTAATTGTCATTGGTGGTGGTGCGGCCGGTTTGGTCAGTGCCTATATTGCTGCCGCTGTTAAGGCCAAAGTGACTTTAATTGAAGCGCATAAAATGGGCGGCGACTGTCTTAACTACGGCTGTGTGCCGAGCAAAGCCTTAATTAAGAGTGCCAAAGTTGCACAGCAAATGCGCAGTGCTGAAAATTATGGCTTAAATGCCAGTGAACCCAGTTTTAGCTTTCGTAAGGTAATGGCTCGGGTGCACAAAATTATTGCCTTGGTGGAACCGCACGACAGTGTCGAGCGCTACACAAAGCTAGGGGTCGAAGTACTGCAGGGCTATGGCAAGTTAGTTGACCCCTGGACGGTGTTAATAACACTGAATAATGGCGAACAGAAAACGCTGACCAGTCGCGCCATCATTATTGCCGCTGGTGCTAAGCCCTTTGTGCCGCCGATTCCTGGCTTACATCAGGCGGGTTACCTCACCACTGATACTCTTTGGCAGAAATTTGCCGAACGTGATTTGCCCCCCAGACGTTTAGTGATTCTTGGTGGTGGCCCTATAGGTTGCGAGTTGGCGCAGAGTTTTGCGCGTCTCGGTGCCGAAGTTATTCAGGTAGAAATGCTGCCGCGTATAATGATACGTGAAGACGAGGAGGTGTCCGAGCTGGCGCGGCAGTCTTTGCAGGCCGATGGCGTGCAAGTTTTAACGAGCCATAAAGCGCTGCGCTGCGAGCGCGACGGCGCTGTTGAAGGTGAGGGTAAAATTATTGTGCTGGAGGCAGAAGGTGAAGAAATACGCCAGCCTTTCGATGATTTAATCTGTGCGGTAGGGCGGGTGGCGCGTCTCAAGGGCTACGGCCTGGAGGATATTGGCGTGCCAGTGAATAGCACGGTAGTCGCCAATGATTACCTGCAAACACTTTACCCCAATATTTACGCTGCTGGTGATGTGGCCGGGCCTTATCAATTTACCCATACCGCCGCACATCAGGCTTGGTATGCCAGCGTTAATGCGCTGTTTAGCCCTTTAAAAACATTCAAGGTCGACTACTCGGTTATACCCTGGACCACTTTTATCGACCCAGAAATAGCTCGAGTGGGTTTGAACGAGCAAGAGGCTAAAGCCGCTGGTATCGCCTATGAATTAACCCGTTACGACCTCGACGATTTAGACCGCGCTATAGCCGAGAGCGCGACTAAGGGCTTTGTAAAAGTATTGACGGTGCCGGGTAAGGACAAAATTCTCGGCGTGACTATCGTTGGCACAGGCGCGGGCGAACTGCTGGCCGAGTTTGTATTAGCTATGAAACACGGCCTTGGTTTAAATAAAATTCTCGGCACTATTCACACCTACCCGACTATGGCCGAGGCCAATAAGTACGCCGCCGGTAACTGGAAGCGCGCTCATGCACCGGAAAAATTACTGCTGTGGGTGGAAAAATACCACCGCTGGCGTCGTGGCTGATTACTCACATACACAGGTAAACATAAGAAAATCAGCAAACTAATAAGTCTGGTGGCATTTAAGCTAATACCTTGTGTTATACAAAGCTCTATAATCATTTGACTTATGAACTTGAGATTTAAATGTGCACTAATATTATGGGCGCTAAAAAACTATGACAGAACTTCTTCGTCATCCTAATGCCAACTATTTAATCTGTGTGTAGCCATACTTTCCAGTTCTCGGGCTGCTCATAGTCAGGATAATCGCGACTAAAATCTTCCACGGCTAATCGAGCTGATTCGAAGTCTTTGGCAGCAAGTCGTTCATTAATAATTTTTAACCATTGTGCTGCTGTTCTTGGACTCTGTGTTGCGGGCATGTATTGATCTGCCAGAGAACTACTTTCCATTGCTGGGTTAACTAAAACACTATCGCTCATAATCATATCTTGTTCAGTCGCGATCTCCTCTTTGGGTAGATTGGACGGTGCAGAAAAGGAGCGAGATTTAGGCGCGATGGTGCTAAGTGTTGGCTTGGATCTCTGCGATTGAGCGATCCTTTTTTGAGCGCTTACTTTAACTGGCGCCGTTGAAAGCGTTGCAGTGGCCTTTATCGCAGGACTTTGGTCTGCATCCATCACCTGATCAAACATGGTTTCAGTTTTCTGGGTATATAGCTCTGAACGTTGCTTTAATATGCGCTCTGAAGCACTAACGGTTGCATGACTATTTTCAACTGACTGTGACTGGTGCAGTGGTGTTTGAGTCATGGGTACTAAAATAGACAGGCTCAATATCATCACGCAGCAGGCCGACCCGACACCTAGCCAGTGTGACTTTTCAAAAGGTATAAGTTGCCCGAAAAAATGTGTTTGGGTATTTTTTCCGGCGAATTGCTCAGATTTTTTAGCGGCTATATTGAGTACCGATTGATTGAGCTGCTCAGGCGCTTTATCCTGAGCTTGCTGGCGATAGAGCTCGGACAGCTGGTCTTTATTGTTTTTCATAGCTGCACCTCCGCGGCGGTTAACAATTGTTTAAGTCGCGTGCGGGCATAGCGCAAGCGACTTTTAATAGTCTCGGTATTCACATCACTGATACTGGCGATCTCTGCCACACTAAACCCCTCTTCTTTTAAGATAAAGGCCTGCCTCTGATCGATGGGGAGTTTATCGAGTTGCCGCAGTAATTGCTGTTGATGCAATTGTTGCTCTTGTTCGCTGGGTTGCGATTTACGATACTGCCGATCATTATCAATAGCCTCGTCATCAAAGCTGTCGCAGTGGTTTTCTAAATGCCCATAACGACGATAAAAATCAATGAGCTTATTGCGCGCAACGGTAAACAGATAAGTTTTGAATTTGGCCGTGGCTTGGTAATGCTCAACCCGATTAATAATAGCGGCCCAAGTGTCTTGGGCTAAGTCTTCAGCGTGTGCTGCGCCTTGAGAATTACCAGCACAGTGGTATTTAAAAAACCGATAGAGACTGTCTTTATACCGTTTATACAGTACTTCAAACGACGAGAATTTACCGGCCTGATAGGCCAGCATTAAACTCTCGTCCGATTTAAGTGTTTGCAGTGTGGCGAGTAAGCCCATATATCTGAAACCTATAAAATATTGAATACCACTTAAGAGCGTTACTCAGCAGTGGCATTCTTATTCAGTGCGTTGATCTAATGCGCTATGGCCGCAGTGTTAATAACATTAGGTTCACTGAGTTGCTGCGCTAACTCTATCAGAGCAATAAACTCACCTCTATAGCCATGTGGGTCGGCTCCTTTAGAGGCTCGCGCGGTGGCCAATACATCGGTGTAGTTCCACTGTTGCATATAGTGTCCACGACTCAGCAGTTGTGCGCTGGCAGCCACCGCGCTAGCAAATTTAAGATTGTCGCTGGCCTGGGCGAAGTTAGCCTTTACTTGATTTAGGGTAACCGCCTGGCTGAGCTGAATACTGTTATCAGTATTGGGCATTTTATAGCGCAGTTTTACAAATGCGAGCTCAGTGGAATTATTGATTATCTTAGTGCTCGTTGCTGGTTGTGGCTGATAGCGCAAACTGGGTAACTGCTCGGCTTCTGAATCTGTTAGAGCAATTTCGTACAGTGCGGTAACGGTGTGCCCAGCCCCGATATCGCCGGCATCAACCTTGTCATTGCTAAAATCCTCATGCTTTAGGATTCGGTTTTGATAACCAATTAGGCGGTATTCACTGACTTGTTCGGGATTAAACTCAATCTGAATTTTCACATCTTTGGCAATGGTCAGTAAAGTCGATTGCATTTCATTAACCAACACCTTCTGCGCTTCACGCAGCGAGTCTATATAAGCAGCATTGCCATTGCCTACATCGGCTAATTGCTCCATCAATGCGTAATTGTAGTTTCCCGAGCCGTAACCCAGGGTGGTTAAGGCAATACCCTTGTCGCGCTTACTTTTGATCAAGTCTTTTAAGGCTTCGTGATTGACAGTACCGACATTCATATCCCCGTCACTGGCAATGAATACACGGTTAATTCCGCCCTTAATAAAATGTTGCTGGGCTACATCATAGGCCAGCTGTATACCCGCGCTACCATGGGTAGAACCGCCGGCATTGAGATTATCCAGCGCCGACAGAATAGTGGCCTTTTGATCGCCGGGGGTCGAGGGTAATACGATGCCCGCTGCACCGGCGTAAACAGTCAATGCGATTCGATCTTGTGGGCGCATTTGATTAACCAGTAGGCGCAGAGACTTTTTAATCAGGCCCAATTTTTGTGGGTTGTTCATACTGCCCGATACATCGATTAAAAACACTAAGTTGGCAGCGGGGCGCTCGGTAGCTTCTGGCGCAAAACCTTTTAGGCCAATCTGTAGTAAATGTTTACCTTCGGTCCATGGGCTAGCGGCCACTTCGGTGGTTACCGAAAATGGCGTCTGTGCATGGTCGGGCTTAGGGTAGTCATAGTTGAAGTAATTAATAAATTCTTCTGCTTTGACCGCATCGCTCGGCGGCAATCGTCCTTCATTCATTACCATGCGGCGCACGTTGCTGTAGGCGGCCGTGTCTACATCGACACTAAAAGTAGAAATAGGGTCATCACTGACACGCTTAATAGCATTCTCTTCTTGAGCCAAATACTGTTCACTATTATTCACTGTGATCATAGGTGAGGGCTGTGGCGCAATAGCACCATACGACTCAAGTGACCTCGGTGATCCCGCTGTGAATGGCGCCCTGTCGGTACTCATAAGTTCTGCCATAGGCATTTTAGCACTGCGAGTGTTGCGTTTATTGGCGTCGCTGTTGATATCTGATGTGACCATCGTCGCTAACAATATACTGTCTGTGGTTGCTTTTTTACGGATGGGCAGCGAGCTATTGTTGGCAAGAGCTGCCGATGAGTTATGGTTATGCGGCGGTTGCTGATGCGCGTGCTGAGTCATGTCAGCTAATTCGGCCTGACTCCGCGGCTGGTCGTTACTGCAGCCCGCAATTGAGAGCGTCAGTAAAGTGGTGTAAAAAAGCGTGCGTGTGATGGGCGTGTAAGTTTGGCCTAGCATGGTAATCCCCTTAACAAATACGTATTAGCCGTTTGGCGTTCACAGCTATAAACGTCGCCAATCGAGAAAAGGGGTTAAATCATTGATTATTTTTTTAATGACACGCCCGAACGGCGAATGGGGGCTGAGTATTTTTTGAAATAAAAATGCGCATTCAATTAGGTGGGCATTTTTAAACGCAGTAAACAGCGCCAGTTTAAATTGGCGCCTACTACGATGGCTTATCGACCGGTAAAGTTAGTGGTCCGAAAACTGCCGTCTATGCCTAAAAATACATAGATGACTTGCCGAGAAGTGACCTTTTCGGCCTTATTGACAAAGGTTACTTGCCACTGTGTTTCTTGCGCCGGGTCGTGTTTTCTTACCACTTGCAAGGCTAAGTCTGGCTCTACGGAGGTCCAGTTACTATTGATCGCTTTGGCTTTGACCAAGCTGGCAATGCGCTGTTTAGCGATTTGCGTTGCTTGCTCTGCATTGACTGGCTCGCCGGGGGGCTTGGGCTCTAGTGCCTCATGATGTGAATGGCTGCTGTGGTCGTGGCTACCATGATCATGCTTGTGCTCGCCACTGTCAGCGGCCGCATTGTTAACGCTCAATAGCACCGTGCTTAGGATTAACGGCGATAATATCAGTGCAAATGGCTGCATTATAGAATTCCTCAATGGGCGCATTGGTACGCACCAATTATTATAAAGGTTGAGCATAACCTTGGCGCGGGTAAAAAAAAAGACACTCGGCACAAAACGGCAATTTAAGGGCGCCGAGTAACCTGTCGAACTGAGCGCTACTCTGTTAAGAAAATTCGCCAGTTGGTCATTTTTTGGGTTGATTGTGTAAACGAGAACGTCTTAAACCCATTAGCTATTGGTCTATGTCGGCATCTTCGTCTGCATACAGCTATACCTTAAGCGCTAGGCGGAGCTTTTGGTTTTGTTCATGCGGCGGCCGCTGCGTTTTTTTGTTACTGTGGGTTTATAACCATTGCCACTGCTGGAACGGGCCCGCTTCTTTTTAAATGGATTACTGTTGGAGTTATTTTTTAGACCCACCGGCAAGTGCGATTCACTACTGGCAATCAACGCTCTTAAGGTGGCCTGTAATGGCTGCATAAAATCTTGATAATTGCTCATTCGCCGACTGATAAAATCTAGCTGCATCTCCCAACGTGCGGTCATATCAGGGCTGGTAGAAGCCGCTGGCAAGCTGTCAATTAGGCCGCGACCGGTGGCGGTCGCGTTGATTACTTTGCCGCTGCGGGTTAAAAAATCGCGTTTAAACAGCAGCTCGATAATACCGGCGCGGGTGGCTTTGGTGCCGAGTCCGTCGGTGTCTTTGAGGACTTTACGCAGTTCAGTGTCTTGTACAAAGCGAGCAATGCCAGTCATCGCCGCTAGCAGGCTGGCGTCATCAAATGGCTTCGGCGGCGAGGTATTTTTTTGCAACAATTCGCCTTCGCGGCAGAGCAGTTGTTGGCCTTTTATTACCTTGGGTAGGGCGCTGTTGAGGGCCGCATCTTTTAGCTTTTCGTCATTTTTTGTACGCTGTTTGTTGGCATTAATAAAGAGTGCTTGCCAACCAATTTTGGTGACGGTTTTACTTTTAGCGACAAAGTGGCCGCCGCCAATACTCAGCTCAATGCGCGTATCGACACGCTCACAAGCCGGATAAAATTGCGCCAAGTACTGTCGCGCCACCTGTGCGTAGATATTCTGTTCATCTTTACTGAGCCGAGATAAATCCAGTGTCTTGGCCGTAGGAACTATGGCGTGATGGGCGCTGACCTTGCTGTCGTTCCAGGCTTTACTTTTTAACTTGGCGTCGACATTAGCGGCGCCATTGATGAGTTCTGGGGTGTGGGCATTGCTGCGAATTGCCGCCAGCACCGACTGCCTTTGAGCATAGTGATCTTCGGGCAAATAGCGGCAATCTGAACGTGGATAGGTCAGCAGTTTGTGTTTTTCATACAGTGACTGACACACGTCTAGCACCTGCTTGGCACTCATGCGAAAGCGCTTGGCAGCATCGATTTGTAGGCTGGATAAATTATACGGCAGCGGTGGTGGTTGTTTGCCGGGCTTTTTGTGTGTGGCGGTTACCATCGCCGGTTTACCCGTGATACGACCGACAACATTGTCCGCCAGTGCCTTCGATAATATTCGACCGTCTTCATCCATCCAGGCCTCACAGGCCTCACTGGGTTGCCACAGAGCTTTGAACTCTTGAGCTGGCTGCCCAACAGAGCCTGGATTACTTTCTGATACCAAGCAGTGGGCTACTACTTGATAAAACGGCTTGCTATTGAAGGCCTCGATATCTTTATCGCGCTGAGCTACTAACCCTAAAATCGGTGTTTGCACTCGCCCTACCGACAGCACACCGTTATAACCCACTTTGCGCCCTTGCAGAGTATAGGCGCGGGTCATATTGATGCCATAGAGCCAGTCGGCGCGGGAGCGTGCTAAGGCCGAGACTGACAGCGGTACAAACTCTTTATTGCTTCTTAGTTGACCCAGCGCGCGTGTGACGGCGGCGGGGTTGAGGTCGCTGATGAGTAAGCGTTGAATCGATTCACGTTTGGCGCCACGTACTTTTAAATGCTCGATAACTTGGTCGACCAACAACTGCCCCTCGCGGTCAGGATCTCCGGCGTGCACCAGAGTGTCGGCTTCCTTGACTAGCTTGCGTAATACTGCCAGTTGTTTGCGGGCCGAACTTTTTGGCTGTAATTGCCATTGCTCCGGCACTATCGGCAGGTGCTCGAACTTCCAGCTTTTAAACTCTTGCTGGTAAACATGGGGTTCGGCCTGCTCTAGTAGATGGCCAATACACCAGCTGACACAGTCGCCGTTACCGGCATAGATACAGCCATCACCCTTTTTGTGGGGCTTTGGAAGGCAGTCCGCGATCGCGCGGCCTAGGCTGGGTTTTTCGGCGATGTATAAAATCATGCCTTAAAGTGTACTGTATGAATTGACAGTAATCCAGTTTAGGCGCTTTTAGTCAGTATGTAGGGTCTATGGAATGCACCTTTGCGTCGTTTTTTTCGCGCAGATCATCTCAGTTAGGCAGGTTTCTCGCCTCGAAATTGCTTTTATATAACGGCTGCTGAGTTGCCTACAGCACCTGCTCTCGGTATGTTATATGCGTCTTACGTATTACTATGCATCTCTTTGAAGTAGCGTAAGCATAGCGCGGGGTGGCTTTAATTTTGGCATGGGGCTTTATATCGCAGGGGATCTTTTTATAGCAGCTTAATCTTGGCCTATGCACAATTATCTGCAGACAGTTACACAAACTCTAAGAAATTTAGCAGGTGTTAGCGGTATAAGGGGTAAAGCATGCCATGCTTTTATGCTCTAAAATTTTACAACTACTGGATTGAAATTAATGATTTTTGATGTTGATGGATTAAACCCGCAAGCAAGGTATCGTCTTCTTAATGGTGGCGTAACGCCCAGACCTATTGCATGGATTAGTACTCGCTCAGCGGGAAATGTTGATAATTTAGCCCCTTATTCCTTTTTTACTGTTGCAAGCTGTAACCCTCCGGTACTTCTTTATACGCAAGTTACCCAGAGAAATGGTGTGGATAAAGATACGCTGCAGAATTTAATGGAAACAGGTGAATGCGTGATCAATATCGTCAACGCTGCATTGTTAGAAAAAATGAATATGACGAGCGCCAGCCTTGCCATTGATGAAAGTGAATTTAATTTCGCTAATGTCGAAAGTTGCGCGAGCGATAAAGTATTGCCACGTTCAGTGAAAGAATCGCCAGTTCGGTACGAGTGTACTTTAAGAGACACTATCTCTATTAGTGATTTACCCGCGGGTGGTACCGTTATACTGTTGGATGTGAAGTCCATTTATGTCCAAGATGACTTGTATGATAACGGCATGATTGACCAAATATTAGTGAATTCAGTCGGAAAAATGGGCGGCGATCGTTTTAGTCTAACCACGGAAACGGTAGAGATTAATCGTCCTTGATTATTTTTAACTTAAAATTTATCTCGTAACGTTAGTCTCTATTGACGATAAAATTGCAGGCAGGTTCGTTTACTCTAGCGCTATTGCCGTTATATTTTTAGCGTGGTTTAAGTGCAAAAGCTCATCTAAAAGGAGGCAACAACTAACGCGTCTGTGAACTCGTCGTTGGGGCGTTGTTGATTACCGGTATTAAGAACGGCTGACTGTTTATCGGCCCTATACAGCGCAATCTATTTTAGAGCGTTTTTACACGGTTACCGCTGCGCGCGCTGAGGCTAAATCTGTCGCAGCAGGGGACATCTGCAGTAACAAACCTGTGCCTATTGGCAGGGGGTATTTACTCCCGATTATTCGAGCAGCAATCATCGCCGCTTGTCGCTTAGTTTTTTTGCTACTTAGTGACTTTTGGATAGCTCATTTAAATGAGTGGGCATATAGAACATTGACTACTTATGTGTAGGCTGTAGAGGGCAAAACGGGGAAGCCTTGGCTTCCCCGCAAAAATTTTTTAACATCTGCCTCTGATCTTTACACACACATAAAGACAAGTTTCTTTCTTTGTATTGATAGCACTTAAGCTAACTGCACTGACAACCAAATAGGGTTGCTAAATTATCGTTAGTATTGCTTTTTCTTCTGTTTTTATTGTTTGTTGTTTTTATTATTGTTCAAGATCAAATGATCCCTAAATAGTCACCGCTTTATATTATTTTTATTGTTAATTTTATTATTATTATACTTTTATGTAAGCATTAGTCGTGCCAGATTTAAAAAGTTGTTATTAATCAGTGGCTTAGTTGTTTTGTTGGGTTCTTTATTAACTTTAGTTATTTAAAGTTGTTACGTTCAGTGTCTTTGGTTGTTACGAATTGAGAGAGGGTAACAGTGGGGGGGGTTAACACCTCGGTACTAATGTGCGGTCTTTCTCGATTGTCTCGAACTGCGTTAAGCGCTGGCTTTACAATGGTTGCCAAAAAAATTACACGTGATCGAGTTCTTGTGATCTCATCAGCATTTGAGTTTCTCAGGATAGCCATTGGCTTAGGTATAGGGCTTTATTAACGGCAAACTTTAGAGCTAGTAAATAACAGAACCATTATTAACTACGATAGTGACACAGCAATATCGGATAGCGATCTATTATGACCGTCTGAAAATTTCGGTCTTTATGTGCACCGAATTTTTTTTCATAAAAAAACCCGCGTCTAGCAAAAGACGCGGGTTTTTAACGAGCTAGGTTTGACTCTAGTGAACTAGAGACCAGCCTGATGCTTTAGCAGCCATCATCTTCATGCTCTGCTGATTACCCTGAGCATTGCTAATAGCAAGCTTAACTTCGCCATTATCTTTCCTGTGCCATAGGATGTCGGCACGACCATCACCATTATAATCGGCCAGCTGATGGCTCCATGCAGAGAATTTAGCATCCAAGTTCTCTACACGTACCTGTCCTCCTATTAAAACGCCATCATAGCTTCCAAATTCATCTGTATATCCAATATTAACTCTGCCGCTGATGGCAACTTTCACAGTTCCATCAATTGCTTTGCGCCACAGAATATCATCGCTACCATCACAAAAGATTATAGTGAGGTTCTTAAATTCATGAATGAAAATAGTATGTCTGAAGAGCAATATGTTGAGTTTAAAAAACAAGCTCAAGAACATAAAATGACATTGAACCTGAAAAATAAAAAACATCTCATACGCAAAACATCCACATCCATCTCTCTCCCGAACTGTAACCTTCAGAAGCATGCTTCTTCGACCAAAAATCTAGATAGCATCAACTCATTTGTAATTTGAAATTTTCCCTTATAATTATTTTTTATTTTAGTTTCTGTCAGCAGGCATTCTTTACGGTGCGATTGGTGTCGTCGATAATTTTCCAGAAAAAGAAAATCCTGACGTTACAATGCGACTCGTTCCGAGCTGGGAAAAAAGAAAGCGGGTCATTTTCATGAGATCTGGGTGCCAAGATTTTAAAATTTATTGAATCTTTGCATTGAATTGGAACTTTGCTATTAAAAAGTTTAGGCGCCAATGTTGTTGGTTACGCGTTAAATCCAATATCAAAGCCAAACTTTTTTGACAATCTGAAATTGGGTAAATTTTTAAAGCATGATTATAGAGAAAATATTTTAAACTTAAAAAAATTAAAAAATGTAATAAGAAAAACAAAGCCGTCAGTTGTTTTTCATTTAGCAGCCCAATCAAGTGTTCTGGTTAGTTATCAAGAACCAAAAAAAACAATAGAGACTAACGTTGTAGGTACCATAAACTTTTTAGAGGCTATTAGAATAGTAAATTCAGTAAAATCGGCAATTGTAGTTACTACAGATAAAGTCTATTTAAATTTAGAAAAAAAAAAGAAATTTAAAGAAAGTTCTAGATTGGGAGGTTATGATATTTATAGTTCCAGCAAGGCTACTTGCGAGATACTGACGGAGAGTTATGTTAAATCATTTTACTCTAGCAGCAGATGCAATATAGCTACTGTAAGATCGGGAAACTGTATTGGTGGCGGCGATTGGACTAAAGATAGAATAATCAAAGATTGTGTTGAGTCTTTTATAAATAACAAAAATTTAATTATTCGAAGTCCTAATGCAACAAGACCTTGGCAACACGTACTAGAGCCGTTATGTGGTTACTTAAAATTGGCTGAGAAATTATATTATGACAATAAAAAAAGATATATTGGATCTTGGAATTTTGGACCAAGTACAAAAAATAATTTAAAAGTTAAAGAAATAGCTCTTATTGGAAAAGAAATACTAAGTTCCCGTTCCAAAATTATTATTAAAAAGAAAAAATTTTACGAGTCAGAAAATCTATCTTTAGATAGCTCTAAGTCATTTAAATTTCTGCGTTGGAAGACACATTTATCTGATGTACAGGCCTTAAAAATGACATTTCATTGGTTCAAAAATTTTTATAACAAAAGTACAAAAAAAAATATTATTAAATTTACTTTTCAACAGATAGATCATTTCAAAAATAAAACTAATTTTTAATAAACTATAAATGTTATTATCAATTTGTATTCCAACATATAATAGACCCGAAAGTTTATTAAACTGCCTCAATTCGTTAGCAAAACAGAAAAATAAAGATTTTGAGGTTTGTATATCTGATAATTGTTCTAAAAAAAATATAAAAAATTTAATTAAACCTTTCAGAAAAAAATTTGATATATGATGGTGGTCAACTTTTAATAATAAGGGCAACTTATTTCGGATTAGAAAAAATATGAAGTTTATTGCGCTATAAATATAATATGTTTTCAATATTAAATGGTAAAAAACTTCGTTTTGGTGTGAACCCTCCAGTCAAGACTCAGGAATTTCAATATATTAATATGACAAAATGATTAGAACATTCATTTTCATTTCTTTGATGTGGACGATATCAGTATCGACGAACCGATCAGAGTAAGCTCGGGGGGGGCCATCAAACTCCATTGGAATATGGAGTGGAGAAATTTTAGCCCCAAGCTTTGGTTTTATTTGCGAGCTAAAAAAGAAGGACCTAAGGCAAAGCTTCCGTGCG
>CAJWZU010000053.1 GCA_913050115.1 uncultured Cellvibrionales bacterium
AGTGCGCCAAAGCCGTACAATCTTCGGCGTTAAAACCGCGAGTAGTGACCGCTGGCTGCTCTGATGAGAGCAATACTCAAACGGCATAATCGACTGCCATAAAAAAGCCGCGCTGATTCTCATGACAAGCTTCAGAGCGGCATTTTTACGTAGCGCTAAGCAAAGCTTAGCGCGCTATCAATTAACCAGCATTTTAACCGTAAACGGGCAAACGCTTGCAGATCTCAGCAACCTTAACCTTGGCGGCTGCAATAGCATCGTCAAGGTTACCATTCTCAATACCGTCAAGAATATCGCAGATCCAGTGCGCCAAAGCCGTACAATCTTCGGCGTTAAAACCGCGAGTAGTGACCGCTGGAGTACCAATACGCAAACCGGAGGTTACAAAAGGTGAGCGAGTATCGTTGGGCACAGAGTTCTTATTAACGGTAATGTGCGCTTGACCTAGGGCCGCGTCGGCGTCTTTACCAGAGTAATCTTTACCCAGCAGACTGACCAGCATCAGATGGTTTTCGGTGCCGCCGGAGACTACGTCTAGACCGCGCTCGATGAAGACCTTGGCCATGGCCTTCGCGTTGACAATTACCTGCTTTTGATAAGCTTTGTAGTCGTCGGTCATGGCTTCTTTGAAGCTGATCGCTTTAGCGGCGATAACGTGCATTAACGGGCCGCCCTGACCGCCAGGGAATACGGCTGAGTTAAGCTTCTTTTCAATAACTTCGTCGGCCTGAGCCAAGATCAAACCACCGCGTGGCCCGCGCAAGGTCTTATGCGTGGTAGTTGCAACAACGTGGGCATGCTTAATTGGATTAGGGTATTCACCTGCCGCAACTAAGCCGGCTATGTGTGCCATATCAACAAACAAGTAGGCGCCAACTTTGTCGGCGATTTCACGGAAGCGAGCCCAGTCCATAACTTGTGAATAAGCCGAAAAACCACCAATGATCATTTTCGGCTTGTGCTCAACGGCCAACGCTTCGATCTCATCGTAATCGATGCGGCCAGTCTCTGGGTTCAAACCGTACTGGACAGCGTTGTAGACCTTGCCCGAAAAGCTTACGTGAGAACCATGGGTGAGATGGCCACCATGCGCCAGACTCATGCCCAAAATAGTATCACCGGGTGAACAGAGCGCGGCGTAGACAGCACTGTTAGCCTGAGAACCTGAGTGTGGCTGTACATTGGCATAGTCGGCACCGAACAACTCGCAGGCACGCGAAATAGCGAGCGCTTCAGCAACGTCGACATGTTCACAGCCACCGTAGTAACGCTTACCGGGATAACCTTCAGCGTACTTGTTGGTCAGCTGAGTGCCCTGCGCTTCCATGACGGCTGGCGAGGTGTAGTTCTCAGAGGCGATCAACTCGATGTGATCTTCCTGACGGCGTTCTTCGTTCTGGATAGAGGCCCAGATTTCTGGATCCAAAACGGCGACGGTTTGAGCTTTATCAAACATAGAAGAGACCTTAACTTATGAGAGTAAATAACCCATGGTCAGGCCATAGGCGAATAGATTCAAGGTTGGTAATTGTACACTAAACGGACGCTGAGTAGAATTTTTTACGATAAAAACAGAGCTAAACAGATTGTTTTTGAATTAACTAACTGTAACTTGAATGCAGCTCATACAAAACTCCAATACCGCTCAAGTTAAGCCAGTGAATATAGTGGCGAACAGCTACACCGAGTCGATTTAAAATAAGCCTGAAGGGTTCAAAGATCACATACAGGCATTATTGTGTTGATCACATAGGGCAATCAAGCCAGCGGGTGTCTTTGCGGACGCTTACACCAAGGCGATTTGAAATAAGCCTGCAGAGTTAAAGCACCACATTCAATGTTTTGCCAGCGCGGCGAGCCGTCTTTGTCGATCAGCCGGGCCCGCACACCCTCACGAAAGTGTCCGGCGGCAATCATATTCAACGCCAAATCCAGTTCCAACTGCTGGCAATGTTGAAAGCTAAGACAGCGGCTTTTTTGCATCTGCTTCAGTGCTAGCCTAATGGATACAGGGCAGCTCTCTCGCACCCTATCCCGTGCCAATAGCAGCAGTGGATCATGCCCTTTATAAGCGCGAAGGCGAGCCACCAGTTCAATATCAGTTTTATCCTGACCCCAGTTAGCAAACCACGGTTCGATTTGTGACAAGTGCTGCAGTAGCCTCGGCGGCAACAAGCACCTATGATCCAGCAACGAGTGTCCCCTGAGCAATTCCCCCACTTGGGCGAAAATCTCATCGCGGTCGCTCGACCAGCCGCAATGTTTAATGGCCATCTCTAATGCAGACCAGCTCTCGCGTAAAATACAGTGATCAGCCAGCCCCATAGCAATAGCATCGGCGGCATTGATACCCACACCGGTGAGCGCCATAAATTCACCGCTAATACTGGGCGTGCGATTAAGAAACCAGCTGGACGATGCATCGGGAATAAAACCTATACCGACTTCTGGCATTGCCATGCTCGCATCTTCGGCCACCACGCGGTGGCTGGCGTTGGCGAACAAGCCTAATCCGCCGCCTATAATAAGCCCCTGACCAAATACGATTATCGGCTTGGGATAACTATGAATTAGGCGATTGAGTAAATACTCGCGGGTGAAGAATTCTATCGCCAGGTTCTTTAAATTACTGCGGTCCCAGCTTTCATCATAACTAGGCACTGCCTGATAAAGGCTTTTGACATCACCACCAGCACAAAAAGCACGATCACCAGAGGCGCGCAGGACCACACAAACTACTCGCTCATCTTGCTGCCAGCGAGTTAACGCTGCATGCAGCAGTGTCACCATCTTGACATTGAGGGCATTCAAAGACTTTGGCCGGTTGAGTTCCAATACGCCGATGAATGCACCGCTATGGCTGCGCCAAGTGCCGATGAGCACGGGAGATTGTTCAATCGTATTTACCGACAAATTTTATTCCCCCATAGCGCTCGACTAGAGCAGGTAGGCTGTTGCAGCACGGCAACAATAAATGCATCGCCATGGCTATGCCAAGAGCTGATAAGCACGGGTGATTGTTGAATCGTATCAATAGACAAAAATCTCGACCTCAAGTTATTAACAGTATTCATTGCTGAGAATAGCCCAATCCTTGTGACTAAGACTGCAGACCGTTAAAATTCGGCCACTTAATGTGTAGGCGAGTACGAAACTTTTCGTAATCACCCAGCATATTTACCCAATCCGCGTAGTGGGCAGTGCCCACCCTACTCCAACTCAGAGACAGCCCATGGCTCAATACGTTTATTCCATGAACCGCGTCGGCAAAGTGGTACCGCCGAAGCGAGAAATTCTTAAGGACATTTCACTGTCTTTCTTCCCCGGTGCCAAAATTGGCGTTCTAGGCTTAAATGGCTCGGGCAAATCGACTCTGCTGCGAATTATGGCCGGCCTCGACACTGACTACAGCGGTGAAGCGCGTCCATTGGCGGGTACCAAAGTGGGCTACCTGCCGCAGGAACCACAATTGGACCCTAAAAAAAATGTACGCGGCAATGTTGAAGACGGCGTGCGCGAGGCGCTAGACGCTCTAGCTGGGCTCGATCAGGTATACACCGATTACGGTCTGCCCGATGCCGACTTTGACCAACTGGCCAAACAGCAGGCCAGATTTGAAGATGTTATTCAGGCGTGGGATGCGCACAATCTCAATCACAAGCTCGAACAAGCCGCCGATTCCCTGCGTTTACCGCCTTGGGATGCCGATGTAACTAAGCTGTCCGGTGGTGAAAAGCGTCGCGTGGCCCTGTGCCGCTTGCTACTCTCGCGACCCGATATGCTCTTGCTCGATGAGCCAACCAACCACTTGGATGCCGAATCAGTGCACTGGTTAGAGGATTTCCTCTGCGATTTTAATGGTACCGTTGTGGCTATTACCCATGACCGTTACTTTCTCGACAACGCCGCCGGCTGGATTCTGGAACTCGACCGCGGCCGCGGCATTCCCTACGAAGGCAATTACACCACTTGGCTAGAAACTAAAGAGGCGCGCTTAGCTACCGAGGAGCGCACCGAATCGGCTCATCAAAAAGCCATCAAGACCGAGCTGGAGTGGGTACGCCAAAGCCCTAAAGGCCGTCGTGCCAAAAACAAAGCTCGTCTGTCGCGCTTTGAAGAGATGCAGTCGCAGGATTTCCAAGCCCGCAACGAAACGAACGAGATCTATATTCCGCCCGGACCACGCTTGGGCGACAATGTCATTGATGTGAAGAACTTGAGCAAGGCCTTTGAGGGTCGCCAATTACTCGACGATTTATCCTTTAGTGTTCCCAAGGGGGCGATTGTCGGCATTATCGGCGGCAACGGTGCGGGTAAATCGACCCTGTTCCGTATGATTGCGGGCCAAGAGCAACCAGATTCTGGCTCAGTCACACTGGGCGAAACCGTAAAGATTGCCTACGTTGAGCAGGGCCGCGAGCATCTAGATGATGACATGAGCGTCTGGCACGCTATCTCTGACGGCCAAGACATGCTGCAAATCGGCGGCTACGAAGTGAGTTCGCGCAGCTACGCTGGCCGCTTTAACTTTAAAGGCTCAGATCAGCAAAAGCGCGTTGGAGATTTGTCCGGTGGTGAGCGCGGACGTCTGCACTTGGCCAACACCTTAAAGCTTGGTGCCAACGTATTGTTGCTGGATGAGCCGTCTAACGACTTAGACGTAGAGACACTGCGTGCATTGGAAGAAGCTATTCAAACCTTTCCAGGCTGCGCGTTAGTGATCTCACACGATCGCTGGTTTCTCGACCGCGTCGCCACCCACATTCTTGCCTATGAAGACGACGGCGCAATGACCTTCTTTGAAGGCAACTACACCGAGTACCACGAGGACTTTGTAACGCGCAAGGGTAATGATGCTGGCCCTAAAAGGATGAAGTACAAACCTATTAAGGTGTGATGCTGCTGCTTTTTATTGGCCGCTTGCCGAAAACTGCGTCCTGCGCTTTCGGCATTTGACCGCCAAGGATGGCGGAAGTGTAAATAACGCAGGAGCCGTTATTTACCACGACGGTAAACGCGAGATTGTTAAATAGGCTAGCTATTGGCCTCCCCCCCCAAAAAACTGCGCCAATGTGGCTTTTCCTTGCTGCAAACGTCTAAGTCCGACAGGCTGCTTACTCATCAGGTAAACTGACTGTCACATTCCAAGTAAGTTAGATCACACCCTATGCGACAACTCATTCTCGGTGGCGCCCGCTCCGGCAAAAGTGCTCTGGCCGAGTGTTTGGCTCAAGCCACCCATAAACGACTGATCTATATCGCCACCAGCGATGCCCGCCGCAACGATACCGAAATGGCCGAACGCATTGCGCGCCATCAGCACCAGAGAGGCAGTGGCTGGCATACGATTGAAGAACCCATCGCATTAGCTACCACGCTGTTACAACATTGCCGTGCGGATACCTGCGTACTAATAGATTGCACCACTCTATGGCTCACCAACTGCCTATTTAGTACACCAAACTGCTGGCACAAGGAAAAATTAGCGCTGCTAGAAGCGCTGCCCAAGTTAGCGGGTGAGGTAATTTTTGTCGGCAATGAAGTGGGCCAAGGCATAGTGCCGCTGGGCGAGATCAATCGCAGCTTTGTCGATGAAAGTGGCCTGCTGCATCAAGATTTAGCTCGCATCTGCAACCGAGTCATTTTTTCCACCGCCGGTCTGCCACAGGTATTAAAGGGCGAGGCCTTATGAGCTGGATAAGCCATCCCATTCAGGCCGCTAGCGAACACTATCGTACACAGGCCCAAGCCCAGCAAAACAGCTTAACCAAGCCGTTGGGATCACTGGGACGACTAGAACAAATCGCTATCGATTTGGCGGCGATTCAGAACACAGATCCCCCCGCCGCCGATACTATTGGCATTCATATTTTTGCCGCCGATCACGGTGTGGCAGCCGAAAATGTGTCGGCCTTTCCGCAGGTAGTGACCGCTGAGATGATCCGTAATTTTGCCGCTGGCGGCGCCGCTATTTCGGTCTTGGCGCAGCAACTACGAGCGCCCCTAGCGGTGCACAATTTGGGCACCGTTAATGTCTGTGGCATAAACGGGCAAGGGGTGGAAGATGAAACCCTTAAAAACGTTACGCATTACCAACTGGGCAAAGGCACAGCCAACTTTTGTCAGCAGGCCGCAATGACAGCAGAACAGCTTGCGCGTGCTCTTGAGATCGGTAAGTTGGCCGCAGAAGCTTCGATTAGCGCAGGCTGTAATATTATTATCGGCGGTGAAATGGGCATTGCCAATACCACCAGCGCCACCGCGCTTGGCTGTGCGCTATTACAACTGGAACCCAGCATTTTAACCGGCCCAGGTACCGGCTTGAACGAGCAGGGCATTGCCCATAAGTGCAATGTTATTGCCGCGGCGCTAAGTAAGCATATGGTAGATAAACCGCCAATTCTGACAATATTACAGCGCTTGGGCGGTTTTGAAATTGCCGCTTTAGTAGGATTTTATATTCGCGCTGCACAATTGCGCTGCGCGGTATTAGTCGATGGATTTATTTGTTCTATAGCTGCGCTAGTGGCGACTAACATTGCGCCCCAGTGCCAAGGTTATCTGTTCCTCAGCCATCAATCCGCCGAGCCCGGCCACCATATTATTTGCCAGGCATTAAAATTAGAGCCACTGTTAAATTTAGGCATGCGCTTAGGTGAGGGTTCTGGTGCCGCGGTAGCGGCTAACTTACTACAAACCGCCTGCGCACTTCACAATGGCATGGCAACCTTTGACCAAGCCGCTGTCAGCAAGGAGTAATTTTTGAGTTCCGACACGCTAACTACAACTATCGACCTGCTGCGTCACGGCGCCTGTGACGGCGGACAAATTTTTCGCGGTCACACAGATTCACTATTGAGCACTGAAGGTTTCGAGCAAATGAGTAATACCATAGGCGCTAACCCGCCCGCATGGGACTGTATTGTGTCGTCACCCCTAAGACGCTGCGCCGACTTTGCCGAAATGTTATCGATTCAATACAACACGGATTTTTCGCTGCAGGATAATTTCAAGGAAATCAGTTTTGGCGACTGGGATGGTCGCGCGAGCGCCGACATAGAACAAGAGCAAGCGCCAGCTCTCGAAAAGTTTTGGCAAGACCCTAGTCAATACCCACCACCCAATGGCGAAGCCCTTGCCGATTTTCACCAGCGTGTGAGCCACCAGTGGCGCCAACAACTGTTGCATCAGCAAGGTAAAAACATACTGCTGGTCTGCCATGGCGGCGTTATTCGAGTACTGTTAGCTGAGCTACTGGGCATGCCATTAAAAAATTTATCGCGCCTAGATATTCCCTACGCATCGCTGTCACGCATTCAAGTTTTTCACAGTTCAGGAAAACCCGATTGGCCGCAGGTGCAGTTTGTAAACACTGTGTATCCTTAATAACTAAAAACCTAAGCCATTATGACTAAGCCTATTATTATTGCCTTCTTGTTTTTTAGTCGCCTGCCGATGCCCCGCATTGAAAAAATCGATGCGACTGACAACGGCCGCGCGCTGCTGTTTTTACCACTGGTGGGACTGATTATTGGCGTATTGCTGTGGCTGAGTGCCTGTTTGTTACAGGGCCACATTGGCAGTGATGTGCTGGCGGCAATACTATTAGCGCTGTGGTGTGCATTAACCGGCGGTCTGCATTTAGATGGCCTGGCCGATAGCGCCGATGCCTGGCTGGCCGGTGGCAACCAAACACAAAGCTTAGAAGTAATGAAAGACCCGCGCTGTGGCTCGGGGGCAATTATTACCCTTGTGTGTGTGCTGTTAATTAAATTTACCGCACTCAGCGCACTGCTCAGCGGCGAACAACACTGGCTGTTGATACTGGTGCCCATACTCGGCCGGGCCAGCGCATTGTTATTATTTTTAACGACACCCTACGCCCGCAAGCAGGGTTTAAGCCGTGACTTTGCCGAACATGCGCCGCGCACAATGATTCGCACATTAGTGATAATTATCACAGCCATTACTGCCTTACTGGTGGGCCTGCAGAGCGCGCTTCTAGTGGCCGTTGTAACTGCGCTGCTAATTTACGCGCTGCGAAGGCTAATGCTAAAACGCTTGGGCGGCAGCACTGGCGATACCAGTGGCGCACTGATTGAAATTATCGAGACCGGAGTATTAATGGCATTATGTATTCATTAGCGCTTCATCCGTTCACGATTAGCTCGTCGCTGAGTCTGCCGGTGCCGGCGGTTTTAATACCAGCTCAGCACCCAACCAGATCGCTTTATCGGACTGCCATGCGACTTGATCGTGTACTTCAGGGTGTACTAATACCGATAGGCTCTGGCGGTGTTTCTGCAGCCAATCTATCAATGCCACGTATTGCGCCTGTTCAAAATGTATTTCAAACATCGGCTGTGGATGCGGCAACACCGGTTTATCTACCAGAAAAAAAACCTCAGCTGCAGCAATATCCGATTCAAGTAATTGGCTGCGTACCTTAACGGCCGTCGCGCGAGAACTTTGATCAAAATAAATATGGGCGTGATATTTCATAGCAGCAACAGCTCCAAGGCATTAATGACTAAAACCTTAAATTCCAAAATCCTTAACTACCAAAAACCGTAATTTACTAAAACCTTAACTACCAAAACACAGGTATTTAACTTCCATGTATTCATCCAAGCCGTATTTGGACCCCTCGCGCCCCAGGCCCGATGATTTAACGCCGCCAAAAGGTGCACTGGCATTGGAAATAATACTCTCGTTAATGCCCACCATTCCGGCCTCTAACTGCTCTGCCACGCGCCAGCAGCGGTGAATATTATCACTGTAAAAATAAGCCGCCAAACCCAAGGGCGTATCGTTCGCCATAGCAATGGCTTCAGATTCTTTATCGAAGGGAATAATGACGGCCAATGGACCAAAGGTTTCCTCGCAGCATACCGACATTGCTGAATGTCCATTAGCAATTAACGTCGGTTCGATATAATTTCCACCCTGTTGCGGACAGCTAACGCCACCTAATATTAGTTGGCCACCTTGGGCAACTGCATCATTAATATGGTCATTTACCTTTTCCACTGCGGCGCGATTGATTAGAGCCGACTGATTGACACCTTCGTCAAAGCCATCGCCCAGTATTAATTCAGCCATTGCGATAGCAAGTTTTTTACGAAACTCTGGTTCAACCGCACGCTGAACTAAAAATCGATTGACGCAGACGCAGGTCTGGCCGGTGTTGCGAAATTTAGCGGCCATGGCGCCCGCTACGGCTTTATCGATACTGGCATCATCGAAAACAATAAAAGGGGCGTTACCACCCAGTTCCAGCGATATTTTTTGTATATGTTGGGCGGCATTAGCCATCAACTGACTGCCAATTTTGGTTGAACCGGTAAAACTGATTTTTGTAACAACAGCACTAGCGGTAAAAGTAGCGGCAATGGCACTGGCATTGCCAGTAATAACATTAAACACACCACTGGGAATACCCGCCTCCTCAGCTAAAACGGCCAGAGCTAACGCCGAAAAAGGCGTCGCGCTGGCAGGTTTAACAATAATAGTACAACCCGCTGCGAGTGCTGCGCCCGCCTTACGGGTAATCATCGAGGTGGGAAAATTCCATGGTGTAATCGCGGCGCAGACACCAACACCTTGTTTTATGGTCACTATATGCTGGCCTGGTTTAACCGCCGGTATTGTCTCGCCATAGGCGCGCTTGGCCTCTTCGGCAAACCACGTAAAGTAGGAGGCGGCATAAACAATTTCGGCCTTGGCCTCGACCAGCGGCTTACCCTGCTCTAGCGTCATTAATGCCGCTAATGCATCAGCATGTTGCAGCATTAACTCGGCCCAGCACCGCAGCAAAGCACTGCGTTCAGCGGCGGATGTAGCCCGCCATGCGGGTAGAGCTTGTGCAGCTGCGCTGATGGCCTGTGAAGTTTGGACAGCGCTAAACTTGGGTACGCGGCCAATAATGTCGCCGTTGGCCGGATTGTCAACATCTATCCAGTCCTCGTTACTCTTTATCCAGCGACCATCGATATAGCATGCCTGTTTAAAAAAACGAGAATTTACTATCTGATCGCGCATATTAATTATTCCAGCAGAAGTGCATCTTCTTTGGTGCTAACACTAGGTTAGCTATGGCCTAAAAATCGATCAAAGCGGCAACATACTGCCAGCATGCCGTCGAGAATCAGCGTCAATCTCTGTTAAATATCAGCTCTTATGCCTGTTAATGCCGCGGTGAGACGTTGCCAATTTTCTTCGGTATTTTTAGGCAGGCCAAAGCGCAGCCCCGGACTCGAGTATTCGTCCAGCAATCGTACCAAAATACCCTGCTCCGCCAACTGTCGATAAACCGTGTCGGCGTTGTTTAGCCAGAGAGTTTGAAACAGTTCACAACCGCAGGCCTGAGTCGAGAAGTTCGATTGCAATAACTGTTTTAATCGCTCAGCCTGCAGCGGTAATTGCCGCTGCATTTGCCGTTGCCAGGCAGTATCTAACAGCGCCTGCTTAGTGGCCCAGCGCGAAGGGGTTGTTAGTGCCCAAGGGCCTAAGTCTGCCTCGGCGAGGCTGAGCAGCTGCGGCCAAGCCAAAAGTGACCCGACTCTAACACCGGCCAAACCAAAAAATTTGCCCAGCGAACGCAGTACAATGAGCCCCGGCGAGCCAACATCTGCAGACAAACTCCACTCGGGTTTAGCATCGGCAAACGCTTCGTCGATGATCAACCAGCCATGATGCTGATTAAGCTGATGCTGCCACTGCAGCAGTTGCGATTTTTCAATGCGAATACCGCTGGGATTATTGGGATTAATGACCACCAGAGCAGAGCAATGTTTCAGCTGCTGAGGGCTGGGGCTGTCTCGATAAAACTGACAGTTAAAACCGGCCCGCTGCCATGCGAAAAAGTGCTCTTGATACCCCAATAGGGGTAATAAAACTGTATTTTTATGATTGCCTAAACGCTGCAACCAAATAGGCAGTCGCTCGATAGACCACTGACTGCCGGGGGTCATCATTAATGTCTGGCACTGATAATACTCCGCCGCAATATCCTCAAGACCATCATCACTTTCGGGCAAGCGCTGCCAGTGTTCCACCGGCATATTCGCCAATGGGTAATTCTGAGGATTAATGCCGGTGGATAAATCCAGCCATTGCTGCCGCGGAATATTAAATGCTGAGGCCGCGACATTTAAACGACCACCATGAATCACGTTAGCCATGGCACTAACACGGCCTACGCAGTACTAGCCGGAAAAACCCGCTACCAACTGCTGCAATGTCACACCCTAGATTGTCGACCACAAGCCAGTGCGCCATTATAAAAAGCGCCCTAATAACGACACAGCCAACAGCAATAGCGGCAATAAATAATAACTGCGCTCCACTAGTAGCAAGGCGCTGCCTATATGCGCGGCATCGGGTTGGTCACCAGCGCCCAGCATTGGCCGTTTTTTTAACTCGCCGTTATAACTTTGATCGCCGCCAAGCTGTATCGCTAAAGCACCCGCTCCCGCAGCCATCACTGGGCCCGCATTGGGGCTGTACCAGTGGCGACCATAGCGCCAAGCAGCCATAAGCGAGCGTGGCTGCTGCAAAGAAAAAAGTAATACCGTAACGCGAGCCGAAACATAGCCCAGCATATCGTCGATACGTGCGGCCCAGCGACCAAAGTAGTTGTAGCGGGCATTGCGGTAACCCCACATAGCATCCAACGTATTCGCTAGACGAAACAGTACTACGCCTGGAATTCCAAATACCAAGTACCAAAAAAATACCCCAATGACACTGTCGTGACTGTTTTCTATCACAGACTCAATTGTCGCGGTGGCAATCTCTGGCTCGGTTAAAGTGTGGGTATCGCGACTAACCAGCATCGACAGCGCCTGCCGCGCAGAAATTAAATCGCCCCGCTGCAGTGGGATGGCTATGTGCAACGCATGCTCTTTTAAGCTGCGCGCGCCAATGGCGATATAAATAACCACCACACTGAGCAGCCAATAGACCACCGTGCCCGATGACAAAACTATTAGCTGAGTAGCTATAGCACTCACAATGACCAAGGGCATAACTGCCAGCTGCCATGCGACAACACCCCTAGCCCACAGGGTAAATATACCGCTACTGTGCGGATAGAGCTGGCGCTCTAACAATTTTGCCCACACGCCAAAGCCCACCAGCGGATGAAAACGACGTGTCTCACCCAACATTCGGTCGAGCATGAGCGCGGCCAAAATCGCGGTACTGCTGAGTAGTAAATAAGCCGTCATAATAGTCAGCTTACGAGCTGTTTCTACTCAACCAATCAGACAACGCAAACATCAAACCGGAAAATACAAAAGTGGCGTGCATAATAATTTTCCATTTTACATGGGCTAAATCATAATTTTCCATCTCGATAAACACTCGCAGTAATTCAATTGCTGAGATCGCCACAATCGAGCCGATGACTTTCATTTTAAGTTCAGAAAAACCAACTTTACCCATCCAGCTTGGTTTGTCCTCATGGTCGTCGACGTCCATTTTCGAGACAAAGCTTTCATAACCGCTAAAGGTGATAATGATTAGTAGGTTTGCGATCAGTGCCAAATCGATCAAACCGAGAATATCGACCACTAAGCCACTACTGGTTATTTCGCTAAAATGGCTGAGGATGGAGGCAAACTTCATCGCAAACTTAGCCATCAGCAGCAGTACTGCCAGTATTAACCCGATGTAAAATGGGGTGAGTAACCAGCGGCTGGCAAACAGCCCCTTCTCAAATATTGTTTCTATATTTTTCACTATTATTTTCCCTCTAAAGAGGACTCCGTAAATGTGTCACACAGTGATAACAACTGGTCGATATCAATAGATTCGGCTACCGAGTCGGCTAGACGCTGTAAATCTTGTTCGCGACGAGCGCGATAATCGACAGCCTCCACAGTCTCTAAACACGCCCACTTTAACAGACTGGCAAGAGCCGCAGGATGATCAAATAAGCCATGGATATAAGTACCGCTGATTTGATCATCACCGCTGCGAACTCCGTCATTATAATGGCAGTCGGCGGCCTGCAAGCGGGCAAAGGGATTGTCCAAAGCGGGGCCAGTACTAACGCCACAATGAATTTCGTACCCTTCAACCATGGCGCCATCGATTAACGTACCAGCGACTTGCCGTAATTGTTTGCCGGGCAGTAGCTGCGTGTTAAATTCCAACAAGCCCAACCCCTGCGTAACTCCGGGCTTATCTTCGATACCATCGGGATCATCAATAGAGACGCCCAACATTTGATAGCCACCGCAAATACCCAGTAGTTTGCCTCCGTATCGCAGGTGCTTAGCGATATCTTTATCCCAGCCTTGCTGGCGTAAAAACTCCATATCAGCGCGCACATTTTTGCTGCCGGGCAACACAATTAAATCGGCGCTGGGTAGTGCCTCGCCAGGGGCGACGAATATAAACTCCACCTGCGGGTGTAGTCGCAGGGCATCAAAGTCTGTGTGATTGGATATACGCCTCAGTGCCGGCACCACTATTCGCATCGCATCGCTGCGCTCGGCCTGAGTATTTTCGGTCAGCGCATCCTCCGCTTCGATGTGCAGCCCCTGTAAATAAGGAACCACCCCCAGCACTGGCTTGCCCGTTTTTTGCTCCAACCAATCTAGGCCTGACTCTAGCAATTTAATATCGCCACGAAAACGATTGATAACAAAACCAATGACACGATTTTGCTCCGATTCACTGAGTAGATCTAAGGTGCCAACTAAATGGGCAAATACACCCCCTTTATCGATATCGGCAATAATAATAACTGGACAATCGACCGCCTCAGCAAAGCCCATATTGGCGATGTCACGGTCACGCAAATTAATTTCAGCGGGGCTGCCCGCACCTTCAACCATAATAAAGTCATACTGCGCCTGTAACCGAGTATGGGATTCCAGCACCGCCGCCATAGCGGTGCTTTTATAGTCGTGGTAAGCGACAGCGTCTAAGTCGAGTACGGCCTTACCATGAATAATAACCTGCGCCTGTTTGTCGCTGCTGGGTTTTAGCAGCACCGGGTTCATATCGGTGTGCGGTGCCAAGCGTGCGGCCTCAGCCTGCACCGCTTGAGCGCGACCAATCTCACCACCGTCTGCGGTCACAGCAGAATTCAATGCCATATTTTGCGGCTTAAAAGGCACTACTTTTTTATTCTGATCGGACAATATACGGCACAGCGCTGCGACTAAAGTGCTCTTGCCTGCATCTGAGGTAGTGCCCTGCACCATTAATGTTCGCGATGGCTTTGTAACTGACGCCTCTGAGCTATTTATATTTGCCCGCTCAGGGCTATTTATATCAGCACGCCCTAGGCTAATCTTATCGGCTCGCTCAGGGCTGTGCTGTTTTTGATTTTGTTCTAGGCTCTGCCACTGCTGTTGAGCTCGAGCGGCTTTTTTTCTATCCCAACTATCGACCATTAAATAATCGTCGAGTTTACCTCGCTCGGCCCAACCCGCATCTATCAGCATGGGCTGGTCATAGAACTTTTCGACTTTGCCCAAGCACAGAAGCGCAATCACTTCACAATCGGCGGGTAACTTTAAACAAGCGCGAACGGATTCTGGCTCATAAATAGAGACCCACCCCATACCGATACCCTCGGCACGAGCGGCCAGCCAAATATTTTGAATAGCGCAGGAGGCCGAGGCTAAATCCATTTGCGGCAACGTTCGACGACCAAATACATGTCGCTTACGCTTGTCCATTAGAGTCACCGCAATGAGCTCGCCGCAATCCAGTAGGCCCTCTACTTTTAAGCGAGCAAAATCTTCACCTTTGCTACCTAATACTGCAGCCGTTTTGTCTTTTTCTTGCTGAGCAATATCATGTAACTGCTGACGAATATCGCGATTTTTAATGTGTATAAATCGCCAAGGCTGCATAAAGCCTACACTCGGTGCGGTATGAGCAGCGCCCAGCAGTCGATGCAATAAATCATCGTCGAGTGGGTCGGATAAAAAATGACGCATATCACGGCGCTGGTAGATAGCTTTATAAACCGCCTCTATTTCAGGCTGGGTAAAGGCGTTGGGGTTATTTTTTTCACTCGTAATCATTGGCAGGTAAGGCCCGTCCTAAGCGGTAAGAAGATATGATAGATCGGAACGTAGAATTTTCTATTGAGTACCGACGATATAATGAAGAGAAAAGGCAGGTTCTGACTTAGTCATTACCATTCGATGCCTTTTTGGGCTTTTATTCCATTATTGAAAGCATGCTTTACCGCCTTAACTTCGCTTACCGTATCAGCAATATCAGTCAAATATTTCTTAGCGCCGCGACCCGTAATAATTACATTCTGGTCTTTTGGGCGATTTTGTATGGCTTCGATCACTTTTTGTTTATCGAGGTATTTGTAGTTGAGCATGTAGGTCAGCTCATCCAAAACAATGAGCTTAATGTCGGGGTCTTTAAATAAGTGCTCACACTGGGACCAAACCTTTTCTGCCGCCTCGCGGTCCTTGTCTGAGTCCTGGGTGTCCCAAGTAAACCCGGTGCCCATAACGTGGAATTCACATCCAGGTAGGTTTTCTAAGATGGTGCGTTCACCACAGTCCCAGCTGCCTTTAATAAATTGCACGATTCCCACTTTAAAGCCATGCCCTAAGCAACGCACCGCAGTGCCAAATGCCGAGCTACTTTTACCTTTGCCATCACCGGTCAATACAATAAGGATACCTCGCTCAATAGTAGCTTTCGCTACCATTCCGTCGACTATCTCTTTGCGCTGTTTCATACGCTCTTCGTGACGTGTTTTTTTTGCATCAGATTGCGCGTCAGAGGTGTTTTCTTTAGCAGTCATAATATTACTCGTTGTTGCTCAAGCGACTCAGTGGTTTTAGTAGCAAAAGTATCTGAAAAAATTGCTTAAATTTTAAATTCCTAGGCTGGCTTTGGCAGTGTCATCGCAAGCCCTTAGATACACAAGAAGTAGGCACATTACGGCGTTACGTTTAAATCGACCTTCTTAAGCCCCCACTGGTAATAACAGGGCCACACTAAAAATCAATGACATATTCGCGCACTGTTTGCTCTTTGATTTCACCTTACTAGGCAAAGTTGAGAGGTAAGCTCAAAGCTAACAACGCTCAACACATGGTCAAATTGAACAGCCGTTTGGCAATTGCTGATGTGTGGCCTAAGTTTAGCAGGCTATACCGACTATATCGCCACTCCATTCAGCCAAGGTGGCGCCACCCGCAGCCAAAAGTGCACAAAAAATCGCAGTTTGCTCCATTAAGCTTACGCCTCTACAATTAACGTATATGACTTTGCTTGCAGGGTGACTCGAATGAGTGAATATCAACGCAGGCGCTTTAGCCCCATTAGTAGTGCAAGGTGTCTCTATGCACAGCCTGCTAATTGAGTTAACCCTAGGCAATAATCAGACGGCCGAGCTGCTATAAATAAGAGGATTTTTTATGACCGACTCCCCACAGGATCAACCCGAACGCCGTGACTCTCCGCGTGTTCCCTACCGTGCTTACGCCACACTTACTACCACGAGCCATCACTACCCGGTACATATTGTCGACTTGTCGTTTAACGGTGCACTGGCGGCACTGATTGAACCGCATGGGTTAATCGCAGGCGACGAGGTTACGTTAAATATTGATCTCGAAGAAGGCGCGCCGATTAAAATGACGGGCACCCTTGCCCACCAAGAACAACATTATTTAGGCGTAGAGTGTCACTCCAACAGCCCAGAGACTCAATCCAGACTGCGTGAACTGCTCAAAGAGCAAAATGAGGAGATATCAAAGCGCTAGAATAATAAGCGAGGCTAATCTGGCCGCCATAGCCCGCAATAACAATACATATATTAATAGAGGGCAAAGTGCCATTTCATCAGCACAGTGGCTCACTCCAGACTTCGAGAACTTTATCGCAAGCCACTCAAAGCGCTAGAATAATAGGCGAAGCTAATCTGGCCGCAATAACCCTTACAAACAGTGATCACAGCAAGTGATTCTGATCGCGACCAGATCCCCAACAGTTACTGGCATACAAATCGTTTTTAGTCTCGCTAGCTAACAACCCACAATGCTTGCAGCTAAACGTCAAATTCAACCTGGCTCAGCTGTACTTTAACGAGGCCTGTTAAGAGCCTGCCTGACTATCAGGAACGCTCAAACTTTTATCGATTAACGTCAACAACCGCGCCAGTGCGCCTCGGTTCTCTGTAGCCACTCGCAGGGCAGCCGATCCCATCGTTGCTCGGCGCCTGGGACTACGCAGCAGAGCTATAACCTCTGACGCTAATTCATCGCTGTTGTTCGCAATACTTAGGGCACCGGCATCATCTAACAGGCTCGATACTTCAGCAAAATTGTACAGTGCGGGGCCCGTTATAATAGGCAGTGCCCACGCTGCGGGTTCAATAAGATTATGCCCTCCGACGGGCACTAGCGAGCCACCGACAAAGGCAATATCACAGGCGCCAAAAAACAGCAGTAACTCGCCCATGGTGTCACCCAAAAATACTTGAGTATTTTTATGGGGGCTGACGCTATGGCTACGGCGCTCGGTGTTAAAACCGCGCTCTTGGCATAGATCAAACATGCTGTTAAAACGCTCTGGATGGCGCGGTACCAATACCAATAAGGCATCGGTTTGAGCCTTGAGAACCGCTGCAAAAGCTTCAAGTATTTGCTCGTCTTCACCGGGATGGGTACTGGCAACCAGCCAAATTTGTCTTTGTTGCGCCCCACTCCACTGCAGCTTTAAAGCTTTGGCCTCGGCGCGCAATAATTCGGACAAGTGCAGATCAAATTTAATACTGCCGGTTACGCTTAGCTGCGATTCGGGCAGACCCAGCTCAACAAAACGCTCGCCGTCGACACTGTTTTGCGCCGCTACACAGCTAATGCTTTTCAGCATAGGCTTAGTTAAGGCGCAAAACTTCTGGTAGCCGCGCGCCGATTTGACCGATAAACGCGCATTGGCAACAATCGAAGCAATACCGCGTTGGTGACAGGCGGCGATGGTGTTGGGCCAGAGCTCTGTCTCCATCACTATTAATATCAACTGCAAAAACAGAATTCGCACCATCAGCAATGTTATAGATTGTATGAGCTGTGAAACTAGCAGCAGCAGTGCCATCATTCTCATACCAGATAATCTGATCATCACCAGCAGAGGCGGACAACACATCCATGTCCCCATCATTATCCATATCAGCTGCAAATACAGAGAAAGCTCCATCAGCTAATGTAGTGATTATATGCTCGGTAAAGACTCCACTTCCATTATTTTCATACCAGGCAATCTTGTCATCAATGCTTGATGCTGAGAGCAGATCCATATCTCCATCACTATCT
>CAJWZU010000054.1 GCA_913050115.1 uncultured Cellvibrionales bacterium
GGCGGAGGCGAGGTTCACCTCGCGCACCAGATGCTCGCAGGCATAATCGGCCAACGCGATGGCGGTGGAGCTGAAGCTGTTGGTTTCGATCATGTCCGCGCCGGCATCGAGATAGTCGGTGTGAATATCGCGAATTATATCCGGCTGGGTGATGGCCAGTAGATCGTTATTACCGGCGATATCCATATGGTAGTCGGCAAAGCGTTCGCCGCGGTAGTCGGCCTCGCCAAGCTTGCGGTTCTGAATCATGGTGCCCATGCCGCCATCCAAAATATGAATACGCTGCTTAAGGTTGGTTTTCAGGGTGTTGATTCGCTTTACGCGGTCAAGGTTGAAATCACTCATGTTCGACTACCTAACTGTTTTACTGAAAATCTTGGGCGCAAATTCTATCAGAAAAGCTCTGCTGAATCGCCTGACTATTGTGATTGTCATATAACCTTGCTAAATGTCTGGTTTTAAAATTGCGCTATCTTGCGTAAAATAATGTTGTATTTTAATTAAGTATGGCGGTTGACCCAAGCCGCTCAAGTGGAAGTAAGCATGACCGAAGAAGTTGCCCAAGAAGTTGCACAACAAGCTGGACAGGATCTAGCCTCCGAGCCCCAGGTGAATATTACTGAGTCTGCTCAGGAGTACCTAGGAGATTTGTTGTCTAAGCAGAAAGACAGCGAGGGCATGGGTATTCGCATGTTCGTCGCCAACCCAGGCTCTCCGCAAGCGGAAACCTGTATTGCCTACTCGCGCCCCGGTGAGGAACAAGACGGCGATATCGAAGTGGAGTACGCAGCGTTTACTGCGCATTTTGAAGGCATCAGTATTCCTTACTTAGAAGACGCTAAGGTCGATTACTCCGCCGATCGTATGGGCGGTCAGCTGACTATTCGTGCCCCCAATTCAAAAATGCCTAAAATTAACGACGATAGCCCGCTAGAAGATCGTATTAAGTATGTACTTTATAATGACATTAATCCTGGGCTTGCCTCCCATGGCGGTGAAGTGTCGCTAATGGAAGTCACTGCTGATATGTATGCAGTGTTGAAGTTTGGCGGCGGTTGCCAGGGCTGTAGCTCTGTTGCTATGACCCTGAAAGACGGTGTTGAGGTGCAATTGATGGATAAAATCCCAGAAATAAAAGGGGTGCGTGACATGACTGATCACACGGATACCTCGAAAGCCTATATGTAATCGAGCTTTTCGCAGCTATAAAAAAACCCCTCTGCGGCTCGCCGCAGAGGGGTTTTTTTATAGCTGTAGCCTACTCAAAATTCATAGCTGCTGGCATGCGTATGTAAAGTTTCAATGAAATCGATGTGATTGCGGCTAACAATGGGTGTGCATTTTATATCGATCGGAAACTGATCTACCCACTGCGTCTCAAAACGACTGAAGCGCCTATTGTTGTGATCGTCTGTATCAATGGCAATAAAAGTGGTTCGCTCTGGGCTTAATTGTAGCTGTTCAATAAGTTGAAATACTATCGATAATGACTCTTGGTTGTTAATGGGTTGGTATGAGTTGCGGGCGGGGGTAAGAAATACATAGTCAATTGCCGCCATGTTGGCGATATCAATCTTTGTTGTTTCCAATGCCGGTATTTGGTTAATGCCAATACTAAGGATGTAGTCGTCAGCCTTAACCGGCGGAAAGCTTACAGAGTGATTAGTCATTGCGTTCATATCCAAGCCCTACCATTAAGTTTTATTTAATGACTACTGATTTAAAATATCAGTAGTGGCGGTGATCCTCTAGTGTTTTTGTGGACCTTTTTAGAACGGATAGGCGTAAGATTTAAATACTTATAACCTCTGTATGGTCCAGATAAAAAACCGCTGCTAACTGTTGCTCTAACACTGCTGCCTAGTTAGCGCATCCTTGAGTTTGTTGTGCCTTTTTTTGCGGAGCATAGCTAAGCGTTTGCTTGACGATCTATGTGGATATAAGCTTTGCGGTGATAAACGATAGGCGCTTAGAATTTAAATTAGAAGCCTCTGCGGCCGCCCCGACAGAATTTAAGGCAAAAAAAACCGCCAGTCTTTCGAAAGGCGGTTTTTTTATTGAATAGCTGTTAGTTGTTACGGCTAACCAATGCATCCTTAATCTTGTTGCGCATATCACGTAGGGTCTTTTCGGTAGTCTCCCAATCGATGCACTTGTCGGTCACCGATACACCGTATTCCATGTTATCGGAAATTTTCTGATTGCCAGCGAATATATTACTTTCGATCATAAGTCCAATAATGGACTGGTTACCCTCGGCTATTTGATTGGCAACATTGTCCACAACTAAAGGCTGTAATTTGTGATCTTTGTTAGAGTTGGCATGACTGCAGTCGATCATAATATTTGACGCTAGGCCCGCCTTTTTCAGTTCATCCTCACACACGGCGACACTAACAGAGTCGTAGTTGGGCTTGCTGTTGCCCCCGCGCAACACGACATGGCCATAAGCATTACCCTTGGTGTGGACAATGGCGACCTGGCCTTCTGAATTGATGCCAAGGAAACGATGTGGGTGAGCGGTTGATTCAAGTGCATTAATGGCAACGGTAAGGCCACCGTCGGTACCATTCTTAAAACCTACCGCAGAAGATAGGCCTGAGGCCATTTCGCGGTGGGTTTGCGACTCAGTGGTACGCGCGCCAATGGCCGACCAGCTGATCAGGTCTTGCATGTACTGTGGAGATATTGGGTCAAGCGCTTCGGTGGAGGTAGGCAGGCCCATCTCGGAGATGTCCAGTAGTAGCTTGCGCCCAATATGTAGACCCTCTTGAATTTTGAACGAGTCATCCAGATAAGGGTCGTTGATCAAGCCTTTCCAGCCTACAGTGGTACGCGGCTTCTCAAAATAGACACGCATAATAATATAGAGAGTATCGCCTACTTCGTCGGACAACTTTTTCAAGCGCGCAGCGTAATCTATAGCGGCGTCAACATCGTGAATAGAGCAGGGGCCAATTACTACAAAGATACGGTGATCTTTGCGGTCAAGAATATTGCGAACTGTGTCGCGACCCTCGGTCACTGCGGCCAGAGCCTTTGCCGAAAGTGGCAGGTTTTTTTTGATTTCTGCGGGAGAGATCAAAAGTTCTTGTGATACTACATTCAAGTCGTCGATTGCATTGCTGGTCATGGAGTGTCTCTTGTCTAAAAGTTGCCAGCCAATCACGGGGCTTGGCGGCTAAATTTGAGGTTATTTGTCAGAGGGCAACTGTAATGTTGCTATTCTAGCTAATTTATCAGGGTTTTGGACAGCTAAAATCCACGGCATGAAGACACTGAATAGCCGGAAAGTAAAGATAAGTACGAATAGGCTCGCTATTAATGGCCGCAAACGCCTCTGCATAACCGTTTAATTGGGTGCGATAGGCGTCACTTTCTCGCTCTAAGAAGTGAGTTTTATTTTCGCCCATAGCGGGCTCACTGCTTTTATAATCGACAATCCAGCGCTCTTTGTTGAGTATAAAGGTGCGATCAATAATAAGTGTCTTAGCTTTGTGCAGCAGTATTAGCTCACAGGCTGAGGCCGGTAATTTATTGTCGAATATCCAGTTTGAGTGTAAATCACTGTATGCCAGCTGCATTAGCCTGGCTATTCGCTCGCCTGCAGTATATGTGTCGCACAGGGCTACACCCAGTTGTTGCAGTTGCGCGCGCCAAAATATTTGCTGCTGCTCGATGCGCTGTTCGTTCCAGCGGGCTAATCCGTCGCAACATAACTGCTCAAAAGCCGCGTGCAAGACTGTGCCCAAATGGCGGGCAATAAAGGTATCTTTAGTTTCAGTTTCGGGGTGATTAAGCGGATTGTCGGCTTCACCACTGTCCACCTCGAACTGACCGCGGTAAGCGGCGAGTAATTCATTGTTGTTTAGCGGCGGCATCTGCCAGTCCGGTGGCAGGCGTAAAATGGCTTGGGCGCCACTTCGACCGCTTATCGCCACGGGTTCAGCGCGAACGGTCTGGCATTGATCCACAAAACTCGGCCAGATACTGGCCAGTAAGCTTTTTTTGCTGGGCTCCTGCAGGTCATCCTTTTTTTGTTTAACGGCCGCCAGCAGGTGTAATTGTTTGATGGCTCGAGTGCAGCCAACGTAGAGCAAGCGCGTACTTTCGAGTGAATCTTTGCGCTGTGACTCTTGACGCAGGTAGTGATACAGAGGGTCGGTGTCCTCGCCGGTCGGTGCCAGCGGCCCCAATAGCAGCTGTGTTTTACCTCTGGCATCAACGCGCTCCTGCCAGAGGAGAAGTTCCTTATCATCTTGGCGAGGTTGCTTGTCCAGGCCAGGAATTATAACAGTATCGAATTCAAGTCCCTTAGACTTGTGTATCGTCATTACCTGCAGTTTGTCGTTGCCATCTTGCGCTGGGGAAGCATAGAGACGCTTCACCGCGCTCTCAAACTTGGGCCAGTTCTCAACGGCACCGCCGCGATCGTGTCGATCGAGCAAGTCAAAAAAGCTGTTGCAATTATTTATGTCGCTTGCATCCAATACGGCTGCCGGTCCGCCTAAATTAAGCCATAAACCCTGCACACTGGTTCGCAGTGACTTGCGTCGGCGCTCTTGCCAGAGTGTGTTTAATATAGGCATAAAACGCGACATGATTTTGCGCCCAGATTCACTGAGCATGTTGTTATCGGGGTAACTTTGAAGTTGAAGTAGTAGCGTTGACCATTGGGCAGGGTTGTCGCTGTCATGTTGACCCTGCTGTGATACCGCATGTAAATCGTTAAGGCTCAAGCCGATTAAGGGGCTGCGCAAAAAAGCCAGCCAGGCGATGCGGTCAGAGGGTGCGTGCAGAGCGCGAGTTATACTGAGTAGGTCAACAATCGCCATGCGACTAATAAGCGCATCGATTTCGGTAGCCTGCCAGCTTAGACCAGCTTCGGTCAGCTTTTGTAGAGTATGTTTTAAGTGGGGCCGGCTGCGCACCAAAACTGCGATGGTGTCTTCGGGCCGCTCGGCTTGAGTATGTTTGATGATGTCGACGATTTTGTCAGCTTCGGCAAAGCGACTCGATTGAGTAGCGTTGTCATCATCAGGGTCAGCCACACAGGCGTAGCAATTGACCGCTGTGATTGGCAGCTCCGCCTTAAACGCGATAGAAGGCGAGTAACTTACTGCGCCTCGACTGATGTCGTCTTGGGCGGGGTAGGCCCTTACAAAAGACTGATTTACCCATTCGACCACGGCCCCTTGCGAGCGAAAATTCACCTCTAGTTGCAGCGAATTAAGTGCGGTGTTGCCTATTCCGTGTGCATGAGCCTCAAGAAATAGCCCCACATTGGCATCGCGAAAGCCGTAGCATGATTGCATGCCATCACCAACGATAAATAATGTGCGGCCGTCACCGTGCTCCCAGCCTTGAATTAGCTTTTGCAATAGTGACATTTGCGGACTAGCAGTATCTTGAAACTCATCGACTAAAATATGTTTGATTTTATAGTCAAGTTTCAATAGCGCGTCGCCGGGTTCTTCACTGCTACCAAGGGCCTGAAGGGCTGCCTGGGTGATTTCGCTAAAGTCAGTAGCACCCAACTGCTGAAAGCTCAGGCGCAAGTAGGCGGCCAGCTGTGGTAGTAAGTTGGTCAGGCTGTCGAGCAGCTGCCACTGCTTATCACTGTATCGAACGGGCGGCAGCTCACGCAGTTGTTGCAGTTTGTCGAGCAGGCCTGGCTGCTGCTGTAATTCGCCAATTAACTTCAAAAGTTCGCTTTTACGCAGTTTTACCAGCGCCTTAGCGGTCTTGTCGCCATCGGCCGGGTAGCCTTCGTTCTTGGTGATGCGGGCGCGCCATAGATTTTTTTTGGTGAGCAGTAGCTCTAGAAAACTTAGCCAAGCGCTGTGATCGGCTGGTTGGCATGAAGGAAGAGCGGCGGCACCGGCGCAGCCAGCAATAGCATGAGAGGGATTACTGTTGGCTAGATTGCTACCAGCAAAGTCGGCTGCCAGCGCCAAGTCGCTCGCCCAAGGAGCGAGCTGTGCAATGCAGCTATTAAGGTGCTCGCCGTAGAGCTGCTCAAGTGTTTCTTCGAGCAGGTTACGGGCATTGTCGTGGCGTGCACCGAGCAGGTGAGGTATCCACTGGTCGCGCTTTGCCAGTAACGACATCAGCAGGTTTTCCAATGTGTCTATATTATTGTCTAGGTGCGACAGTAAGCGCAGTAAATCTGCTTGTGCGGGGGTGTCGGCTTTTAGTAACTGCAAGAAATCACTGATCGCTTGTGTATAGGCTTGTTCAGGCAAATCTAAGGTGTCAGGTAGTGCGCCTAGTCCAGACGATAACGGCAATTGTTTGGCGATACTGCGACAGAGCCCATCGATGGTTTGAATGCGCAGGCGATTGGGGTTTTGCAATAGCTGCCAGTTTTTTTGTGCATCTCGAGCTAATACCGCGTGTGCCAGCTGCCAGCTTAGTTGCGCATGTCCAGAACTAGGCTCGGGTTCTGTGGCGGCCAACTGCAGCGCGTCCAAAATTCTTTCGCTCATTTCAAATGCGGCTTTGCGAGTAAAGGTAATACACAAGATTTCTTCTGGGTGTTCGCAGTGCTGCAGTAGCTTGAGTACTCGTTGAGTCAGCAGTCCTGTTTTGCCGGAGCCAGCCGGAGCCGACACGGCAAATGACTGTTCTGGATTGAGCGCTTGCTCGCGGGCTGAATAGTCAGCAGGGCGGCTCATACCAGATCTCCTTTTTCTGATGCTGCCGGGGTGTGTTCGAGATGTTGAGGTCGGTAGTTGTTAATCTGGTCGCGCTCATGAATTCGAGTCAAAGGGTGATAATCCTCACTGTAGCGTTGGGCATTGGCGTCGCGATAATCAATCTCGGCCCGACCGTTTTTAAAATCAGTGGCTAGTTGTGCCAATGTCTGTTGCCAAAATGTCTTTACATCAGCCCAGCTCTCAGGCAAATCCAGACGCGGACACTCCTCAGGCTGGCTTATTCCGTCGAGCTTGCCGCTCAGACTCTCGGTGAGATTGCCCAGCCCCAGTAATTCACTGTCAGATTTATCGATGCGCGCAAAAGCAATGGCTACAATTTCTTGAGAGCCAGAGTCGTCGTTGTCAAATTGCGCACTAAGGGCATAAAGTGGCAGCTGCGGTTCGGCGGGCCGCTCTCCTTGCCACTGACTAAGTTGGGGTTTACCGGTTTTATAGTCGATCAGTAGCAATTCGCCGTCGCTAAGTTGATCCAGCCTGTCCAACCGCAACTCAAGTGGCAATCCTTCAAAAACGATATTTATTTTTGCCTCGCAGGCAACAACCTTAAAGTCAGGGCGCTCTAGATCCCGCTTCAGCCAAGCAGTGGCTAATTGTAAAAGACGTTCGGCCTCAAGCATGAAAAAAGCTTCGGGTAACTGCTGTATGAGCTTTTTTTTGTAGGGTGTAAGCGCGGTTTCGATGGCTTTTTTACACAGTTTTTGCAGCGCTTGATCGTCTAGTGCACGCAACTGTGAGGATGTTTTCAACTGTATCCATACCTGCTCCAGTACAGCGTGAATAATATTGCCACGGTCAATGGCCGATAGACCCTTGCTGGTAGCCGGTAACGATTTTGCCCCTAAGCGATGACGGGCAAATGCAATCAGCGGACAGCTGGCTTGATCTCGAAAAAGTGCACTACCGCCTCGCAAATGAGACAGCTCGACGCTGGTAATGGCCGGCCCCGAGAAATCTTCGAATTTTTGCAGCTGCTGGGCTGCCCGAATGCTAGTTTGGTATTGCTCAAAGCTGGGCGCCGTCAAATAATCGCTCCCCAGTAATGGTTCAACGTCAGTTTTCTGAAAGTGAGCAATCAAAGGACTGGGATGGTCGCTGTTGCCATCGGCAAGACTGGCGCTGCTGAAAATGACTTCTTTTGCACAGTGTTGGTAGGACAGCGTTAGCTGTTGCGCTATATGCAACTCGCGCTCGGCACTGGCGTGCGGCATATTATGCTGGCGTTGCAGTGTTATCGGCAACAGCGGGTTAGGGCTTGGCGCGCAGGGCCAATTGCGGGCACCAACGCCTAGAATCCAGCAGGCATCAAAAGTAAGACCTGCGCCCTCGAGTGCACCCAATATATGAATAGGCGAGTCAGGTGTTTGTGCTTGAAAGTGATGGTTTTGGCAGAGCGCGCGCAGGGCGCTAATGGCGCTGCTGTGGGTGAGCGGGTAACCGCAGCTGTCCAGGCGTTTAAACTCTTGCAGCAGTACTAGCCACTGCGACATTTGCTGATGCTCATGCGAGTTGAGAACGCGGCTGCCAGGCCAGCCAAGGACTTGCAATTGCTGTTGTAAATGCTCGGCCCAATGGCCGGCACTGCAGTGTTTGGGTTGCCGTTTAGCGGCGGCGCTGAATGCTTGCAGACAACTGCTCAACGATGTTGTTACATCATCATCTGTGTCTGTAGAGTTGCGGCGCTGAATACGTTCGACTCGGTAGCGCAATTCAGAACCGCTGACAATGCTTTTGCCGAGGCGCCGCAACTGCTCGACCAGCTCGCAGCGCAGTTCTATCTCTCGCTCGCTATCCGAGAAGAAAGGTGAGTTCAGTAGTTGGCAAATGTCATCGAGTGGCCAGCTTTCCTGTTGCAAGTTGAGAAGCTGCAGTGCGTCGCAAATCAAGGGGGTACTGGCTAGTGGTACACCGGCAGAAAAATTGAGCGGCAGGGTGTAGCTCGGCGTGCTTGCCAGCAGTGCCTGAGGTTCAAAGGTCTCAGTGAATATTCGTTCTATACAGTTGCGACTTTGACCCAAGTTTAGAGCCACCACACCGATGCGTGATTTTTTATTCTGTTTGAGTTTAGCTTGAGCCCATTTAGCGGCAGCCTGTACTTCTTCCTCAAAGCTTGCCAGGGTTACTTGTTGGCAGCTGCTGCTGTTAATCACAGACGGTTTTATGCCGATTGTCTCGTCGGCAAGTGACTCTATTAGTGCCTTGTGAAGGGGGGGCAACTGCTCAAATGCGTAAAGATAGATACACCGATGCGAATTTAACTGGTGACTGTTACCCGCTTTAATCATTGTCTCTATAGCAAACTCGGTGGTGGCAAGGCCTCTTTGCTCTAAGGCCTCATTAAAGGCTTCGGCCCAAGGTGTGAATACTGTGCCGCTGTCACATTTGTGCTCAGCCAAAGACTCTAGCTCGATTCGCCACAGGTTTAAGTGCTTTAGCGCACTTTCAGCATTTTGACTCAGTTGTTGGGGGCTGATCAGATCGCCATCAGCAGTGTGTTGTTGAATGACCTTTTGCCAGATGAAACCGCTTTGCGAGGGTGTTATTAGCTGCCTCTCGGCACCGTGAAAGGCACTTGCTTGCAGTTGCAGCCAGAGCTGATGAATCCATTCCCCCAGTGATAAAATGTTGGGTGCCAGACCGCTGCCATTCTCCTGTGCCCAGCTTTTCAGCAATGCCCGTTTCAAGCGGCTATTGGGGGTGAGAATAAGCTGCCCAGTTAAAAAGGCTGTGGTGAGTGTGGTTGATTTTTGTATCGGCATGGGTGAGTCTTATCGCGGGCTGGCAGGGTGTCATCACTATAGGTAGTCTATGCCAAATAGCAATAATGTATCGCATAGTTGCGGCAACATGGATTGCTAGCTTTTGCACCCTTGTATCGGATGTCTACAGGCGTGCTTGTAAGCAGGTGATTCTGCTGAAATCTAAGTGGTATTACTACCACCGGCACGTGGCAGCAGATGAACGAATAGCACTGCTGCTCAAATGGGATGCCGAGGCGCCCTCTAGGTGTGGTCGACATTTAGTCTTATACCTGTAGATATCGACTGTGCTGCAGATGATATTTTTTCAAAACATCAAAAAGCTTGTCCACATCGCTATTTTTGGCGGTAAAAAGGCTGCTATTGACCTCTTTTGGGTCGACCTTTGTCTCTGTGCTCTTCAGTAAATATGCAATTCTTCTAGCGATGGCGTCTGCCGAGTCGACCAGCGACACTGCACTGCCGAGGTAAACCTGAATTTCATCTTTAAGAAGCGGGAAGTGGGTGCACGCTAAGATTAGCGTATCTATGCCGGTGTTCTTAAATGGCTTTAAAATGGACTGCAGTTGAGCCTGTTCAATGGTTTCTCCGCGCAGCTTTTGCTCGGCTAGATTTACTAGCTGGGAACTGCCAACAGAAGTGACCTGACAATCACTGGCAAAGTCGTCAATAAGTTGTCTAGTATAGCTGCGGCTGACGGTGCCAGGGGTCGCGAGTAGACCGATACGTTTGTTTTTACTCAGTTGCGCGGCGGGCTTAATCGCCGGCACAACGCCTACTACAGGTTGCTCAAAGTGATTACGAAGGTATGGTAAGGCAAGCGTACTGGCACTATTACAAGCGATAACAATAATATCGATGGCCTCTAAATTGCAGGCTGCGCGAAGTACCTTGTCGACTCGACTAATGAGATCTTTCTCACTTTTAGTGCCATATGGGAATGCGGCGTTGTCAGAGCAGTAGCTGATACGACAGGCGGGTAGCTGACGCTGAATTTCGGCGACGATACTAAGACCGCCAACACCAGAGTCAAACACCAGAATTCTCGCGGGCAGGTGAGCGGCGAGGGGCTTATTATTCATGGTTGTTGAGTTTGGCGGCGCGACGGTATTTTGGGTCTTGGCCGTTAAAAATGCTGCTGCCGCCGCTGTCATAGGCTTTACGCAAGTGCTTACAAGCCAAAATTGGTTGTTTTAATTCGTGCTGGCACTGACCTAGGCGCAGCTGAATAAATGGGCTTTGTTTACCGGCGGGGCAGTGCAGGGCCGATGTTAAGGATTCGCAGCCCTGCTCAAATTGTTGTAAGCGAAAATAGCAGTCACCAATAGAGGATAAAACCCATGTCGATTCCGGCCAGGATGATTGAGGCTTGGGCAGCTCCAACCAAGCTTGGTAGAATAGCCGCAGAGCTTCTGGGTAACGCTGCGCGTCGTACGCTTGATAACCGCTGGCGCACAGTGCTCGAACTTTTGATTCGTTGGGGGTGGCATCGACTGAGTGGTTGCCATGGTGGGAGTGCCGATAATTGCTGCTACTATGGCTCATGTTGGCGAGGCGTCCGTACCGTTGGTGTTGTTCATATAGCAGAGGAATCCATGTTGTGCGCTGTGTTTAAGTTGGCATAATAACAAGCGCTATTGCAAACAGGGGATAAATCAAAAATATTCTTTACTTGGGGAAATCTAGTGACGTTTGAGTTAGGGCCATGGTGGCTTTTAGGTGTGTGCAGTTTTGTGGCCATTGCGTGGTTACTGTATGCCCGTCAAATACAAGCTGAAGATCTGCGTGCTTTGCAAAATGAACTCGCTCTCGAGCGCCAACGGGGGCACTCACTACTCAGTGATAACGGACGTTTGAGCGCGCAATCAGATGATCAAACGTCTGAGTTTCAGTTGCAGCAGTTGCGTTTGGCTGCCACAGAAAAAGCCTATGCGGTGCTCAAATCTCGTGGTGAGAGCGAGAAACAACACTTTTCGCAGCAATTGCTGGCGCTTGAACAGGCGAAAAGTGACATGTCGCTGCAGTTTGAACATTTAGCCGCTAAAATTTTTGATGAGCGTCAGCAGCGCTCCGATAAACAGAGTCAATCCCTGCTGGCAAGCAGTGTGCAACCACTGCAGGAACAGTTGCAAGAGTTTCGCCGTCGAGTGGATCATGTCTATGACCGCGAGAACGCCGAGCGCAACAAACTGGCGGGCCAGATTGCTGAGTTACAAGGGCAGACATTGAAAATCGGCGAAGATGCGGTCAATCTTGCGCGGGCGCTCAAAGGAGACAACAAAGCTCAGGGCGACTGGGGTGAGGTTATTTTGGAACGCTTGCTGGAGGAGTCCGGCATGCAAAAAGGTCGCGAATACGACGTTCAGGTAGCCTTGTGTGACGCCGAGGGGCGCCGCCGTAATCCAGATGTTATTGTGCGCCTGCCCGAAGGCCGGGATATTATTATTGATGCCAAAGTCTCGATGCTCGATTATGAACGCTACTGTTCAGCCGTCGAGGGAGTCGGGGCTGATCGTTTCGCAAAAAAGCATTTGGCTTCTATGCGTGCTCATATAAAAGGTTTGAGTCTTAAATCTTATGAGAACCTTGAAGGTGTTCGTAGTCTCGATTTCGTGTTTGTTTTCGTGCCCATAGAAGCAGCATTTATGCTGGCGCTTCAAAAGGATTCGTCACTGTTTCGAGAGGCTTATGAACGGCAGGTTATTCTGGTTAGCCCCACCACATTGATGGCGACTCTGAGAGCCGTCGAGAGTATCTGGCGCTATGAAAAGCAAAATAAGAATGCTGAGAAAATGGCTGTTGAAGCTGGGGGGCTTTACGATCAGTTTGTATTGTTGCTTGAGTCTTTAGATGAAGTAGGTCGTTACTTAAGTAAGTCACAGCAGGCCTACAATGTGACGTGCAGTCGATTGAGTGACGGTCGCGGAAATTTACTGCGCCGAGTTGAAAAAATAAAGCAGCAGGGCGCTAAAACTAAGCGATCAATAGCTCAGGATAAATTGGATATGGCCGATTCTATCTAGAATCTAGGTCAGTGGTTTAATAAAGCGAGGTGTAGATGTTTTTTATAGTTACAGCGGTGGTAACGGTTTTTGGTCTAGGGGCTTATGCGGGTTATTTGCACTTTCTTTTGCGTAAAAAAGAGCGCCGACAGAGTGCCGCTCAGCTTGAGTTGCAAGAGCAGGCAAAAGAGAAACGCGAGCAAGTGAATGCCAGTATTCAGATATTAGCGAAGAGTTGCGGTGTAGACCAGTTGACCTTTACCGAGGCTAGTATTCGCATAAGAGGTTTGTTGAATATTTTGAGTGTGGATGAATCTATTCGGGAGGAATTCTCGGCTTTTTATCAATTAGCGGATGCTACAGCACATATTCCGGTTTTGGCCGAGTGGAAAAAGCTTACCCGTAGCGAGCAAAACAACCTGCAGCGAGAGCGTGAAAAATTGGAACAGCAGCATCGAGAATTCGTGCAGTCTGCGGCCAAGCGGATTCTCGGACGCAGTTTTTAACTACGGTCACATCTGCGTTTGTTTTTTTCTCAGTAGCATTCCCGCTTCCACATGATGTGTGTAAGGGAACTGATCGAACAGGGCAAAGCGCTCTATTTCGTGGGTGTCACTAATGGCGGCTAAGTCGCGCAGCAGGGTTTGCGGATTACACGATATATAAATAATGTTATCGAAGCGTTTGATGATGTTAATAGTGTGTTCATCAACTCCTGCTCGAGGCGGGTCCACTAGTACTGTACTGAACTCATAGCTGTCGAGATCAATATCTTGTAGCCGCCTAAAACTGCGCACTTTGTCCATTGCTTGGGAGAATTCCTCGCTGGCCATGCGTGCTATTTGGGCGTTCTCCACATTGTTTAGCTTAAAATTATATTGCGCCGAGTTTACCGATGTCTTGGATATCTCGGTCGCCAGTACTTGCTTAAAGTGCCGAGACAGCGGGATGGTAAAGTTTCCGTTACCGCAGTAAAGCTCAAGTAAATCTCCCGTTGAGCCTTTGGTGCAGTCTACGGCCCAGTTGAGCATCTTTTCGCATACTTTGGCGTTGGGTTGAGTAAAACTAGCTTCGACCTGTTGGTAGTTGAACGTTTCGCCATCTACTTTTAAAGTCTCGGTGACAAAGTCCTGCCCTAAAACTAGTTTTTGTTTGCGCGAGCGGCCAATAATATCGATACCCAGTTTGATTTTTACCTGCTCTGCTTCCGTTTTCCAGTCGTCACCCAGTGGCTTGTGATAAATCAGAGTGATGAGTGCTTCACCCTTTAGAGTAGTCAGAAATTCGGCGCTGAACAGTCGCTGACGCAGTAGCTCAGAGCGGTTAATCTCAGCCAGCAGGGTCGGCATCAGTTTGTTGATGCGCTCTGCAGCAACAGGGAAATCGTCGATCAGATAGGGTTTTTTGTACTCTCCCGGCGCAAACATGGCATAGCTGGCACTGTCGCCTTGCTGCCAAATTTTAAACTCAGCGCGCATGCGGTAGTGCTCTCTTGGAGAATCGTAGATCTCAAGGTCGGGCGGGCTAAAGTGTTGAAATAACTCACGCAGTTGCGAGCTCTTTTGTTCTAGCTGCTGCTCGTATTCGTCTGGCTGGGTAGTGTTTAAAGTCATGGCGCTTAGTGTTCTTAGATAATTGTGCGGATTATAGATACATTATGAAGGTTTATCTTGGTCTGTATCTATTTACCGGAGTTTTAGGCGCATTTGTCGAAGCGATTCTATACTTAGGCTAAATGCGTTGCCGAGGAATTGTCGATGACTTTACTGCGTCGTACTGGCTGGATTTTGGGTTCTGTTGTGGCTGTATTTATGCTGCTTGGGGTGGTGGCGTTAAGTTATGCATACAGCCAAATACCTAAGTTAGGGGGGCGGGGTGTGGCACCGGTACTGGCTGCTCCGCCGCAGCTGCATAATCCTTTGCCGGCCTATACCGGTGAACATCCGCGCCTTTCTGGCAGGCCCGACGATGATTTTGAATTTCCTATTACGCTTGGCAAACAAGGGCCGGTAACCCCCCTGTTTGCCGGCGATCTACAATACCCCTTTCTCTGCGGTGATGATCAATCACGCTACACCGATAGTGGCGAGCGTGAACAGCCTCTGGTCGACAATCAACAGGGCTTGGGTATCCCTATCTATGCTCTAAACGATGATGCAGTGAAAACCGAGTCTATTGTCGGTTACAGCAAAGATTGTCTGCGTGTAACGCGCGCGGGCTACTACTACAACCGCCTCGATAGTACCTATTTTTTTCCGTTAGAGCAGGCCGATAACGATATAGCCCGAATAACGTTAGATGGGGTTGAACGGGATTTTATTGTCCGCTTTGAGACGGGCACTATTAATCGTTTTATCTATGCCATTGCGGTTTTGGCTTCGGCCGAGGACAATTTGGCTGTGCCTAGCGGTAAACTTTGGAACGGTAAACTAGTGTATCAACTTCGCGGCGGTGTGGGCATTGGGCGGCGGCAAGGTAATTTAAAGCCCAAAGACGTGCTAAAACGAAGGCGCGAGCAGTTGTCGCAAGGTTATGCAGTAGTCTACTCCACGGCCAATCAAACCAGTAATCACTATAATATTTGGCTCGCCGAAGACACGGCTCTAAGGGTGAAGCGGCAGTTTGTCGGCCTTTATGGCAAGCCGCGTTATACGCTGGGTATTGGCGGTTCAGGTGGTGCTATTCAGCAGTATTTGTTTGGTCAAAATAATCCTGGGCTAATTGATGGTGCCGTCGCTCTTTATTCCTATCCAGATATGGTTAGCCAAACTATCTATGTTATGGATTGCGAACCTCTTGAACACTACTTTGAACGCCTAGCATCAGACACCTCTAACTGGGTCGACTGGTCGCGCCGCGCTCAAATTGAGGGATTGTCTTCAACCGCAAGTGGCCACAACTACTACCAGTGGGCAACGGCGGCGGCAGATTTCTTAAATGGTCGCCCGTCAAGGGTTCTCAATGGCGGCACTGAGTGTATTCGTGGGTGGCGCGGCCTGACTCAGCTTATTCACAACCCGACGTTTATTCATTTTCCCGACAGTTTTTCTGCCAGCGTACTCAAGCAATCGCACTGGACCCATTGGGAGGATGTTAAAACGGTGTATGGCGTTGGCGAAAATGGTTATGCCAATTCAACCTGGGATAATCGCGGCGTTCAATATGGTCTCGAGACATTAAAAAGTGGCGGCATAACTGCAGAGGAGTTTCTTCATCTTAATGCCCGTATAGGCGGCTGGAAGCCACCTGCAGAAATGCTACCAGAGCGCTTGTGGTTTTTGGCTAAAGATTGGTTTTCGGCGGATTTTTCCGCATGGAGTGAGCAAAATCACTATAGCAGTGCAGTTGACGGTGTGGCTCGCCGCTCAGAAGGTAACGAATCTGCAATAACTGGGGCCTTTAATGCTGGTCTGGTGTTCAGTGGTTACATTGATATACCAATTATTGATTTGCGTCATTATCTTGATGATGAGTTGGATATGCACCACAGCTTCGCTTCGTTTTCGAGCCGTTCACGAATGCAAAAAGCCATGGGGAAATTCGATAATCAGGTGGTTTGGGTTACTCACAAACCCCATATGCCAATTGCAGAATCGCTTGATGCACTGAGTCGCTGGATTGAGAGTGCCCGCACTGATCCAGGTCTAGATTGGTCCCAGAGCAAACCGGCAGACGTTCTTGATAAGTGTTTTGACGGCGCAGGTGATGTTTTAGCGGCGGGCGATTCTGTCTGGGATGGCGCTTGGAATGGTCTTCCCAGGGGGACCTGTATGGATATTTATCCAAACAATAAAACCTCACGTCAGATTGCTGGTGGTGCTATCGCTGGGGATTTATTTAAGTGTCAATTGCGTCCGGTGGAGGCGGCTGTTGCCGGAGGCACTTATGGTGAGATCGATATGCTGCCGCATACATCTCGCTTACAGTTAATATTTCCCCAGGGCGTGTGTGATTACAGTCAGCTTGGATTGGGTGAGCCCAGCCGAAGCTGGCGCGAACGCATGTTAGCCAGTGTACAAAAAATGACGGCCGCTGAGCGGAAAATCATGACAGTTGATACCCCCAAAGCTATTAGTAAGGCATTAGAGGTGACCGAGTTAGCAGAGTTGCAAAACTAACCGTGGGCGCCGAGCTTGGATACTGCATGACATAACGGCAGGCGAATACTGAATAATGTGCCTTTGCCTGGAGTTGAGTCTACCTCGATAGTGCCGTCGTGATGCTCGGTGATGATAAAGTAAGAAACCGATAAGCCCAGGCCTGTTCCCTGACCCACTTCTTTGGTGGTGAAAAAGGGTTCAAATATGTGCCGACGAACGTTTTCCGTCATACCAGGGCCATTATCCAATATTTCGATAAGCAGATTTTCTGTTTCAAGCTGCAGACGCAGAGTTATAGTCGGGTGTGTTGGCGCGCCGCAGTCCTCGCGGTTAAAGGCTTGGCTGGCATTTCTCAGGAGATTCAAAATTACCTGTTGTAGTTCGGCTGCAGAACCCGGAATAAGCGGTATATTGTCGGCGAACTCTGTGTGGATGAGGGGGGGGGTGACGCCGCCTGGGAGTTTTAGCTCCAGTGTATTTTCGGCCAAGGCGAGTGTTTGTTCTATTAATTCTCGAATGTTTATGTGCCTGCGCTCGCGGTTATTACTGCGAGAAAATTCCAACATGTTGGTAACGATCTTGGCGGAGCGTTCTCCTGCATCACGAATGCCGTCAATAAAGGTAAATATCTCCCGCTCTTTCAAATAGTTGTGGATATCGGCTAGTTTAACGCCCAAAGATTCAGCCGTGCTGTCGTTTTTAGCAAGTCCCGGCGTGGTGCGTCTAAGTATATTCTGAACACCATGCAATATAGCTGATAGCGGGTTGTTGATTTCATGTGCCATACCGGCGGCTAGTTCTCCTAGGGATAGCATTTTCTCATTTTGTATCATCATGTTTTCTACCCTGACGCGCATGGTTACATCGTCTACGCGTATTACTGCACCCACAATTTCACTCGACACTAGGGGGAATATTGCCAAATCGCTGTACTGAGCATTGCTTCCATGGCCCTGCTGAATGTTTTCGTTTACCTGCGGTACTCCTTGGTCAATTGTTGTGGTAATAGATTCATTGGTAATGGGAAGGTCAGGGTAGAGCTTATTTATGTGGCGACCGAGTGCATCGCGCGTATTAATTCCGGTTGTACTCTCAGCAGCGGCATTCCAATGTGTCACTGAGCCCTGTTTGGTGACACCTATAAGTACCGATGGCATGGAGTTGATAATACTGTGTAAATAGTCCTGAGTTTCTCGCAGCAGTTCTTCGGTGATTTCGTGCTTGGCTATCTCGTCGTACAGTTGGTTGTTAATGGATCGGAGCTTGTTGGTGCGGTCGACAATGCGTTGTTCTAGCTCTATTTTTGAGTGTTTTAACGTCTTTTTTGCGCGTTTGTGTGCCGATCGACTGCGCTGCAGACCCAGTGTTAAAAGTGTTTGTAGGATGAATAGAGCACTAATAATGATGAGCAGGGTATCATTTCTTTCATTGCTGCTTAAAACCTCGCTGCCAGCGTGCACAAGGTTAGTGGCGCAAGTGCAGTAGAGCAGTGTGGATATTGAAAATCGGTGGCGCACGATAGCTCTCCGCATAAGTATAGTGGCTAAATTAGTCGCCTTGGCCATCAGAATCAACAAAAAGGTTTGACAAGGCGGGTGGGATGAGTAGAATTCGCGGCACTTAACGAGGGGTGGTTAGCTCAGTTGGTAGAGCGGCGCCCTTACAAGGCGTAGGTCACAGG
>CAJWZU010000055.1 GCA_913050115.1 uncultured Cellvibrionales bacterium
GCCCATTAGCTAACTCTTCGCGTATCCGCGAGAAGATCAATACATTGGCGTCTACCGCCATACCAACCGTCAGCACAATGCCGGCAATACCTGGCAGCGTAAGTGTGGCGCCAAAGAGCGACATGCACGCCATCAACAATACCAAATTAGCGGCCAAGGCAATATTGGCAGCCAAGCCAAACACACGATAGTAGATCAGCATAAATAGCAGCACTATGCCGAGGCCGATTTGGACAGAGATAACACCTAACTGAATATTTTCGGCACCGAGTGACGGACCAATAGTGCGCTCCTCAACAAAGTACATAGGTGCAGCCAAAGCACCGGCGCGCAGCAACAGAGCCAATTCAGACGCTTCTGCTGGGCTATCTATACCCGTGATACGGAACTGCACCCCCAGTGCTGACTGAATAGTGGCTAGCGAGATAATTTTCTTCTCGACCTTTTGGATCACTTCGTTAACTTCTTCACCGGCTGCATTAGTTTTAGTGTCTATACGGGTCTTATATTCAATAAACACCACCGCCATTTTACGGCCTACGCTGTTGCGAGTAGCGCGATGCATTTTAGAACCACCAGTAGAGTCGAGGCGAATATTCACTTCGGGCTGGCTAGTCTCGGAGTCGAAGCCACTTTGCGCACCCTGGACATTTTCACCAGTGAGAATAAAGTCTTTTTCGATAATCGCTGAGCGGCCAGCATCGGCCTCAGAGCGGAACTCAAACTCTTCTTTGCTAGAACTAAGCGCACTGGGCTTGGCTTCTAAGCGAAACTCCAAATTAGCGGTTTTGCCGATAATACGCTTGGCCTCGGCGGTGTCTTGCACGCCAGGCAGTTCTACCACAATACGGCTGCGGCCCTGACGCTGCACGATGGGCTCGGATACACCCAATTCATTAACTCGATTGCGCAAAGAGGTGAGGTTTTGGCTGAGAGCATTGTCCTCGATAGTACGAATCGCTTGCTCAGACAATGAAGCGGTGAGCGTAAAAGTGCCATCTAACTGCTCGCCGGTAACTCGGTCGAGATCGCGGAATACATCATCATTGCGCAATACCGAGTTGGCCTTGTCGCGCAGCTCAGCACTTTTAAACTCAGCAATAATCATCAAGTCTTTGTTCAGCTGAACTTTGCGGTAGCGCGCTTTTTCTTTGCGCAGCTTCTTTTTAATTTCGGTAACAAACGATTCCTGATGCTTCTTTACCGCAGATGGGGTGTCTACCTCGAGCAGAAAGTGCACACCCCCGGCGAGATCAAGACCCAGCTTCATTGGCTCGGCACCGAAGGACTGCAACCACTCGGGTGTAGTTGAGGCCATACTTAAGGCCACTACGTAGTCATAACCCAGCGCCTGTTGAATCACTTTTTTAGCTGGCAGCTGGTCGTCGGTGCTATTGAGGCGCAGCAACACGGTCTTGGCATTTACTTCTTCACCGAAGTGCTCAATGCCCGCCTCGTCCAGTGCGCGCTTAGCGCGTAGTAACTGAGTTTCGCTCATCTCTAGAGAGACTGACTGCGCTGAAACTTGCACCGCTGCATCAGGAGCATAAAGATTAGGGGCAGAGTAGATGACACCCAAAGAGACGATAACCAGAAGCATCACGTACTTCCAGACAGGGAAACGATTTAACATAGCAAAACCCGTTCACGCGACCAACCGCGTTTATTGTTATTTTTAGCCGTTTAAGCTCGACCAAAGTATTTAAGGCCAAGATTATACCTATTTGGCGCCAAGCTGCACGAAACTCTGCTCAGACCTACTGCAGCGAGTAGGTTTGACCCACTCGTTGCCCCCTAATAGTCAAGTTCAGGCACTTCAAGCCCTTGCTTGCTGTAAAAGCGGCTCAAAAAACCATCAAAGGTATCATTGCTTAACGCTTCACGCATCTCCTGCATGATAGTCTGATAATAATGAAGATTATGAATGGTGTTAAGCTGACCGCCGAGCATTTCACGACACTTATCAAGATGATGCAGGTAACTGCGACTAAAATTCTGACAGGTATAGCAACCACAGTCTGCATCGAGAGGACTGGTATCGCGTTTGTGAAAGGCATTGCGGATTTTCACCACACCGGTAGAGGTAAATAGGTGACCATTGCGGGCATTGCGCGTGGGCATGACACAATCGAACATATCGATACCCCGACGTACCGCCTCAACCAAATCACCGGGTTTGCCAACGCCCATCAAATAGCGCGGTTTATCCGCGGGCATATCTGCCCCCAAATGATTGAGAATACGAATCATGTCTTCTTTGGGTTCACCCACCGATAACCCGCCAATAGCATAGCCATCAAAGCCGATGTCATTCAAGCCGTCGAGAGATTCAGTGCGCAAGTTCTCGTGCATACCGCCTTGAATAATCCCAAACAGAGCCGACGGGCTGTTGCCATGGGCATCTTTGCTGCGCTTGGCCCAGCGCATAGAGAGTTCCATAGACTCGCGCGCCTCGTCGATAGTCGCGGGGTATGGTGTGCATTCATCAAAAATCATCACCACATCAGAGCCCAAGTCGCGCTGCACCTCGATCGATTTTTCCGGATCGAGAAAGACCGGGCTGCCATCGATCGGTGATTTAAATGCAACACCCGCTTCGGTAATTTTGCGCATTTTACCGAGACTAAACACCTGAAAACCGCCGGAATCGGTAAGAATAGGTTTGTCCCAGTGCATAAAGTCGTGCAGCGTTCCAGAGTTAGACGGACCATGCGCACGAATCACCTCAGTGCCTGGACGCAGCATTAGGTGAAAAGTATTACCGAGAATCATCTCAGCACCTATTTCTTTAATATCGCGCGGCAACATGCCTTTTACCGTGCCATAGGTGCCCACGGGCATAAACGCTGGCGTCTCCACAGTGCCGCGCGGAAACACCATACGGCCACGACGGGCGCGCCCGCGGCCACCATCACCGGCACCCTCACTATCGAGCTCAAACTTCATAAAACACTCTCTAGATTCAGTCATTGCGCGCTCTCCTCACTCGAGCCAACTTTTTCAGCAGCGGCCTTGGGGTTTTTGGTAATAAACATGGCATCGCCGTAACTAAAAAAGCGGTAAGCTTCTTTTACGGCTACAGCGTAAGCGTTCATGGTATTGCGGTAACCGGCAAAAGCCGACACCAACATCAACAGGGTCGACTCAGGCAAATGAAAGTTCGTCACCAAAGCGTCGACCACTTTGTATTCATAGCTGGGGTAAATAAATATTTCAGTTTCGCCCTGGTAGGCAGCGATAAGCTCATCCTCGTTCGCGCGCTGCGCGGCACTCTCCAAACAGCGCACACTCGTAGTACCCACAGCAATCACTCGGCCACCGGCGGCTTTAGTTTGCAGCACTTGCTGCACCACGGATTCAGGCACGTCCATGACTTCAGAGTGCATCGGATGCTGATAAATGTCGTCGACTTTTACCGGCTGAAAGGTACCAGCCCCAACATGCAGGGTTACAAATGCCGTATTCACACCCTTGGCACGAATCTGTTTAAGTAGCTGGTCGTCAAAATGTAGACCCGCTGTGGGTGCGGCCACAGCACCCTTTTTATTTTCATCGGAGTAAACAGTCTGATAGCGCTCGCGGTCTTCAAGCTCATCGGCGCGATCGATGTAAGGAGGCAACGGCATATGACCGATACTTTCTAGCACTGCCAAAGCCGGTTTATCAACTGGAAAGCTCAATTCAAATAAAGCTTCTTGCCGCCCAAGCACTGTTAGCTCGGTACCATCTTCAAGTACCACCTTGGTGCCCACTTTTGGCGATTTGCTGGAACGCACATGGGCTAAAACTTGATAAGTGTCCGTGACTCGCTCGACCAGTATTTCGACTTTGCCGCCCGTGGCCTTCTTGCCAAAGACCCTCGCTGGGATCACTCGAGTGTCGTTAAACACCATTAAATCGCCGGCATTTAATTGTTCAAGTAAATTGGGAAAATGTAGATGTGAAAGTACACCGTCGCCACCGTTAAGCACCAACAAACGACTGCCCCGGCGTTCACTCGCAGGGTTACGGGCAATCAACTCGTTAGGCAAGTCAAAATGAAAATCCTGTCGGCGCATAAAATACTCTACAGTGTCAGTCAGAAACGGGCGCGCAAGGGTATAGTAAATTAACTCCAGTGACCATATTGTGAGCGTTAACTGCAGCTATACAGGACATTATTTAGCATATTTTAATATCCCCTATTGACGCACATTAAACCATTGTTATAATGCGCGCCTGTTTTGATGCTGTCGCGAATTATTGCTGATAGCACAGCGTTACAGGAACAGATTGGCGGGATGGTGGAATTGGTAGACACGCTAGATTCAAAATCTGGTATCTTCGGATGTGGGGGTTCAAGTCCCCCTCCCGCTACCATATATGTAAAAGCCTTTATCGAAAGATAAAGGCTTTTTTTATGCTCAGTATTTAGGCTCAATTTTTCTAGAAGTCGACGATTTGCCTCGTTACAAACGATATCAAGATATCTTCTCGCCTTAATCGTTAAAAACAATCTTCGCTTGCAAAACAAATCGGCCGCGCTCACACAATTGCGCTGGTATCGAGCTGCATAATTATCAGAAGCCATGATATACAGGCCAGTAGGCTAGAGATAGCCTCAACCATTATGAGCGATGGCAATGCATTAATAGCAATAGTACTTGCTGAGACGTCTATTAGCTCAGCCCTTTACTAGCAAATCGTCAACCCTTGTACGGATGCTATTATCGGTTGTACCAATAACCACAGATACCATGGCCCATAGCGATGATCTCGTACATATAATCGGAGGGTAAAGTTGTAGCGCGCTCTGAATAACACCCACACAACCTATGAGAATAAGCCTCGCCTCTGTCGAATGTGCCGAGCGTGCGGGCTAGCAACTGTACTGGCGAGACTTTTATAACTCGGCCTAATCAGTTAGTAATTAGCTTGCTCCAAGAAAAGTCTCCCTCCGCAGGTGAGTATTAGCGAATCTTCCAGCAAAAAGACGCTGGCAATAGGCACAAGTGATCGTTATACCTTCTTGCAATAAGAACTCCGCCAAATGAGATTAAAACCTCTATCATTATCGTCAGCCAAAAGGTTTGTAAGTACAAACTTACACCCTGTAAAAGCCCCGCTGGGATTATTCATGTGGCGTCCATTTCCTCTTAGTCTCATTGGTTGCAACAACACCAGTAATAACAAAACAATCTACCTCAACCTCTAGCCCTGACACTCAACATCGGGCCATACTGTGTTTATAGAAATAATTCTGTGGCCGTTTGAGGAGGTTCGAATGCGATACTCTCACTCAAGTTCAGTTGCTGCTCATATTTGCAGTGCGATATTTTTCTTGCTCGCTACGCCAGCCATATCTGACGACAGCGCCGATAATGCTGGGCTCGCCAACTTAAACGCTGATCCATTGTTGTTTTCAGATTTTCACACTTACAACCCACTCAAAAATCAAAATAATGTAACCCTCCATAAAGGCGGAACCAATTTACAAGCGCTGAGCAACGAAGATTTAATTGAATTGGCCGATAACAGTCGCCACGGAGAAATGAGTGCCAGTCAGCGCGCACTAAACCAGCAATGGCTAGCCCAACACGGCGAAGGCGCTGATATCTCATTTGGCGGCCAAGCGCTGCAAAAAATTATTCAACAGGGTTTTAAAACCTATTGGGACGCGCTGCGCCAAAGTACTTTTAAAGGCAATACCATGATTCCGGATTCAGAAGGCAATGGCAGTTTCGGCAGCGAAATGGAGTACAAACTGCGTTTATCGGACGACAAGGTCAAACTGGCCTTTGAATACAGCTTCTAAACTTACTCAAAAACATGCCTTTACCCTCAAATCACAAGAGCAACGTCAGCTTTAACAGCGAATTGAGTTCAAAATTTTTCTGTCTGGCGAGTAAATAAAATTAGCCCACCAGTACACTTTTTAAGCTTTCCATGGACATGATTTCGCTCTTAGATCAGAAGGTCAAGGCAACTTCAATAGTAAAATAGACCACAAATTCTGCTTGTCAGACAATGAAGTAAAATTGGTTTTTGAATACAGCTTTCAAGTCTCAAGCAATTTTCTGTTAGAACTTATCTGTTAAACTCACCCAAATACTTTCACACCGAGCGCGCTATGCCTATATCTCAACCCCTTGCCGGCGTTATTATCGCGCCTCTCTGGCGGCGCCTTGCCGCTATGGTTTACGATGGTTTGGTGATATGCGCCATAACTATGGCTTATTGGGGGCTGGCTCTCTATCTAAAATATGGTCTATTAGGGGCTACTTTGGCAGAGGGCGAACGAGGGTATTTTCCTGCTGTCACCTGGCTAGGAGCAATCTTCTCTATTGGCCTATTTTATTGTTTTTTTTGGCGACGCGCTGGCCAAACTGTTGGCATGCGCGCCTGGCACTTACGAGTAGAAAACCTCAGCGGCCAAAACCTTAGTTGGCAACATGCAATACTGCGCTTTATTTGTGCCAACCTTTCATTCTGGTTGGCCGGTATAGGTTACTGGTGGCAGCTAGTAGAAAAGAGCGGTACCTTACACGACCACCTAAGCCAAACCCGAGTGGTAGTGCTACCGAAAGAAAAGAAATAAAGCTTCATTAACGTTTCTAAAATTATAGTTATCTTTACGTGATCTACTTAGTTTAGGGCACAAATAAAGACTGCACATTCAATATACAATCAATCGAGCACTAAGCTAACGCAGCCATGATGTAATAGCCTGCACGAAAGTGTTAATTCGCTCGCCTCAACAGCAGGGTGCCTATTCCAACACAGAGCAGCAGCGGCAACAGCACGGCGATTAATGGCGGGAAACCAAACACCAAACTCGATGGACCCAATAAGTCTTGAATGGTACGAAACACGATACCAAACACCAGACCGGTAAAAATACGATGCCCCAGCGTCACTTGACGCAAGGGGCCAAATACAAATGATATCGCAATCAAAACCAAACTAGCCGTAACCAGTGGCTGAAATACTTTCTGCCAGAAAGCCAACCAGTATTGACCGCTGTCACGCTGTTGGCTATCTAGGTAGCTGGCATAAGAGTAAAGGCTTTGAATCGATAGCGCCTCTGGCTCTAACACTAGTACATTCAGTAAATCAGGGGTTAAATCGGTATCCCAACGGCGAGAATTATAGGTTTCTTTTACTATGCGATCACCGGTAAAACTACTGACTTCAACACCTTCTTCTTCCCAGTATTCGCCCTGAAAAATAGCCTGTTCAGTAAAACTGGCTTCGAACATCCGCCCCTGTGAACTGAACTGATAACGTGTGACTCCAAACAGCTTGCCATTGGGCTGTACCGCGTTGATATGGACAAAATCATCGCCCTCTCGGTTCCATAGACCTCGATCAGACTGCAGCGCACGAGTATCGCCCTGTGCTAAAGCTCGACGACTTTCAGCCATTTGATCAGTATAGGGAATAATCATCTCGCCTAAAAAAATTGCCAAACCAATAAAAACTAATGAGGCGCGCAAAGTCATCCAGGTAATACGTTTAACAGAAACCCCAGCAGCTCGCATTACCGTCAATTCACTGGAACTGGCCAACAAACCCAGCCCTACCAAGCAGCCCACCAGCGCCGAGAAAGGAATGTAATTATAAATACGGCCTGGCAAAGTCAAACTCAAATAAATAACGACTTCGGTATAGGTATAGTTACCCTCGACCTCTTCCACTTCATTGATCAGTGCACCAATCAGATCGAGTGATAAAATAACCATTAACGCCAAAGTAATAGAGGCAATAACTGATGAGGCGATATAACGATTGAGTTTACGCATGCTTCACCGCCTTTTTTGATTGACACAGTGATTTGATTTTTTGTGCCCAACGACCGTCGACATAGAGGTACACAGCGAACAGCAAAAATATCCCGTGCACCCACCATAGGCCAATAGCTACGGGCAAGCGGCCATCCTCGACAGCGCTTTTGGCAAAGGTAAGACCGGCCAGATATATAAAATACAACAAGATAGCCGGAATCATTTTCATGTAACGGCCCTGACGCGGATTAGTTTTACTTAAAGGTACCGCCAGTATCGCCACAACCAGCACCAACAATGGCATCGAAAAACGCCACTGCAGTGCCGCTTGATGCTTAAGCTCTTTTGACTGCAGCAATGCCGCTGTTGGCATGGCCATTACTTTTGTCGGTCGTGAAGTCCCGTTGTCGCCGCTAGACAAATGCTGATTAAAGCTACCAAACTCGGTCACTTGGTAATCGACGCTACCAGGGCGACCTAAATAACGGCTGCCATTTTGTAATTGTAGATAGCGCTGTTGATACTCTTTACTGTCAATACGAACAGCCGATTCCGCCACAACGACGGCTAATTCACTGTCGGCCATATCTGACACACCCATTTGTGCCATGAAAACATGGTCCAATACAGTGCGGTCCGGGTTTTTACTATCGACATAGATAATGCTGCTGCCCCCTTGCAACGATTGAAAACGGGCCACTTGTAGCGATTCAAACTCACTGCGTTCAGACTGTTGTTCCAGTGTATCTTCTGTTTTTTGCACACCCGCTGGTGTAATCCATAGACTTAATACCGCCACTATAACCGCGACTAAAAAAGTAGGAGGCAGGGTGTAAGCTAATATACGATTCTGGCTAAAGCCACACGCCCGCAACACCGTCATCTCACTTTCCATATAGAGTTTGCCATAGGCAAATAAAATGCCGAGGAAAAGCCCTAACGGCAGTATTAACTCAAGAAAACCGGGAATACGATAGCCCATAATAATAAATAACACAGAAGCATCGAGTTTACCTGAGGCCGCATCGGCCAAATAACGAACGAAACGTCCACTCAATGAAATCAGCAGAATAACAAAGCTAATAGCCAGCATAGTCGACAATAGTTCGCGAGCGAGGTAACGAAAAATAATCACGGTTAAACAATCGCCTTCATCAGAAGTGTTCCACAAGGCACTCATGGCTTACACTGTATGCAAAAGCGTATTATCCAGATTTTTACCTCTCGATGACAGCGAGAGCTCACGAATTGATTAAAAACTGATTAAGAAAAACACACAGAGAGCGCCAAGATGAAATTTATTGTTAAATCAGCTACTTTCGGTAAGCAAAAAGATGCTCTAGCCGTGATTTTTGTCAGCATTGATGGCACTGCCAGCGTGACTAATAAAGCCCTCGATCAACTTATCAGCGCCGTATTTAAACTGGGTGACTTTAACGGATTAGCAGGACAGACACTTAATATTTCCTGCCCCGAGTCGCTTAACTGTGATCGTCTACTAATGATTGGCCTTGGTAAGCGAAATGCGCAAGAGCAAGTGACAGAAGTGCAGTACCTCAAAGCTATCCAAAGTCTTGCCACTAGTTGCAAAGTTTCAAGCGCCAAGGATGCGTGTATTTACCTCAATAACACTAATATAGATACGCGTGATTACAGCTGGCAAACTCAACAATTGGTAGAAAAAGTTCTCTACAGCCAGTACCGTTTTGATCAGTTGAAAAGTTCTAAGAGCAAGCCCGTCAGTATCAAAAAAATCTCTGTCGTCTGTACTCGCGCTCAGCAAAAACAGGCAATGACAGGACTTAAAATAGGTAACGCAATCGGCAGTGGTAGTAGCCTATGCAGGGACCTAGGCAACTTTCCCGGCAACGTCTGTACCCCGACTTATTTAGCTAAAGAAGCCAAGCGTTTGGCGCGAGGCAACAAACAGCTCAGCTGTAAAATTCTCGAAGAGAAGGATATGAAGACATTGGGTATGGGCTCACTGTTGTCCGTATCCGCTGGTAGCGATGAACCCGCCAAATTGATTCAACTGGAATATAAAGGCGCCGCAAAATCACAGCAGCCAATAGTACTGGTCGGTAAAGGCATTACTTTTGACACCGGCGGCATCAGTCTTAAACCTGGCGGGGGCATGGATGAGATGAAATTTGACATGTGCGGTGCTGCCAGCGTACTTGGCACCATGCAAACCTTGATTGAACTGGCTCTACCCCTAAATGTGGTTGCTATTGTCGCCGCCAGTGAAAATATGCCCAACGGAAACGCCACTAAACCGGGCGATGTCGTTACATCTATGTCGGGCAAGACCATCGAGATTCTCAATACTGATGCCGAGGGACGCCTAGTTCTTTGCGATGCCCTTACCTATGTTGAGCGCTTTAAACCGGCCGCCGTGATTGATGTTGCCACTCTCACCGGAGCCTGCGTAATCGCTTTAGGTAAACATGCCACCGGCATGTACAGCAATAGTGATGCTCTCGCAGCCGAGCTATTGGATGCAGGGACAATTTCAGGTGATAAAGCTTGGCGGATGCCGCTATGGGATGAGTATCAACAGCAATTGAAAAGTAATTTTGCCGACATAGCTAATATAGGTGGCCGTGAAGCGGGTTCCATTACAGCCGCCTGCTTTCTGGCGCGCTTTGCAGACAAGTATGATTGGGCACATTTAGATATTGCGGGTACAGCTTGGCTTTCTGGCGGCCAAAAAGGCTCCACTGGACGACCGGTATCGCTGCTGGTTCAATACTTGATGAACAAAGTTTAATAAATAACAGCCAATAAATCAGAGCGATCAATGACCCATATTGATTTTTACATATTACCCGCAACCGAACGGCAGGCGCGCTTAATTTTTGCCTGCCGTTTGATAGACAAGACCTACCGGCTGGGCAACCGAATTTTTGTTGCCTGCACTGACGAAGCTGAAATGACAGCATTAGACAATTTATTATGGTCATTTAACCCAGAGAGTTTCATTCCTCATGCACTGTTTAATCGCAAGCAAAATGAAAGCGTGGAAATTGGTTCTGTTAATGACTGCGGCGATCACCACCAATTGCTGATCAACCTCAGCGACCAACTGCCAGAATACTTTAGCCGTTTTGAACGGGTCTGCGAAATTGCTATACAAGAAGAAGCTATACTAAAGCGTACACGAGAAAATTGGACGTTTTTAAAGCAACGTGGCTATCACGTCGCCTCTCATAAATTATAACGCAGAGCGCTGAACATCGATGAAAAAGAACGTGGTCAACACTCCAACAAGTGAACAGCACGCTATGCTCGATGAACTCGAATCTATAAAAGCGTTGCTACTCGAAAACTCGAATGAGTTTGAAATTCCAACTTTAGACCAGCCTATTGTAGAGTCAGCCGCAAAAGAAGCTGAACAATTTTTCACTAGTGACATTCCGGTACTCGATGCTTCATCAATATCTCCCGAGATCGATGCGGTCATAGGAAGTGCAGGGCTCGAACACAGCCTCGAACACCAACCTAGCGACGCTGAACTTGCCGCTTCTAGAAGGCTGGATCAACAGCAGAATTTATTTCAAGAATTTGGCTCGTCAGTAACAATTAGGGGCAACAACACCGTTAAAGCCCGCGGTGAAAACCCGTTTTTACCCAAGCATATTAGAGACCGTTTACACGGGGATCGGCCAGTTTTACCGAACAATGTAATCCAACCTTTAAGCAGCAGCACAACCTGTGAGATTGATGAAATAATAGATGACTTGATCTACGAATTTTTGCCCGAAATTGAAGCAAGGTTACGCTCACACCTGAAGCCCTTGATTGAACAGCAACTACGACAAGGCCCGTCTGAAGAACCGTCGCTATAACGCTCCCTCCTGTGCTAGGCGTACTCCGATACTGTACAATGGCAAAATATAAATGGGTTATTAGCTCAAGTATTTCACTTAATTTAAGCTAGACACTCCAGCATTCATCCCGCCGCCTTGCGGCCAAACCGGTATATATAAAAGCGCATCATGGATAAAACCTACCAGCCTCAAGCAATCGAAACACAATGGTACAAAACATGGGAAGAGAGCGGCCATTTCAAGCCCTCTGGAGAAGGCGAGCCCTTCAGTATGATGATACCGCCACCCAACGTCACCGGCAGTTTGCATATGGGGCATGGTTTTCAAGAATCCATTATGGATGCCATGGTCCGCTACCAGCGGATGAAGGGTAAAAATACGCTCTGGCAAGTGGGTACTGACCACGCGGGTATCGCCACTCAAATGGTGGTTGAACGCCTACTTGATGCCGAAGGCAAGACTCGTCATGATTTAGGACGGGATAAATTCATTGAGAAAGTCTGGGAGTGGAAAGAAGAATCAGGCGGCACCATCACTCAGCAACTGCGTCGTTTAGGCGCCTCACCCGATTGGAGCCGTGAACGCTTCACAATGGATGAGGGCTTTTACAAAGCGGTGCAGGAAGTATTTGTTTCTCTGCATGAAGACGGCCTAATATACCGCGGCAAACGTTTAGTGAATTGGGATCCCAAATTACATACTGCCATTTCAGATCTAGAGGTATTATCTGAAGAAGAAAATGGTTTTATGTGGCATTTCAACTACCCTCTCTCCAACGGCGAAGGCCACCTAACTGTCGCCACTACTCGCCCAGAGACGATGCTCGGCGACAGTGCTGTGGCAGTGCACCCGGATGATGAACGCTACAAGCACTTAATAGGTCAGACTATTACATTGCCACTGACAGGGCGTGAAATTCCGATCATCGGCGACGACTATGTCGATATGAATTTTGGTACCGGCTGCGTCAAGATCACCCCCGCGCACGATTTCAACGACTACGAGATGGGCCAGCGCCACAATCTACCACTAATTAATATACTCACTGACGATGCTGATCTCAACAACACCGTGCCCAAAAAATACCGCGGCATGGAACGTTTCGCCGCACGCAAGCAAATTGTTGAAGACCTTAAAGATCTAGGCCTGCTTGAAAAAATTGACGACCACAAACTTAAAGTTCCTCGCGGCGATCGCACCGGCGTTGTAATAGAACCCTACCTGACCAACCAGTGGTATGTGAAGACTCAGCCTTTAGCCGATGAGGCTATTAAGGCCGTTGAAGACGAACGCATTCAATTTGTACCTAAGCAGTACGAAAACATGTACTTCTCTTGGATGCGCGACATTCAAGATTGGTGTATTTCCCGTCAGCTCTGGTGGGGACATCAAATTCCCGCTTGGTATGACAACGACGGCAATGTTTATGTTGGCCGCAGCGAAGCCGAAGTGCGTGAAAAAAACAACATTCCCACCCCAATAGCGCTTAAGCAAGACGAGGACGTACTCGACACTTGGTTTAGCTCTGGCCTTTGGACCTTCGGCACCCTCGGTTGGCCAGAGGATACAGAAGAACTACGTACGTTCCACTCCACCGATGTATTAGTGACAGGTTTCGACATTATCTTCTTCTGGGTCGCCCGGATGATAATGCTGACATTACACTTTAAAAAAGAAGTACCTTTTCATACAGTTTACGTACATGGCCTGGTGCGTGATTCTCAGGGTCAGAAGATGTCTAAGTCCAAGGGCAATGTACTCGACCCTATCGATTTGATCGATGGCATCGAACTCGAAGACCTAGTGTCTAAACGCACCAAAGGGATGATGAACCCGAAAGATGCTAAAAAGATCGAAAAACAGACTCGCAAAGAATTTCCAGAAGGGCTAGCTTCTTATGGCACCGATGCACTGCGCTACACCTTCTACTCGCTAGCTACTACGGGCCGCGACATTAAGTTTGATGTTGGGCGTATCGAAGGTTTCCGCAATTTCTGTAACAAGATATGGAATGCAACCAACTACGTTCTAATGAACTGTGAAGAGGAGGATTGCGGAGCGGATGGCTCAGAAAACTTTGAGTTGTCTTTGGCTGACCGCTGGATTGTCGCCAAACTGCAAGAAGTTGAACACGCCGTAGCGGAGGGTATCGACACCTATCGTCTCGACCTAGCTTCACAAGCGCTCTATGATTTTGTTTGGAACGAGTACTGCAGCTGGTACCTAGAACTCTCTAAACCAGTGCTTTACAGTGATGAATCAAGCGCCGCACAAAAGAAAGGCACCCGCCGTACATTGATTAGAGTGCTTGAAGAAACACTTCGTTTAGCGCACCCGCTGATGCCATTTATTACTGAAGAGATCTGGCAAAAAATCGCCCCACTCGCTGGTGTAAATAAGGCCGATAGCAATAACACGATTATGCTTGCGGCCTACCCTGAAACCGACGAGTCTCTGATCGATACACAAGCTATTACTGATCTTGAATGGTTAAAAGATGTTATTGTCGGCGTTCGCAACATCCGTGGCGAGATGAATATTTCACCTGCCAAAGCATTGCCGGTATTTATTCAAAACTCCAGCAGCGACGATCAACGCCGCCTAAACGAGAACGAAGCCTTCCTGAAAAAACTCGCGTCAATAGAAACCATTACTATCCTTACTAACGGCGAAGAAGCACCTATGTCCGCCACCGGTCTGATTGGTGACATGGAAATTCTAGTACCTATGGCAGGCTTAATCGACAAGAGCGCTGAACTGGCTCGGCTACAAAAAGAAATAGACAAACTGACTGTTGAAGTCGCTAAAATCAACGGCAAGCTAGGTAATGCCAGCTTTGTTGATAAGGCACCTGCAGCAGTGGTTCAAAAAGAAAAAGACCGCCTAACCGACTTCGATGGGCAGTTAGTTAAACTGAAAGAACAAAGCGGTAAAATTGCTAATCTGTAATGGTTAGTTTCATTTCACTTAAAAAAACCACCTTACGGTGGTTTTTTTAAGTTTAAGTAGTGTAATAATAAATCGTTTTTGCACAATACTGATACCCTTCAAGTAATACCCCTGCCATACAGCAGCCCTAATATACGGCGCTAAACGTATTAATATATAGAAGCCTATTGTTGGACTCTAAGAACAAAGAGAATAGAAAAAGTTTTCAGTAGCGGGAATCATATAGGCTTATGAAGACCTTTGAATTTAAACTTACAGCAGACTTTTTGTAAATTTTGAATACCCATTTGAACTATAACGTCACTTTCCGGCAAGATGTCCTTTCAGAATCCTATAGACCGATACAAGTAAATTGTAGATGGAGTCAAGAAGATATGTCACTAGACGCCAGCCTTAACTTATTCTGACGCTCTGAACTTCTCTAATATTTTATTAAACTTTAAAAATACAAAAAAGCCCCAGCGCGTAAGCATTGGGGCTTTTTTGTATTATTTAAGAGCATGACGATGACCTACTCTGACATGGACAAAGGCCACACTACCATCGGCCCTAAATCGATTCACTTCTGAGTTCTAAATGGAAGCAGGTGGTTCCAACTCGCTATGATGGTCAAGCAATTCTTTATGGCGGCTTTCGATCTTATCTTGTCTCTAAGGGCCTGATAGCGTTACCGAATAAGGCAAAAAAAAATTGTAATGTTTTTTTGAGTTTTGTCTCTTATTAACATGGCCAATGACTAACATTACTGATCAGTAAACAAACAACAGTCATTGCTAACTGCACAGTCAAACCTTACGAGCACTTAGCACTGGTTAGCTCAACGCCTTGAATATCTACATACTAAGTCTGTCAATATCGTAGTCTTTAACAGCATTTTAGGGGACATAGGATCCCAGGGGTATCTTATTGTTGTGTAAGGTTGCCGCCTAAACGCTTTCAGTGGTGATGTCGACCGAACGTGAGGCAACAGCAATGTTCATTGACATGGCAACCCGTACAATAGCAGCTCGTTAACTCAGGTCCTCTCGTGCTTGGAGCAACTCTTCTTAAATATCCGACACCCACGAAAAATAGGGATCGAACTGTCTTACACCCTTTTAAACAGAGCTTAAGCACCATCTTAAGAGTGGGCGGCTCGACAGCGATGCTTTAATCAGTCTGATGGAGGTGAGTCCCCTATGATGTCTTCACGTACACAGTGCATCAGTACACGCAGCAACGTGTCTACTGCATTACCTTGCCG
>CAJWZU010000056.1 GCA_913050115.1 uncultured Cellvibrionales bacterium
CAAATGTTGAACAGCTGGGGGTGGACCTGCCGGTCGGACGCATCCCTGCGATGTTACTCGGCGCTGTAGAATGGTCACCGTTAACCGTGGCGAGTATGTATCACACTATCGCGGCCGATGGGTTTTATACGCCATTGCGTTCTATACGCAGCGTGCAAACGATGCAAGGGCTGCCTTTAAGCCGTTACCCATTGGCGGTCGAACAGCGTTTTGATATTCGCTTTATATACCCGTTAAAAGTAGCTATGGAGTTAGTTATGCGCAATGGCAGCGGCCGAGGCGCCTATAAGCAACTTCCTGCGGAACTGGCCGTGGCGGGAAAAACAGGCACTAGTAATGATCAGCGCGATAGCTGGTTTGCCGGCTTTAGTAACGACACGCTCGCCGTGGTGTGGCTGGGCCGTGATGACAATGATGTGACGCCATTGACAGGCGCTAGCGGTGCACTGCTGCTGTGGTCCGATATAATGGCGGCCGATCCCGGTCGCGGCTTGGACTCATTTTTACCCGAGGGCTTGTCGAATGTGTGGGTTGATAGTAACTCGGGTCTTATCAGCGCAGAAAACTGTCGCGGTGCTATTTTACTGCCATTTATCGAGGGTACGGAGCCCCGTCAACAGGGGGCTTGTGAGTGGATCGAGAATCCGCTCATACATTGGTGGAAGCAGTTTTAGCGGCCGCTAAAACCGGATAACTTTAAGTGAGTATTACGTTGATGTTGAATAGATTTTTATATGTGGCGTGTCTTAGCGTTTTGACGGCCTGTGGCTCACAGCAACAGCGACCAACGTCAATGCCGGCTGAATCGGCTGAGCCTATAGAAGTGCGAGAGCGGGTGTCTGGCGCTGAGTTTCCTAGCACTGCCCCTGAACGCAGCGCTGCGGTGGTAAAACTACTATCTCAGGCGCGTTTGCAGTATCGCTATGGCGAGTATCAATACGCCGTCCGCACTGCAGAACGGGGTTTACGGATTGACCGCGGCCAATCTGAGTGGTATCTGATTCTAGCCGAAAGCTATTTAAAACTGGGTTCGAGCGGCAACGCTCAACAATTCGCTCGCCAAGGGCTGCGCTATAGCAGTCCAGTAGGGCAGTCTTACCAGCGTTTAAAGCAAATTAGTGATGGGCAATTTTAGCGAGGCTAAATACAGTTGAAACTGCGCTTAAAAAGGAATTACGTTTTTAAGTGTTTGTGTCTACACTGAAGCCATAGTGCTTCACTGCTATTATTTTACCGATAGCGTTTTAGTATGGAATTGACGGAAAGCGATGACCGATACGAACCAACCGCAGCCCCACAGTAAGCCATTCGCTGGCCCACTCGACGCCGAGCGTGTGCTTGAATTACTCAAGGGAAGCCAGCGCATAGTTTTGGCTTGGGCTAAGCCGAATTTTGATATGTTTTTATCGAGCTTTAACGATAAATTACTTGAACTCTGTGATCGTGGAGCCACCAATCAAGAGCAGCGGCTACACAGTGAATTTCAGCATGAGCTGTTGAAACAGGGGCGTGAGTTTAGTCGCTATTTTTGTGGTTATCTCGGCGAGGGTTTCATTAAATTTAGAAAACATGAGCTTGATACGCATACCGGCGAAGAAAAATACACCAATGACATCTTGTCGCTGGTCGACAATGAAGACCTTGAGCAAACCATTGCCATCAGCTCAATTACGCAGCGAGAGGAAAATAAGAACGTTGACTTACTTTGGGCATTAAATCAGCGTTATGCAGTGCTGAATGGCGGCCATAAAGTTTTTGATCGCAGTAATCCTATAGGTCCTGTGCAATTTTGTGAATCGCTGCGAAAGGCACTAAAACTGTTTAACTTTGACACAAAAGTTAAAATCATTGCCTACAAAGTATTTGATGAAATATTCATGCAGCGTCTGCAAGAGGTGCTGGATGAAAATAATAACTATTTACAAAGTTCCGGTGTATTAGCTAATTTACGTCAAGCAGTGATGCGCAAAAAAGCATCACCAACGACTCCGGCTAAAGTTCTTCACTCTGATGGCGACGCTGCAAGAGAAAAAAGCGCTGCTGCCGTTTACGACGCTTTGACACCGTCACAGAATGGTTTGGTGGCGGCGCCTGACCCTAATCAGTCTAGCGAACAGTATCAGGGCAGTTTGGTCAATGCTATTCATACTCTGCAAAGCCATATTGCTCTGGGCGTGGGCAGTAGAACTGATGCGCCACCAGTACCGCCAAGTGGAATAGGCACCCATACGTCGGTGATCAATGGCACCGCGGCTAACCACACTTATAGCCGTCAGCAGCTGATCTCGGTACTGCAAAATTTACAGTTGCAAGTAGGGCCGCTACCAGTTTCAAGCGAGTTGACCGGGCAGAGTGTTATCGGTCTTAACGGTTTATTAACTCAGCACTTTCAGGTTGTCTCGAAAGATACCCGCATTGAAAGTAATGACATGCATACTATTGATTTAGTCGGCATGTTATTTGAATATATGCTCTCCGATGAAAATCTTCCCGATTCGATAAAGACTTTGCTAAGTTATTTGCACACTCCTTTTATGAAAATCGCTTTTCTTGATAAAAGTTTTTTTACAGAAACCGAACATCCAGCGCGATTATTGTTAAATAGCCTTGCCGAAGCGGGTGTGCGCTGGGTCAGTAATGATGGGACTAGTCAGTACGATATGTATGAAAAAATTAAGTCGGTCGTGTCGAGAGTGCTGCAAGAGTTCAAAGATGATGTGCGAATATTTGCCGAGTTATTACTCGATTTTAGCGGTTACACTAAAAAGTTATCCCGCCGTCAAGAACTGATGGAAAGACGGGTAATGGAAAAGTTAGAGGGTGAAGAAAAACTTCGCGAAGTGAAGTTTCGTGTTAATACTGAAGTTCGCTCGCGATCCGATAAACGCGAGCTTCCCTCGGCCGTTTTACTGCTGTTATTACAGCCATGGTCAGACTATTTGGCGTTTGTATTGTTGCGCTATGGCGATAAATCAGAGGCCTGGGCAAAGTCTATTAAGACGATCGACCTCATTCTATGGAGTGTTGAATGTAAAACGGATAATGCCCAAAAATCTCGTCAGATGGAAATTCATGATGAGCTGCTGGATAGCATAGAAACCGGTTTCGAAACCATTGGTTATGATCCTGCAAAAGCTAAAAAATTGCTTGAAGCGCTTATATCACTTCAGAAACTTGCGCTGCTGAGCAAGTCGGCAGAGGTCGCGCCTGTACTCATGCGTAATAAGCTAGAGGCACTAGCAGCTGAAAAAGTCGGTCATAATGACGACTACGATGAGCAGCCCAGCGAGCAAGAGGCCAAGATAGTTGAGAGCTTAAAGATGATTGAGTTTGGCACCTGGTTTGAGTTCGAAGGCGGTAAGCGGCTGAAAGTTGCCTGGTACAATGCGCGCACACTACACTATATGCTAGTTGATCAAATGGGCAAAAAAGTGGCGATGAAATCGGGTTTGCAGTTAGCTCGCGCCATGATTTGCCATGAAACCAAAATTATTGCCGGCAGCAGCAAGCCTTTTTTTGAACGGGCGCTGGAAAATATTTTTGTAAATTTAAATACTAAAGCTACCAAAACTCCTGGAGACCGCAATCATGGATAGTACAAATAAAGAAGAGAACTGTCAGCGCGGTTTAAAGCGCCATCAAGTTACCGATGTGGTGGAGGTTTATGACCGTGCCGCGCAACAGTATATCGGTCGCCTAGTGAATATCCACAGCGAAGGTATGATGCTGATGGGAGATCAACTATTGTCGATCGAAAAGATCTATCAGCTCGATTTAATCCTAGCACAGCCTCTTGATGGCATTGATAAAATACAGCTGGCTATCGACTGTTTTTGGGTGCGTGAGGCTGGGGATGGCTCGCCGCACTGGGCCGGTTGTCGTATTATTGATGCCTCAGATGAGGCTTTGTTGATGGTAGATAAATTGGTTAATATGTGGACAGAATAGCGCGTTAGAGGCAAAAAAAGGGACCGCAATTGCGGTCCCTTTTTTTATCTATCTGACGACTTATCTGTTTAGGTCAGCGTTGAGAATACTTCTGCCGCCGCTGCGATTGTTGCATCTATATCCTCAATACTATGTGCCGCTGACATAAAGCCGGCTTCATAGCTGGCAGGAGCCAGGTAAATTCCGCGCTCTAACATACCGTGGAAGAACTGATTAAAGCGCTCGATATTGCAGCTCATCACCTGATCGAAATTGGTAATACTCTGTTCCTCGGTAAAGTTCTCGCCCACAAAGAAGAAGCCAAACATAGTGCCGGCATGGTTAGAAGATAGAGGGATGCCAGCTTCTGCCGCTGCTGCGCGTATACCGTTAATAAGACGGTCGGTCTTGGCGCTGACGTTAGCGTGAAAACCCGGCTTGGATATTAGCTCAAGATTCTTTAGACCCGCAGCCATGGCGACGGGGTTGCCCGATAGAGTACCCGCTTGATAAATCGGACCGAGCGGAGCTATTTGTTCCATAATTTCACGCTTGCCACCAAATGCGCCTACCGGCATACCGCCGCCGATCACTTTGCCAAGGCACGTCAAGTCTGGCTGAATATTGTAGAGGCCTTGGGCACCGGTGAGACTCACACGAAAACCGGTCATGACTTCGTCAAAAATAAGCAGGGCTCCACTGTCGTCACAGACTTGGCGAAGAGTGTCTAAAAAGCCAGGAATCGGCAGCACACAATTCATATTGCCGGTAACCGGCTCAACAATAATACAGGCTACTTGCTCTCCGAGTTCGGCAAAGGCTTTTTTTACACCCTCAATATCGTTATACGTCAGAGTAATCGTGTGTTGTGCCAGAGACTCAGGCACACCGGGTGAACTGGGCACGCCCAAAGTCAGGGCGCCGGAGCCTGCTTTAATGAGCAATGAGTCGGAGTGACCGTGATAACAGCCCTCGAACTTAACAATTTTATCGCGACCAGTGGCACCGCGCGCCAGACGAATCGCACTCATGGTGGCTTCGGTACCGGAGTTGACGAAACGGATCATATCCATACCGGGCATTAGGTCGCAAATTTTATTAGCGAGAGTGGTTTCCCGTTCAGTGGGGGCACCAAAGCTGAGGCCGAGTTTGGCGGTTTCAATCACACTGTCGATCACTTCGGGATGGGAGTGACCGAGTAGCATCGGCCCCCAAGATTGCACATAGTCGATATATTTTTTGCCATCGGCGTCAAACATGTAAGCACCAGCGGCTCGCTCGAAAAATACCGGCGTGCCACCTACGGCTTTAAATGCGCGTACTGGGGAGTTCACGCCGCCGGGAATATGTTGTTGGGCCTGTTGAAATAACTCATCGGAACGGGACATAGATAGGCTCTTAATTGTGGGCTGGAAACAGAGTAAGTAAGTGCTTGGCTTCGGCGGCGATATCGTCGGCGGCAAAGAGACCGTGACTGATAGCGATGCTGTCGCAACCGTTTGCTATAAGCTGCTGAGCATTATCGCGGCAAATGCCACCAATCACCACAATCGGCACGTTTATTTGCGAGCGGGCCGTTTGTACCAATTTCAGGGGGGCAGCATTGGCGTCGGGTTTGGTATTGGAGTTAAAGAAGCGACCAAAGGCGACATAGTCGGCTCCAGCTGTCTCAGCCTCTTGTGCCAGAGCTAGGTTATCGTGGCAGGTAATACCAATAATCGCGCCGCGCCCTAAACGCTGGCGCGCCTCGGAAATACCCGCGTCGCCTTGGCCGAGATGCACACCGTCGGCTTTAACGCTTAGAGTCAGGTCGATGTCATCATTGATTATTAACAGGGCATTATAGCGCTTACAGAGGCGGAGCAGCTGTCCGGCTTCGACGATTCTTTTGGCAGGATTAGCGCTTTTATCACGGTATTGAATCAGCCGGCAGCCACCCTTGAGCGCAGCTTCAACTTTGAGCTGTAATTGCTCGGCGGGCATAAGGCGGCTATCAGTAATGGCATAGAGTTTGGGGAAATCACATTTTTTCAAAATACTGCTCTATTGTTGACGAGACCAGTGTAAGGCTAGAGCGACGCTACGCAAGCTTTAGTTCTGTCTTCAGTTCTGTTTGGTTTTCTTATCTGCATGGTTTTGTTTGGCCCAAAAAATACGATTGGGAATACGTTTACCCATGCCCAATTGTCGACTAGCTTCTAAGGCGCTCCACGTGAATTGCTGTCCCTGCTCGACGGCATCTATCAGGCGTAAACCATGGGCGAGATAGGCGGCGACACTGGCGGAAAGAGTGGCGCCAGAGCCGTGACTAAAGAGTTTTAATCTGGGCCAGGAGAAGGTTCTGACTAACCCCAGCTGGTTGTACAGTACATTATCAACACTATTATTGTTGCGACTTACACTTGTAATAAGCACGTTCTGACAGCCGCTTTCGAGAATTTGACTGGCGCAAGCGTTAATAGTGTCGCCCTGTTTTGCTAATTCATGGGCTTCGACTAAGTCCGGTGTGGCCAGTGTTGCCATGGGTAATAGCAGCGTTATAGTAGCCTTTAGCAGTGCTGCTGAATCGAGTAATTCGTCATCCCCGACACTTGTGAGAGGGTCGAGGATGACGGGAATGTTAGGGTAGTCGCGCAAAATCGTGTGGGCGGCTTCAACGTTGCTGACGCTGCCGAGGAATCCCAGTTTAATCGCTGCAACTGGCATATCTTCTAAAATGGCCCTAGCCTGTTCAATTAACAGTGTGCTGTCGACCGGCACCATCTCTTTAAGCTCACGAGTATCCTTAGCGCATATGGCGGTAATAACAGGGCTGCAGTGGCAGCCAAGGCTCATGCACGTTTCTATGTCAGCTTGGATACCGGCGCTGCCACATGGGTCATGAGCTGCTAGCGACAATACTACGGGAACGGAACTATTGAACGAGCTCATTAGGGGCCTCTCATGCATAGACGTTCTTTGAGTCTAACACACGTCGAGAAAGCTGCTTTAGGTAGATGAAATTGTTAAATAGAGGCACAGAGATGTGTCGTCACTGTGTTGTTTTTAAGCGAGATCGCACTCTTGCGTTGGAAATAATTCAATGTGCGTCATTTGCGCGCGGAGCATTAGTGACGTTACAGGTTAAGAGAACGGCTTAACCACCACCAGAATGATGATGGCGACTAGCAATAGCACCGGAAATTCATTAAACCAACGAAAAAAAACATGGCTCTTATGGCAATTTCCACCGGCAAACTGTTTCACGAAATGGCCACAAATATAATGATAACCGACTAGGATAACTACCAGTGTCAATTTGGCATGCAGCCAAACGGCACTTTTATAGTACTCAAAATTATAGCCTATTAACCAAAACCCCAGTATTAGTGTAGCGATCATGCTGGGTGTGGCGATACCGCGATAGAGCTTGCGCTGCATAATATTGAAACGCTCGCGCCCGCCTTTATCGGCACAGCTGGCATGATAAACAAATAGACGAGGCAAATAAAATAGTGCTGCAAACCAGCAAATAACAGCGATTATATGGAAGGCTTTAACCCACAGCATGTGCAATCCTTGTGTGATCCTGAACTTTATTGATTTTTGGTAAAGGTTACTTAGCGCAACAAGCGTGATCATACCGCCAATTCGAGAGATAAACGCAAAAATGTGGACGCCATACGAGTAACAAACAGAACATCCTCTTTTGCATTGTGTACTTTTAGGCCCGCATCAAATCCATTGGCATCATTTTTCTGTGCCAGTTAGATACCACCGGTAAAAGTCTGCAAGCGTCAGCGCTAACGTCGATCAGTAAAACTAGTATGGCCAGTTGCGAAAAAATGTCGATATACGCCAAATCATGGCAAAATATATGAACGTTATTAAAGCCAAATGGATGCAAGTCAAAGGCTTTAATTGTTTATTGTAGTGGGCTAGTTCTTTTGTTTTGCTCCACAGATACTTATCATAGGCGGATATAGAGTTTGATAGTTATTGTGACAGGTTGGAGAATATTGTGATTCGAGTGGGTATTGTTGGCGGCACAGGCTACACCGGTGTTGAATTGTTGCGTTTATTGGTTAATCACCCACAGGCAGAGGTATCTATTATTACCTCGCGCGCCGAAGACGGCGTGCAAGTTAGTGAACTTTATCCTAGCCTGCGCGGCTTTTTAAACCTGGCCTTTTCTAGGCCAGATGTTGAGGCACTGGCTGAGCTGGACGTAGTGTTCTTTGCTACCCCCCATGGTGTGGCGCAAAATATGATGCCTAGCTTGATTGAGCGCGGTGTGCGTGTCATTGATTTGTCAGCGGATTTCCGCCTGCGCGATCGGGTACAGTGGGAACATTGGTACAATCAGCCTCACACAGCGCCTGAATTGATTGATCTGGCCGTTTACGGTCTGCCCGAAATTAATCGTACAGCCATTAGAGATGCGCAGTTGATCGCCTGCCCCGGCTGTTATCCCACGGCTATTCAGCTAGGTTTCTTGCCGCTGCTAGAAAACAACTTGGTTGACCCGACAAGACTGATTGCGAGTGCAGCCTCCGGTGCAAGCGGTGCCGGTCGTCAGGCTAAAGTAGATAATTTACTTACCGAAATTGGCGACAGCTTCAAGGCCTATGCTTCTTATGGCCATCGTCATTTACCCGAGATTGAGCAGGTGCTGGGCGACGTACAAACCGGTGCGCAGTTGACGTTTGTACCGCACTTGCTGCCGATTATTCGCGGTATTCATGCGACTTTATTTTCTACTTTGCAGCAGGACGGCGTTGACTTGCAGTCGCTATACGAACAACGCTACAAGGATGAGCCTTTTGTCGATGTTATGCCTATGGGTAGCCACCCACAGACGCGCACAGTGAAAAGTTCCAATGTGTGTCGCATAGCACTGCAGCAGCCTCAGCAAAGAGATACTGTTGTGGTTATGTCTGTTATTGATAACCTGACCAAAGGTTCATCAGGGCAGGCCATACAAAACATGAATATTATGTTTGGTTTTGAAGAGACTCTAGGGCTGAATCAGGTTGCATTGCTACCTTAACATTAGTGATGTGCCGCACGCGTTCGTCTTTTTGAGTTATTTCTGGTGTTGTTTATGAGTTCAGTTAAAGGCAGTCAGCAGTATCAGCTGGAAGTCGTATCTTATCGTCCCGTATTGCGTTGGAGTATGCGACTGCTAGCAATATGCTTGGTGTTGGGCGGTATCACGTGCAGTTACTTGTTAGGTCTTCGCGAGGGTACGAGTTTAGATATTCAGGCGATTATTGAGCGCGATAGCTTGCGTGTCGACTTAGCTGAGATTATGCGCTCTTCGGGCGAGTATCGTCAGCAGGTGACTCATTTAGAATTGGGCTCTGAGATTGACCGTCAGGCCAGTAATGGCGTGCGCACGGAAGTTATTGATTTGAAGGCTCAGGTTGCAGGGCTGCAGGAAGAGATTAGCTTTTATAAAGGTTTGATGTCCCCTAGTGGCAATAAGCGCGGTTTAACAGTAGGTTCGGTCAATATTTTGGCCACCCACATCCCCCGTCGTTACCAGTACAAACTGGTATTGCAGCAGCTGGCAACACAGCATCAACCATTAAAGGGCTACCTCAATGTCAATATTGTTGGGCGTCAAGCCGGACAACTCGTGACGTTGCCGATGCAAGACCTTAATGATCAATTAAGCCATGAAAACATTAAATTGAATTTTAAATATTTTCAAAATTTCTCGGGTGAACTGTTATTGCCAGAAGGATTTGAGCCAACTTCCATAGAACTAATGGCTACGTCAACCGGTAAAAATGCGGTTACCATTGAGGAAACGTTTGACTGGTTGGTACAAAATTTGCGCAGTGATGTTATCTCAACCGGCAGTTCATTTAATGGTATCGGTCTTAGTGACGCTCAGCCGGTCGTTGTGAACGCTGAATAAACTTCAATTTTTAGATTTTTTTAGTAGAGTTTAAATGTATGTTTGGTAAAAAAAATAAGAGCATGGGCGGTTTTGCTTCTGGTAGCACTACCCTATTGTCTAAATCGACCGAAATTGTCGGTGATATTCATTTTAGCGGTAATTTAGAAGTGGAAGGGATTGTCCGCGGTAATATTGTTGCCGACGATGATGCGCGGGTCAGAGTCATGGAAAAAGGTTTGGTTGAGGGTGAGGTCACAGCGCCGAATATTGTGATTAACGGCCGCGTGGTGGGCAATGTTCATTCAAGTAAACATGTAGAATTGGCTGCCAATGCCGTGGTCGAAGGCAACGTACACTATAAACTGATAGAAATGGTGAAAGGTGCACAGGTCAATGGCAATTTGGTTTTTAGTGCCGATGGCAGTGAAAAACCAGTGGTGATTAAACCTGATATGAAAAATGATAAGCCCAGTAAAGCCAAATCGGCAGATGCCGCGACAATTTAAATAGTTGATTGTTTTACTGGGTTAAAGGGATAATTCAAATACCAGCGTATGATGCGCTCATCCACAGATACCTGTTGCCCACTTAGGATTTATATAATGTCAGCGCCAGAAGTATTTAATCCGCAAGCATTCACTGTCACTGACAGTGCTGTAGCTAAGGTTCGTGAGCTGATTGACGAGGAAGCCAACGAAGATCTGAAGTTGCGAGTTTTCGTGACTGGAGGCGGCTGTTCTGGCTTTCAGTACGGTTTTACATTCGATGAGTTAACCGCTGAAGATGATGCTGTCATCAACAGGATGGGCGTTACAGTACTTGTTGACTCAATGAGTTACCCTTATCTTGCGGGTGCCCAAGTCGATTATGAAGAGGGTTTACAGGGTTCTAAGTTCTCAGTGTCTAACCCTAACGCCAGCTCAACTTGTGGTTGCGGATCATCATTCTCGGTGTAACTTAGCTATAGCCACTTTAACCTTTCAATTTGATAGAATCAGCACAGATCGGATTTATCGGCAGGGTTAAAAACCCCAATAAATCCCGCCCAAGGGAACACTCCTTTGGGCCCCGGTGACGGCGGGTAAGTTTCCTGATTGTCTCTCCATAGTCTGTTTGGCCAGCCAAGCAAACGCTACAGCTTCTACCCACTCTGGTGCTATGCCCAAATTTTCGGTACTAGCGACGCTGTGTTCTGCCATTAATTGCGTTAATCTGTGCATTAATTGTTGGTTGTAAGCGCCGCCGCCACAGATATAAACCTCGAGTATTTCACCCTTACTAAGCGCGAGAACATCTTGGCTGATCGTTACTGCTGTTAGTTCTAATAGCGTTGCCTGTATATCTTCATTTTTTTCATATTCGGCATGATGCTTTAGCTGTTCAAGCAGCCAAGTCAGATTAAATGCTTCACGCCCAGTGCTCTTTGGTGGAGAAAGATGAAAGTAGGGGTGTTGCAGTAGTTGCTGTAATAGCGATGGAATACACTTGCCTGAGGCCGCCCATGCGCCGTCGCGGTCATAGGTTTTACTTTGTTTGTGGAAAATCCAAGTATCGAGTAATACATTACCAGGGCCAGTATCAAAACCGATTACCTCACCTCTGCTGGGCAGGTGGCTAATATTGGCCATACCACCAATGTTAACCACAGCCCGAGAGGTTTTCGAGGAGTGAAAAGCGGCTTTATGAAACGCTGGCGCTAACGGCGCCCCTTGCCCCCCGGCGGCAATATCGCGGCGGCGAAAATCACTGACAGTAGTGATACCGGTAAGTTCGGCGATAGTATTTGCATCACCTATTTGTAGGGTAAAAGCGTTTCCTAGCGGCAGTGTAGGTCTGTGCCGAATAGTCTGGCCATGGCTACCTATGGCCGTTATAGCTGTTGCGGGCAGTTTGGCTTGCGATAGAAGTTGCATACAGGCGATTGCGAACTGGCCGCCTAGCTGACGATCGAGGGCACCCATGCGTTCGATTTCATTATCGCTTGGTTGGCATAACTGAAGAATTTTCTCTTTAATTTCTGGTTCGAGAGGCCTCTCGCTGTGGGCGAGGAGTTTTATAGCATTATTGTTGAAATCGACTAATGCGACATCAATACCATCGGCGCTGGTACCTGACATCAGGCCGATATATAAGTTGGTGTCAGGCATAATTTAGCGGGGGGCGGTTAATGCCAGGGTAGCACCTTGTTTGAAGGTGTTTAGCTGAGCAAAGTGCGGCTGAGTCTGTAGTTTGAAGCGAGCTAATTCATTACTCGGTATGGATTTAGCCTTAGGAAGCTTTTGCAATATTGTGCGCGGATTGCGGTGTACGCCATTGAGCAGGAACTCATAATGCAGGTGTGGTGCGGTTGAGTAGCCGGTGCTGCCAACAGTGCCAATAAGTTGTTTTTGAGTAACTTTTTGACCTTTTTTGACCTTGCGCTTAGCTAAGTGTAAATATTTGGTGGTAATGTCATTACTGTGCTGAATAACCACATAATTGCCGCTTGCTTTGTTGTAGGTCGAGGTGATGACTCGGCCTTTACCCGAGGCGAATACCGGTGTGCCCCGACTAGCAGCATAGTCGGTGCCGCGATGCGGGCGCACAGTTTTGTGAATAGGGTGTAAACGGCGCGGGTTGAAGTTAGAACTGATACGAGTGAAATCCAGCGGCGCTCGTAAAAAAGCTTTGCGTAAGCTTTTACCATCAGGCGTGAAATAGTGTGCGTCACCGCCAGTATCTATATACCGTACGGCTTTAAAGTTATCGCCCTGATTGATAAATTCTGCAGCCAGTATCTTGCCGTTGCCGATCTTTTCGCCGTCGAGAAATTTTTCTTCAAATAGTAAATTAAAATGGTCGCCATTGCGGATATCGAGTGCGAAATCGATGTCCCACCCAAAAATATTGGCCAGCTCCATTATTAGGTTAGCGGACAGACCAGCATCAATGCCAGCATCAAATAGAGAGGACACAATCGTAGCGCTGCGATAAGCCAAATAAGTATCGGGCTTGCGCGTTTCAATTTGGTGATTAAAACCTTTAGCGGTACGAGTGTATATGACGCTATTGAGGCGATTTCCACGATAGCGTAGTGCTTGAAGCTTGCCACTGTTATCCAGAGCAAAAGACAGAGTACGACCTGGGTGTATTTTGGTGAGTTCGCCAGCTTTAGGTGCCGCATGAATAAGCTCATACATGGCACTGGCCGGCAGTCCTGCGCGCTTAAATACTAGAGCTAAGCTGTCGCCATTTTTGATGGTGTAATCTTGCCAAGCGGGCTCTGTCGAGACAATTTCCAATGAGGAGGCGGGGGCGACAGGTGTGCTTGTGGTTGCAGCGGGTGCGATAACGCTGGGCTTACTTTCAAGGTATTGATCGCTAAGTGCGACTTTGGGTTCCAATGCTAAGATCGGACTCTTATCGAGTTGCTTGGCAACGGCGAGATGCGCACTGGTGTCCATCGTTGTTTTGTAAGCACTAATGCTAACTGTACTCTCAATATCATGGGTACTAATGAGTGCATTAGATTCCAGTGATAAAGTCAGAGTTTGCTGGTGGCGTTTTGCTATAGCGTCCTCGGATGAAAACAAGCCCTGGGTAAGAATTAGGCCGGCAGCAAGAAAGCCTGCAGCAATAAGATGCCTGCGCGGATAGAATTTAGCCCGCATTTTGTTAACAGACAAAAATTTTGTCGTTTTAGTGGATTCCATAAAACACCTGGAGTGAATACTGTATTGAATCTGATAGATTGCTATTTATACCAAAAAAAACACTTTAAGGCACTAGTGGTTGGTTGTTTTATAGCCAAATACTTGAGCTTAGCTTGTTTTTAGGTGTGTATCGGGTATCGTGCTGCTCCAGAAATAGGCATGATTGCCGTTTGCATGTAAATTGAATGGGCGTAAATAAGATGACTGCGGTAGATTCAAACTTGTTGGCCGACCTCGAAGCTCGCGGTCTGATTGCTCAGATGACCGGTGGCGATGAACTTTCTACCCATTTGTGTGAAGTATCACGCACCCTTTATTGCGGTTTTGATCCAACCGCGGATAGCTTGCATATCGGCAGCTTGGTTCCTCTGCTGACACTAAAGCGTTTTCAGATGGCCGGTCATAAGCCGATTGCATTGGTAGGTGGTGCGACTGGTCTAATCGGCGATCCAAGTTTTAAGGCGCAGGAGCGTAAGCTCAACACTCCCAATACTGTTTCTGATTGGGTAGAAAAGATTAAATCGCAAGTGTCGGCTTTTATTAGCTTTGATTCACCCGTTAACGGGGCAGAAGTGGTCAATAACCTTGATTGGGTGGGCAATATCGATGTGCTGAGTTTCTTGCGCGATGTTGGTAAGCACTTTTCAATCAATAATATGATTAAGAAAGAGTCGGTCAAGCAGCGTATAGAACGCGAGGGTGAAGGTATCTCTTTTACCGAGTTTACGTATATGTTGCTGCAGTCCTATGATTTCGCCGAATTGTATCAGCGCCATACATGCTCGCTGCAAATCGGTGGATCCGATCAGTGGGGTAATATTGTCGGTGGTGTAGATCTGGTTAAGCGTATGCACGGCGGTCATGCATTCGGATTGACGCTGCCTTTGGTCACTAAATCCGACGGAACTAAATTTGGCAAGACCGAATCTGGAACCATCTGGTTGGATCCAGCGAAAACGTCACCCTACGCTTTCTATCAGTTTTGGCTCAATAGTGCGGATGCAGATGTTTATAAATTTATGCGTTACTTCACTTTTTTTAAAAGGGCGAGGGCGCGCACGTGGCAAAATCGCTAAAAGCCAAAATCAAAATTTTACGCCAGATTCGCATAAAAAACGCGCGTCACGAGGAAAAATCGCTAAAATCCTGAACCAAGCCAGAAAATCGCGTTTAGGGCAAAGTATCTCAGCACAATTTTTCAAATTCGCATCCTTTTCAATTTCACGCGGAAAAATCGCTAAAATTATTTATGGCCCATTTTACCGCATTTTCGCCATTTTAGCGCATTACGCCAATTCGGGCACCTGGTCAACCGCGCCCCTGGTTTTGTCCATCCCGCCGGCCCTGCGATTTTGTAGCGTAAAAATTGCGTACAAAAAGCCGCGTCACGTGGAAGGAGGAGGGGCGCGCACGTTGCAAATTTCGCAAAAAGTCAAATTTTAGCGCAGATTTTGGCCTGGGCGCGATTTTGAGAAATTGTGCTAACGATATTTGACCTAGGCGCGATTTTCAAAAATTGTACCTAGGGATTTTGGGTTTTGCCGCCAACAAAATTGAAAAAAAAATCGAAAAAAAAATCGAAAAAAAAATCGAAAAAAAAATCGAAAAAA
>CAJWZU010000057.1 GCA_913050115.1 uncultured Cellvibrionales bacterium
GTGGTCAGCTACGTGTTGAGAATTTAGATCCTAAATTCTCTGCTTGGACCCAGCAGCTAGAAGACTTTAATGGTGATGGTCGTGCCGACATCCTATGGCATAAGCCGGCTAATGGCGAAGTTATGCTTTCCATCAGCAATGCTCAGGGTAATGAGCAGAGCATGGGAATGATGGCTACTAAAGCATCAGGCTGGTCTCTAGTTCACTAGAGTCAAACATAGCTAGTTAAAAACCCGCGTCCTTGAAAAGGGGCGCGGGTTTTTTTATAGCAAAGATCTAGTAATTATTGGGCAGCAGCGTTATTTGACAGGTCATCTTGGCTGGCCATATTTGCCATTAAATATCACCGTATGAAAATCTTGGTGATACAGTGATTACCATTGACCTAAAAGGGAGCCTACAAAGGCTCCCTTTTTTATCTACAGAAAAACTCTATGCAAAAAGATCAACAAAGCATAGGTCCATCACCGTACCTAGTAAGCATTCTTCATTTAAAAACACCACCGCACAAACGTCATTCCTCAGTACAGCTCTATTTAAGTACACACAGGCAATTACTCACAGACTTAACTCATGTCACTAGTAACTGATTCACGGTTCCATATCTGTTAAAATATAAACAATCTCACGTATTTTATAACGCCTCCGGAATATTCCAATGACCACTAGTCAGACTCAACAACCCTCCCCTACCCTTGCTCTTGCCTGCGATCTAATGGCTCGTCGTTCAGTCACTCCCGAAGATGCAGGCTGCCAAGACGTAATGATCTCGAGGCTCGAAAACATTGGTTTTGCAGTTGAGCGGCTACGCTTTGAAGACGTCGACAACTTCTGGGCAGTGCGCGGCGATAGCGGCCCTATTGTCGCCTTTGCTGGGCACACTGATGTGGTGCCTACAGGACCAGAGGAACAGTGGACCTACCCGCCATTTGAGCCAACGGTAGTTGACGGTATGCTCTACGGTCGCGGCGCCGCTGATATGAAAGGCTCACTGGCCTCGATGCTGGTGGCCACTGAAGACTTTGTCGCAGACTATCCTGACCACAGCGGTCGCATCGCCTTTTTGATTACCTCCGACGAAGAAGGGCCATCCATTAACGGCACTGTTAAGGTGATTGAATGGTTAGAGGCGCGCGACGAGAAAATCACCTGGTGCATCGTCGGCGAACCCTCCTCCACAGCCCAAGTCGGCGATGTTATCAAAAACGGTCGCCGTGGTTCTTTAGGTGCCGTGCTCACTGTAAAGGGCGTGCAGGGTCATGTGGCCTATCCGCACTTGGCCGAGAACCCGATTCACACTTTAGCCCCGGCACTGGCCGAACTGACCAGTGCCAACTGGGACAATGGCAACGAATTCTTCCCCGCCACCAGTTTTCAAGTGTCTAATATCAACAGCGGCACCGGTGTTACCAATGTGATTCCGGGCGATCTGGAGATGATCTACAACTTCCGTTTTTCCACTGAAGTTACCGAAGATGAGTTACGCGCACGCACCGAGGCTATTCTAGAAAAACATGGCGTCAATTACGACGTTGAATGGAAGCTGTCCGGGCAGCCTTTTCTCACCCCTGAAGGCGACTTAGTCGACGCACTGGTAGAAGGCATTAAACACCACTGCCATCGCGATACCGAGCTTTCTACCTCGGGCGGCACCAGTGACGGCCGCTTTATTGCACCCACTGGCGCTCAAGTGTGCGAGTTGGGCCCACTTAACGACACTATTCATAAAGTGAATGAGTGTGTGTCTGTGGCTGACTTAGAGACCCTCACCGGCATCTATGCCCGCGCCCTTAAAAACCTACTGGTGAAATAGCTGTGGCCGAACTGCTGTTTAAACTGAGCAATGTGCCCGTCGATGAAATCCTGCAGGTACGCCAACTGCTCGACGAGCACGAAATCTACTACTATGAAACCGATTCTGGCAGCTTTGGTGTCGGCGTATCGGCTATTTGGCTGCCCAACAGCCAACAACTGGAACAGGCGAAAACATTGCTAGCGCAATATCAGCTTGAACGGAGTAGCAGCGCGTTCGAGGAAAAAGTTGAGCGCAACCTATGGCATAGCTTTAGCCAAGCACCGCTGCGCTTTGTCTGCGCTTTTGCCGTAGTAGGGGCTATTTTGTATATTTCTATAGCGCCTTTTTTAATCGATTAAAATTGCACTGGGTGATCATTTTAAAAGTAGGCTGATTATAAAATGGCCATCAGGCGTTCGCCTCAATGCTCATGCGGGCACCATATGCACTTGCCTACTCATTCCATAGCAGCTAGCTCTATTTTTCCCTACTGCAGATTTAGATGCAGCTCACACTTGTGCCGATAACTTCTGTTACGGCTCTTTTTACACCGACATAATCACCGACAACAATCATCAAGGCACGCGAACTTTCGCTCTGCGGGACGTGTTTGTGCAAGAAAGTGTTATTGGCGAGAATAGTATTAGCGTGGTGAGTTTTAGCAAGGTGATTATGACTAAGATTAATTCTGCCATAGAGGCTGTGATAGACCGCGACAGCTCTGACCACCACCCACTGTTTGACCACGCCAAAGTGCGCGGCGCAACAATAATCTCAGTAACTCTCGCTATGCCGTGATTAATTTATAACATAATCACTGGGCAGCCATTATGGCTATAAGATGAAAACGCCTCAGCATAGCGCTGAAGAAAGATAGCCTTTGCCATACCGCTATCGCATTACTGCTGAGTGCTATATTTTAACGCCTCAGCCTTAGCGGAACCTGCCAGTATAAAGGCCGCTAATACGCCCGCCACTGCCCCAAAAAAATGTCCAGACCAAGAGATATGCGTACGCATATCGAAGAACGAGAACAACATGGTGCCGTAAAAGATCAGTACGATAATACCCAGCAATAGCGATTTACACGAACGCCAAAACACAGCTACAGAGCTGGCTGAAAAAACAAAGCAAGCATAGGCCATCAAAAAAGCCCAGTAACCGAAGATCACTCCCGACACTCCGACAACTCTGCCCGCGCCGCTAAACAGCCACACACACAACCCCGAGGCCAGCACAATAATAATGGTTGCCTGCCAAAAAACAGCTCGGCCGTGCATTTGTAAAATACAACCCAACACCAAAAAAGGAAGACTGTTGGCCAAAATATGTCCAAGCCCGGCATGAATAAGAGGCGCCATCACTATGCCTGGCAAACCGCTTACCTCTCTTGGACCAATACCAAATTGAGTTAAGTTAATAGGCAGTAAAAGGTCGACCGCATACACCACCCACATGAGTCCCAATAAATAAATCACATCGCTAAATTTACTCTCTAATAAAGTCATTGCGCCGCCAGTTCTGTGAAAGTTTGATGGGCCTTATCTAACTGATCTTCATGCACAATGGCTAATAGGCAGCCACCCGATAACAAAATATTCTGTGGCGGATTGATCTCAATAGCGCCGTCGGTTTTTTTATAACCAACAGCGATACCCGCCCCAGCTTGGCTCAGCGCGGTTGAAATAGCGGAAAAGGTTAAATTGCTAAACTTAATATCCAGCTGTGCAAGATGATCGCCACCAAAGTCAGTCAACTCGTCTAAGGCCTCGCCAGCGGCAGGAGCTGTCATCACTCGCACTGTTTTTTCAGGATAGACACGATCAGGTCGAATCACTACATTAGCCCCCGCCTTTAAAAAGCGTACCTTGTTTTCAGGCCTTACGGCTTCGGCCACTATAAAGGTAGTGACATTGAGGTCTTGTAGTTTAGTCAGCAAGTCGAAAGTAAAACTGTCCGATCTGGGGTCGGAAAAATCTTTCGCTAAAATTACGATAATCCTCGCCTGCTCAGGATTAACTGCCTTAATTTTTTCTATGTCTTCCGCGTCACCCGTTTGATGTAAAACCTTTAATGACTGCAGTTCAACCGGTAAGCCTTCGGGGTAGCTGCGAGTAAGAATCTGTATCGGGCAATGTTTAAAGTCTGGAATCTGCTTAATTTCATCAACCATGCCCTTAAGAAAAGTCACAGGGTTGTGCTTGGGCGTACCAAAAATTTGTATATGATCCTGCATGTCTTGCATTACCCAGTCTCCAGAGAGTAGTTTTTGTGTTTTTAACAGTCGCCAGTCAATGAATTCACTGGCTATCATGCCGACTAAGGCAATGCCCCAGGCGAACATAGTCAGCACTGTACTGATGCGCCCCACCAGTGTTGTGGGAGACAAATCGCCGTAACCAACAGTCGTTATAGTTGTCAGCGACATCCAAATAGCGTCAGCAGCGTCCATGCTTTCAAAGGCGCAGAGCACAAAGGAATTCACTGCGATCAAACCAAATAAAATTAACAGTAATTTTAGCAGGCGCTTCCACAAATTGAGAGACAGGTGCCGAGTGTATTTCCGGTAGCGATAGCGCTGAAGGCTGCGGCTGAGTATACCGATCATGGTCTGAACCTAATTTTCATCGCTGCGATAACGATTATCGACTTCGTCTTTAATAAGCCGTTTAATCAAGTCGTGTTCGCAGGCATCGACTGAATATTTTTTTGCCAACAGCTTAAAGTCTTCATCATTAAAACTCACGCCAATGCGCTCGCGTCCGGTATCGGCGTAGCTGAGCCCTAGAGTCTTGCGAATCAGTGCCGACGGCTGCAGCCCCGCCTGCGCGGCGTCAATTTTTAAATGGCGGGTGGCCATCACCGAAAAACTGAACTGCAACTGCACTCGCTTGATCGCCGGTATTTCCGACTGCCAGCTGCTTGGCGTTTTTTTAACGGGCATTGGGCCAGTACTCGGCAATGGACGTTAAAGCGACGGTGCGGGTAAGATAAATTTCGGTTTCACCATCGGCGCTGTTTTCAATAAACAAGCCATAATCATCATTATCGCCGCCGCTGCACTCATAATATTGCAACGCCTCTTCAACGCCAAGGCTGCCGTGATCTGGCATTTTCCCGCGCATATCAACCTTGTGGTAATAGCAACTGGCACAGTCAGTAGTCTCCTGATATTTTTCTGCCACCCAGCCGTCGAGTTCAACCGGTACATCTTGCTTGCTACTGAAATGTGCAAAGCCATCGGCAAAAATCTCACCGATATCTTCTTCGGAAAATAGTTGAAGTACCGTATTTTTAGGAATTTTTTGGCAAAAACACAATGCCAGTTCACCGTCGTCATCACTCAGCGACAGAGTGTAATTGTCACCCTGCTGAGTTTTCAGGCTGAACTCAGTTTCATAGCCGGTGCTAAATTCATAGGCGCCTATATTAATCACTTCGCAGGTAACGCCGCGTAATGATTCAGGTAAATACAGGCGGTCGGACAGGGTAAACAAGTCGCCAATCTGAAGATCAGCTGCTGATTCAAGTTTACGTACAGGCTTTTTTTTGGCGAACAAAGATTTAAACATGAAGGTATCTCAAATATATGGGCACCGGAACCGATGCCCATAAAGGAATTACATGATTACTTGTCCTTGGCGAACTCAGCCATAATATCTGCTGCCGAGTTTTTACCCTTGCTGCCAATACCGGCCTCAGCCAGTTGGTTATCCAAGTCGGCGCCCGATTCCATATCTGCCATCCACTGATCAGCCGCCATACCGTCTTCCTGCTGGCCAGCTTTCTTTTGTACCCGCTCCATGGCAGTTCTAACGCGCTTAGCCGAACTGTCGTTAGTGGGCATAGCGCTGGCCATGGCCGAACGAGTCTTACTCAACTCCATTACGGTTTGCAGTTTTTCAACTTCGCCTTCATTTTTTTCGATGTTCTTCTGACGCTGTTCGATAATTTTGTAGAGCTTGGAGGTCTCGCCACTCAACTGATCAACCTGAGACTGTTTTTCAGTAATATCGCCGCGCAACTCACCGATTTTTTCAGCGCAGGCCGCCGCCAGTTCGGCCTTATCGGCCGCCATGCACTGCTTGAGCTTGCCGGTGTATTCGGCCTCCTCATCTTGCAGATCCTTAAGCTGGCGACTACAGCCCACTTCGCGCGCCTTTAGCTTAGCCAGAGACTGCTTGGCCTTGGCGATACCATCTTTGGAGTCGCGAATTTCCTGTTCTAAAATACGCATCGCCTGAGAATCAACAATGGACTCGCCTACTTCACTGGCGCCACCACGAATAGCGGTAAAAATACTCTTAAGAATGCTCATTACACGGACTCCTGGATGTCTGAATCGTTAATTAGTAATTCTTCGAGAACCTCTAAAGCCTCGATACAATTTTGGGACTGAACTTCCAGCTCATGCACGATATTGGCGGTAATGGTTGCCACCGGCATGGAGCCAAACAACACGACTTCGTCACCGATGGTGCCAAAGCTACTCAGAGGCATAATCGGGCTGAGCGCCAACAGTATCTTGTCCAATTCTGCCACTGACTCAGGTTTAACATCGGACATAGAGAAAAGGTCGATAACCGACAGTATTTGCTTGGATGTTTGAGTCACAACCAGCGGAAAATCTGGGCAAATCGAAGTTTTTACTACGATGGTTTCGCCGCCATCGACCGCAATCACCGACGCCTCAAAACTGGTACCGGCTTCAGTACGCTGCTCACACAAAGTCAGAGCCAGATCAGCCAGTGAATTATTTTCGCTCATTCATCATCTCCTATGGTTTTCGTTGGTTGGCATAATATGCCATCTGTATACAACATATACAGCTTAATTCTTTAGGTCAACATTATTTGCAAAAAATATCCCACCATCATTTCGCCAGCCTAAGTGGTGGTAGCGATAGACCGCGCGCGAACCCAGTTCATTGACATCTATATTATCCAGCCCGTTGTAGTAACTGGGCGAGAACACAAAGGCGGCCAGTATCTGCTGCACAGAAAGCCAGCTATTATCGACCGGAAGAGCCTCAAAGGCCGCTATTCTGCTGGATGCCGGCAGGCCTTGTTTAACCCCAATGGTCCACCCCCACTCACCGAAGGTGGGCACATTGGCGTGATACTGCTCAGTGGTAAAGCCGGCAGCCACTAGCGTTTTGCCGATCGACATAAAGGCTTTCTTGGCGTGATAAGGCGAAGTCGACTGAATGGCAATAGCGCCATCACCGGCCAACAGTTCAGCTAACTTCGCGTAAAAGTAATCGCTGTAAAGACGACTCAAATCTGGGTGGTTGGGGTCAGGTAAGTCGACCACAATAGTGTCAAACATCTCGCCGGTGCGAATCAGCTCTTCAACTTCTAGAAAGGCATCGCCAATGATTACACTGACTCGCGAGTCTAAAAATGCTCGCTGATTGAGGCTGAGCAACAGTTCACTAACGGCCGCAGGCACGCCCTCAGCCTCGCCTTTAAACAGATCAATCATGCCCTCATCGAGGTCAATAAGAGTTACCGAGTTTGGCTGCCAGCGAAGAATATCCCGCAGCGCCAAGCCGTCGCCACCACCGATGACCAATACGCGTTCCTGTCTTGCCGAAGCTAGGAGTGCCGGGTAGGTCAAAAAAGAGTGATAGATCACCTCGTCGCTGCTGGAAAATTGCAGCCGACCATTAATATAGAGGCTGCTCACTTTAGGGAGGTTGGGCCCCGTTTGCCGCGAGGTCAAGGTCAGATTTTGATAAGGGGTTTGGTGCTGATACTCCACCTTATCCTGATACAGCATCGAGTTCATGCCGCTAAGCCAACCGCCGCCACAAACTGCCAGCAACAACAATAGGCAGCCCACAAACACGTGGGCCAGCCACAGGCTGCGAAGAGTGCGCACGTATTGGCCATAGCGCCAGAGAAAAAGTACACCCACCAGAATATTAAAGCTGGCCGTCAATACGGCCGCCAACATAATGGGTAGGTGCAAACACACCAGCACCCAGAGTGCGGCACCACAGCCAGCACCAATATAGTCAGCGCCGTAGATCGTGCCAATATTGTGCTGCAGATGTTTGTCGTGCAGCGTCTGACGAATTCTCGCGACTAGGGGTATTTCCATACCAATCATCACCCCCAGTACAAAGCCGATAACAAAGGGCATAGCATCGGCAAGATTGCGAAATGCCGCTACCATGCCGCCCTCTATGGCGATACTAGGGTCGATACCGTAAAGCTGATGCAACTCCTGAGGCAGCACATACGCCGCCGAAAAGATAACCGCCATCACCAGAACCGCCAGCCCACCCAGCAACCCTACCGAAACCTCCAACCAGGCAAGGCCGGTAAAAGGACATTTTATATACTTGGCGTAGAAGGCCCCTATCCCCATACTGACGATCATAACGCCGATCATGGCGTAGATCGTAGACTCAGTAGCACCAATAATTCTGGCGGCGTAATGAGACAACAGGTATTCGTAAATCAGACCACAGGCCGCCAGTACAAACATCATCGCCAGCAGCGTAAGGTCGTGAATACGCAGCGGGTCGCGCCACGGTGTGAGCAGGCTTTTAATCATGTACAGCGCTTAAATCAGCAGTGATTTAAGGATAACCGCAAGGCCAATAAAGACTGAGGCTTCGATAAATGCCACACCGATATTTTGCTGATCATCAACTTCGCTGACAATATCAACACCGGGTAAGATGGCGGGCAGCACCAGACGGTAAAGCAGCCAAATAACCACCACCATCGCCAATGAATAGGCTAACCAGGCGGCCACCGAATACAAAATTAACGAGGGTGCGTAGAGAACAATATTACTCACGGCAGTAACCGCCAAGGCGGTGGCAATAATCTGCCCGGCATAACGAATAGCCAGAGCGCAATTACCCGACGCAATAGCATCTTGCCAGCAGCCGCCCTGATGACGTTTTTTATAAATGGCCATGCGCAGTCGGGTCACCGCTAACAAGACAAATTGAGACGCCAGCCAGACCAGAGCGACAGCACCGATACCGGTCCAGTCATCCACTTCAACCCACTTAATCGCAGCGGCAATAATCAAACCCTGAGCCATTAAATTGACTGCACTGGTAGTACCAACGGCTAAATTATTTTCGGCGATCTTCTGTTTAATGGAAAAGCCGCGCAGAATAATTTTTTCATTAATCAACATACCCAACTTCAATAACACCAGTCCACTGACGGCGTAGGTCATCACATGAGTGGCCTCGGCCAACAGCGACACTGCCGCCTCACCGGTAACAGCTGCCGACATCACTAGACACAGAGCGGTCAACCCTCCCGCCATAGACAAACCAAAGGCAAAATTGTCCTTGTGAGCCAGCTCGTCCTTAACATTCACTCCGGCCAGAACCCCTGCCAAATAACGAAATGCAAATAAAGCGCCGACTGCTATTACAATATTTACGGCATAAATGCCTATTAACCAATACGTCATAATCTAATCTCCGTTATTTTCCGCCGCCACTATAGCTGCGCGAGCTAGTGGTGTTGCGTGAATTGTATGAATTGTTATTTCTAGAGCGGGTATTACTAAAAGCACTGGTCTTATAGCGGCTGCTATAGCGATTACTGCCACTAGTGGAACCCTTGGCCGGCGATTTAGTCACCTGACTAAATCCCGAGGCCCTGCGGCCGCCTCGAGTCTGCTGCGTGCTCTTGGCATAGGGGCTATTAAAGCGCTTGCCTTGGGAGGCAAATTTTTTCTTTGTTTGATTGAAACGTTTACTCTCAGCCGATTTCTGCCCAGGGCTTGAGTAGTTATTGTAACCACGACTACCGTAATAACTGTAATCGCGATTTTGTGCCCAACGGTTGTAATAGACAGGACCAAACAATAGATCACTCATCAGGCGATACTGGCCATAAAAAGCCCAAAAAGAGGTGCCATTGCTTTGTTGTTGCCAAGAACCATAATTTGGGTTGCCAACCATAGATGATGCGCTACCAAAGTCTTCCGCTGCATTGGCCTGCAAACTTTCGGCCTTACTCATAGCGTCTACACGAGGCAGCGAACCTTCAGACATATCGGCCAGCACATTGAGGGGATCAGCTAAAGCCTCACCAAAGTTCTTGCTTGAGACGGCCGCGGTCAATGCATCAATTTCACCACCAATGGCGTTAACGCCTCGTTCCCCCTGCAAAATTAAAGCCGGAGCCTTCGCCTTAAGATCGTTATAACGCTCCTGCAGCCCGTGAAACAAAGCGCCTTTTGATGTGGCTTCGAGCTCCATAATCGCTATCACTGAAGCCATATCGGGGTTTTGCTCGCGCATCGACGCGGCATACACCCCCATTAACTGGGCGTTTCGAATACGGCCCTGATCGAGATGACTCTCGAGACGATTGAGACTAGTGTTCAAAGTGATTAAATCGCTTTCAACAATACCCCGCCACGTCTCCTCTTTAGAAGTGCAACCCGAAAGCACTAGCAGCAAGCCAACGAGTGCCAAGACACCTCGAATTGCTATAAGCATATTTACTCCTTTTATACAGTTAATCGAACTATTGATTAGGTTAATAACAGCCATTATTCGCTAAGGAAAACCTCTCGCGGGGAAGAGCCTACAAGTAGTTTCGGAGCCGAGCGCATAATAGTCTTTTGCGTTAACAGCGAATGAGGATCAAAAGCGGCAATATGATCAACCGCCGCTTGGGGCTCAGTGTCCCCGCACATAAAGACATCAAAAGCGGCATAATCGTGCTCAGGCCAGGTGTGCACAGAAATATGCGACTCAGCTAATACCAAAAAGCCAGTAACACCAAAGTTCTGACCAAACGGATGCAAAAACGCCCCTAAGATAGTCGCACCAGCAAGATCTGCCGCCTCGCGCATCAAGCATTCCAACTCTTGCGCTTTTAAATGAGCTTGCCGACCTTTAATTTCAAAGACTATATGAGTACCGCTAGCGTCCATAATCACTTCAACTCACAGGCATATTATGCCGATACTATAGTGCTCTAAACACTTGTCAAATACTTACTAGGCTTACAGCGTTAAATGAATGCCACGATGACTATTACCTTGTGAATAACAGATAGTTAGTCATAAGCAAGGCCATCAAGATAAATGATGTACCGCAAAATCGATCAGTACACGAAGCACTATATTAGCAAGGCTACTACCAATATGGCAGCGACTTCACATTTGAATGGATTAATTTCCAAAAGCCGGCACAGGTACAAAAACGTGACGGTAAAGCCATTAAAAGCACAGATCAGGTAACGCAGTATTTATAAAGCCACAACCTAACATAGCCAAACAGCAATGTAGTCTTGCAAAAAAATTGAAATAGCCAGGCAGGCACCGCTAACATTACTTTGTTATGCAGCGATTGCACCTCGAATACCTTCTATGAGCATTTGCGTACCTATAACCGCTAAAATTAAACCCATTAGTCGAGAAATCACTTTTATACCATTTTGACCGAGTATTTTACTGAGCCACTGCCCGCCGATAAAAGCAAAAAACGTAATACCGCACATAAGTCCAAACGCACCGATAACGCGTGTAATTTCGAAGAGGGTAGATTCAGCGGTAAAGTTCATAGCCGTAGCTATGGTGCCCGGCCCGGCTAAAACAGGTATACCCAGTGGTGTAATGGATAGATCCAATGCTGATTGTTTACTATTTTCGGTATCAGTATCGGTGGGTGTATGAATTGATGACTGCTCGCCCTGCAGCATATGATAACCAATGGCGCCAATCATCAAACCACCCGCTATTCTAAAAGCGGGTAGAGTAATACCAAAAATTGAAAATATTTCTCTTCCTGCAATGGCAAATACTGAAATAATCACAAAGGCGACAATCACTGATCTAAAAGCAATCATTCTGCGTGTAGTAGAGTCACAAGATTGAGTTAAGCCGATGAATAATGATGCATTTGCAATAGGGTTCATTATGGCGAAAAAAGCCATGAATACCGTTATAAAATGCAGTGAAGGGTTATCCATAGTGTTGCCTAATACCTTGTTCGTTTGCGAGATGTCTAATAATTGATGTAATGCGAACTTTGCACTAAGACAACGGCACTGAATACGGTCAGATAGATTCGTGTTAAATGTACCTGGCCACTGTGGCTTAGTAAAAGTAATCTACAAAGGTTGATATTTTGTAATCAAAAACCAAATCACATGGTAATAAGTTGAGTTCTCTTGTGATTAAGATTTATAGGTAAGCATAGCCGACAGTAGTGAAACAGCGCGCAATGCAATGGTCATAAAAGATATTGTTGGTAAGTAATCATCATAGCTAATGTGGGTTTAGGTGCCAATTCAGGCCTAAAAATGTAACCAGAGCCCATAACACTTTTAACAGTACCAGTCAGCCTATTCAAATAATCATTTCAAAAGTGACGACGATTGGTTATTAAATGTATCTACAAGGGGCCTTAATCAACAGCAGCTAAGACTCGTTTAGCGGTAAATAGAATAATCTATATGGCAAAACGAGTGTAGAAGTCTGCTGTCGATGGTCATTTATTGTTAAATTTACAACAATTTCGGATTAGGACCATAATCGTTTTCATCATGGCTATCCTTTACCAGAAAAACTATAAGAATAATTGCGCCTATTAAAGGTATTAAAACAATAAGCTGCCACCAACCGCTCTTACCCACATCATGAAGCCGGCGAGCCGCAATACTTATACTGGGTACTAATAGTGCCAAACTGTAGATCGAAGATAACCATATAGACCCAAGAAAACTATCTGTCACGCTAAGTGCAATATAGAAAACCAAATAAAAGAGCATAAACATCCAATATTCTTGTCTTCGCGCTCTACCAGAAAAATCAGCATAGCGTTTTAACGCACCTGTAAAATATTCCATTATTAACTCCTTGTGGGATGACTGATTATGAAACATATCACTCTATTGGAGGGAAAAACACAATTGACTAAATAAGTGCATTAAATTAACAGTAACCAACTTTATTTTATTCTTCTTGAGCAGCGTATTATCTTTAATTTATACACATTAAAGTGTCTATTTAATACGCTTGAATGTTGAACGCAAGTATCCATCATGTTCACCAAGCCCTAACTCAATTAGAGGATAGATACCTTCTTGCACCATAATGTCACCAGTAATCGTTATGTTAAAAGGAATGGACATACCTTCATAATTTGGAAAACTAGAATATTCAACATGTTCAGTTAATATATTATTTTCATAGCTATAACGCCCCAAGGAACCACCAAAGTTATCAAATGCTATAACTTTCTGTTCTTGCGTTAATTGATACGAGCTAAATCTTGGTCGATGAGTTCCAATACTTGAGAATGCAAAATGGCTGTCAGTGAATATTTTAATCATTTCACGACTTTTACCATCGAAAGTAGTGTACTTCTGTTCGCCAATAGCTAGTGTTTCTAACTCTAATTGCCATTCACCTTCCAAATCATTGTTAGAACTGTCAATAGCTATGTTTTGACAACCTAATAATATTGAGGTAAACAATATTGACATTAAAATACGCAGAATTTATTTCCTTACTAATCATATTTTAAAAATCAAAGCGATTAGAGTTAATAAAATTGTATCTAACCGCTCTGAATTTCCATTTAAGAGATTAATTACGCCTTAACTAAGTTGAGACAACTCAATGAATTAAGTCCATTCTGTAATTTTATTGCCATCGCTATCTTTAAATGAACCGACGACAATCATTATAAAATCAATTAAAGTCCAAATTCCTAATCCGCCAAGGGTAAGAATCTGTAGAATACCGGTGCCAATTTTTCCCACATAGAATCTATGCACGCCAAAAATACCAAAGAAAAAACACAAAAGAAATGCAGGGAGTATATTTTTGGTTGTCTCATTGCTCATATTATTATTCCATTAAATTATGATGTTGCTTAAAAAAATCAGGCCAATTGCAACAATAAAGACCTAAATCCTATCTTTTTACCAAACAATTCTTCTCTACAGTGTGCAATCATAGAAAAAACCGTAATGCATTGTCAAATCTAGTGTCATTCTGGCCACTTAACCCGATCAATATTTTTGTAAATATATATTATTTATTTTATTCGTCAGAATACATAATCACATGGATCATTCACATCGCATCTAAACCATATTTTTCATAGTGAGCCGGAGCAAGATCATCTTGGATATTATATATCTAAGAACCGCTTAAATTTGATAAGCTCGGATTATTTTATGCATATTTTTAATAATTTAAAATATACGCTATGGCCTTTACGGTCATGCAACTTAATCCTGGCTTAATTATTACGAGAATCTTTAACAACGAGTAAATCATGAAAAATATCATGTAAGGCTTGTTTTTTATTGGTCCAGCCTGCCATCATAAATCCGACAAAAATTATCATACCTGACAAAATCTTTAACAGATTCCTAGCAATACATTGAAAGATATTGGGCTTTCCCCCACTTTTAGTAACAACTTTTAAGCCCATTATTTTCTTTCCTATACTGGCCTGCCATACGGAGGCTTCAAAAATTATCCAGTAGATAAAAATTATATAGAACTCAATGTCACTTGAAGTTGTTTTATTAATACTTAGATATTTAATTGGCTCTATAAGATTTCTTGAAATTGATTCTTCACCGTTTGCATCTTCACTCAACACAATCTCATAGTAATTTGTCAACAATCCTAAAACGTCATCTTTCTCTATAGAATTTTTATCATCACTAAGCTCAGATATAGTCGTTGTTGTAGTAAAAAGATCAAATGGCACTTCTACTAAAATTGAGTTTGGTGCAATAAGACCAAGGACTAATGCAAAGGGGAAAACTATAATGGAAACAATAATTACATCCAGTACAAACGCTATAAATCGCATCCAGAATCCTGCAAAGTCAGATCTATCGTACTGTTTCATTTTAATTCCAAATTTATTCTAATTCTCATGTCGGTTACAGTAAATGCCTGTAGTCTTAAGCTCATCATGTGCGACCTTTGCACAAAATAAAAACAGTAGAATGAGGTCGGGTGAAGCGTATTGTTATAGCGAATTTATGACAATGCTTGCTA
>CAJWZU010000058.1 GCA_913050115.1 uncultured Cellvibrionales bacterium
GTTAAGGTTATTGTTAATAATGCCCTTGCCGCGCAGGCTAGCGTGGTGGGTCACTACGACAAAGGTGAAAACTGGCAGTTAGTGCGCTAGTTAGCCTTCGGTACTCACTTGCTTACATAAAAAGCCCGCGCCTCTTTGAGAGCTGCGGGCTTTTTATTGGCTTACAACTCGTCATTCGATATCGGTATTTAGCTTAATTTTTGTCTATAAAGCAGTAAGCCAAAACAGTTAATTAATACCCGTTAATAATGAGAATTGTTTAACAAATAGGCGGATTGTATATATACTCGTCGAGATTTTTAACGGCCAGTTTAGGTGCTGTTCAACCCAGCACTGCTGGGCTTAGCTAAAAGTGCGAAACTCGCGCCCCCTTTTATACGCTGTATTAGCAAGGATGATTAATGTTTTTGAAAATTGGAAGCAAACCCGTGTCAACATGGAAGTGGTTTAACGCTAGCTTGTTGTTACTGGCACTGTTGCAAGCCCCGCTGTTGTGGGCAGTCGATACTGATGGCGACGGATCCGACGATGCCGAAGAGTTGCTAGCGGGAACTAACCCCGCCAACCCCGACGAGCGCCCTTATTGGTGGAAGACGTTTAATGGCGACAATGAAGAACATGTCTTTGGCATCTCTGTCAGTGATGCCGGCGATGTTAACAATGACGGTTATGCTGACATCATTATTGGTGCCATAGGCGATAATAATAACGGTTATTACAGTGGCGCGGCCCGAGTTTTATCAGGTGTAGATGGTTCGGTGCTCCATACCTTTTATGGTGACAATGCCGGTGATTATTTTGGCCGCACTGTTAGTGGTGCCGGCGATGTTAACGGCGACGGTTATGCCGACATAGTTATCGCCGCTTGGAATGGTATCGACAGTGGCTCGGCGCGGGTGTTCTCGGGTTCAGACGGTTCTTGGCTTTACACTTTTTATGGTGACAGTGCCGATGATTATTTTGGCAGGTCTGTTAGTGGTGCCGGTGACGTTAATGGCGACGGCTATGCCGATATTATAGTCGGTGCTTTTACTGATGATAACAACGGTGTTGCTAGTGGTTCGGCCCGTGTATTTTCAGGTGCCAATGGCAGTGTGCTGTACACCTTTTACGGCGACAGTGACGGCGACCTTTTTGGCACATCTGTTAGCGGTGCCGGCGATGTCAACGGTGACGGTTTTGCTGATATCGTAGTCGGCGCTGATAGCGATGATAATAACGGTGATGGTAGTGGTTCGGCCCGTGTATTTTCGGGTGTTGATGGCAGTGTGCTGTACACCTTTAACGGCGACAGTGCCGAAGATTCTTTTGGCGGGTCTGTGAGCGATGCGGGCGATGTCAACAACGATGGTTATGCGGACATTGTAGTGGGTGCTCTCTTCGACGATAACAGCAGCAACGACAGTGGTTCGGCGCGTGTGTTATCAGGGCAAGACGGTTCGGTGCTCTACACCTTTAACGGTGACGGCGCCCATGAAATATTTGGCCACTCTGTCAGTGGTGCCGGCGATGTTAACAACGATGGCTATGCCGACATCGTAGTGGGCGCTCATGGTGATGGTAGTGTCGGACTCGGTAGTGGCAAGGCCCGAGTATATTCGGGTTTAGATGGCTCAGTGCTTTACACCTTTTCTGGCGACAGTGCCGATGATTATTTTGGCTTTTCTGTTAGCGGTGCCGGTGATCTCAATGGCGACGGCCTTGCCGATATTGTTATTGGCGCTCCCAGCGATAACAACAATGGTGAAAGTAGCGGCTCGGTTCGTGTGATCTTATCATCCGATCTCAATAACGATACAGATCTCGACTCTATCACTAATAATGCCGATCTCGATGACGACAACGATGGCATCAGTGATCTGGTAGAAGGCACCTATGCCTTTCTCGACCCTTTAAATGCGGGCGATGCACTGCTCGACCAAGACGGCGATGGCTCTAGCAACTTAGCCGAGATTGATGCTGGTACCGACCCCACTGACCCCGCCGATTTTCCGCCGCGCGCGGTTTACAGTGACTTTAATGGTGACGGCCGTGCCGATATTTTTTGGCGTAAGCCGTCTGCGGCGCAGACTGCTTTGGTGCTAACTAATAACGCTGCTGCTGAGGAAAACGTTATCAATAGCTTCCTCACTCCCTCTGGCTGGAGCGCACAGCAAGGCGATTTTAATGGCGATTCGCGTGTCGACCTGCTCTGGCGTCACGACCCTATTGGCACTGTGTATGTGGTACTGACTAGCGCCGACGGTTCGGAAGACTTAGGGGTAGAATTGGAGCAGCGCTCCAGTGCTTGGTCATCCTCAATTGGTGATTTCAATGGCGACGGTATTGACGATATCCTCTGGCGTCAGCCGGTTTGGGGTAAAGTGCAAGTGGCTATTTCAGCCGCCGACGGTTCTACCGAGCGCCTCGAAAATTTATCTAGGCGTTACGGCGCTTGGCAGCATGAGTTAGGTGATTTTAACGGCGACAACCGCACAGACATTCTCTGGCGTAAGCCGAGTACTGGTAAGGTCGAGGTGGTGCTTTCGAATGCCATGGGTAACCAAGGCGTGGTTAGCGAGCACTCAAATAAGTGGAGCGCTTGGATGGTAACTATCGGTGACTTTAACGGCGATCAGCGCGATGATGTTTTGTGGCGTAAAGCTAGCAATGGTGTGGTTCAGGTGGCTATTAGCGGTGTGGCAGGCGAGCAGGACAGCGTGATTAATCGCGGCGGTCGCTATAACGCTTGGACCGATACCGTGGGCGACTTTAACGGCGATGGCCGCGACGATATCCTTTGGCGTCGTCCGGCTTCTGGCGAGGTAGAAATTATCGTGTCTGACGACCAAGGTGGTCAGTCCGTGGGGGTCACTCACCTTGCTAAGTTTAGCGCCTGGCAGCATGCGGTTGGCGATTACAATGGCGACGGTATCGACGATATCCTCTGGCGCAAACCTGCAGTCGGCACCGTTAACATTATTGTTAACAACGCCAGTGCCGAGCAGGCCAGTGTTGTTGACCACGATGACAAAGGCGAAAATTGGTACTTAGTGCGCTAACTCGCCCTCGGTACTAACTTGCTCACATAAAAAGCCCGCGTCTTATCGAGACGCGGGCTTTTTATTGTCTGTGCTAGTACTATGCTATAAAAAATAATTAAGGTATTACACTGTGAAAGACCAGCAGAAGCCGACATTCCTGATTGCCGGGGCACAAAAATGCGGCACCTCGTCGTTACATGCTTATATGGCACAGTGCGCAGGGGTGTATTGCTCGGCCCCCAAAGAGCTGCACTATTTTGATGATGGTTATCTAACCCCAACCCAAGATGCCTACCTTAAGCACTTTTCACTAACAAACTGCTCCATTCGCGGTGAGAGCACCCCTGTTTATATGTGCTACCCAGGGGTGGCTCAACGCATTCGGCAGCAGTTGGGGGCGGTTAAGGTTATTTTTATTTGCCGCGACCCTGTCGCTCGGGCTTATTCTCACTATTGGCACGAAGTAAAACTGGGGTGGGAAGGGCGTACTTTTGAGCAAGCTATCGAGCAAGAGCTACAATTACTGCAGCAGGCTGATAGTTTATTGCAGTTAGATGAAGATTATTTGCGGCATTATTCTTATCTTTATCGTGGTCTCTATGATTTTCATCTATCAACTTTTACCGCAGCGCTCGGGCAAGATTGCGTTAAAGTGATTGAGTTTGAGCAATTGGTAAAACAGCCTCGGGCGATGACTCGTGAGTGCCTAGCATTTGTGGGTGCCGACCCTGCCAAGTTAGCTGAATTGCAGTCAGAGCCACGCAATAAATCGAAACTGCCACTGTGGCCTGCCTATAATAGAATAGCGGGGCGGGCAGAAAAACGGTTTGGCCCCGACAACCTGTTGTCGCGACTTATTAAAAAATCTAATTTAGTGGAGCGAAAGTATCCTGCTATGAGCCAATCGCAAAACAACTTGGCTGAAGAAACGTTGCGTCAGATCGCGGCTTTACCTTTGTTTAAGGTAGAGGCGCAAACATGAAGCCCATTTTTATAGGCGGCTGTGATCGCAGTGGCACCACTATGTTGGCGGCTAATTTAGCGAAAATGCCCAATGTGGTCGCGATTCCAGAATCGCAGTTTTTTTATGAGCTTATCCACGGCATCAACAATGGCTACTTTGCCGATGCTCAGTCGATGTTCGACTTTATCGACAACGACTTTCGTTTTCATGCCTGGGGTTTGTCGGCGCAAAGTAAGAGTGAAATTATTGCCCAAGACTTAAACCCGACGAGCGCCGAAAAAACCATAGTGGCACTGGTTCGCCGCTACCTTAACGATAAAAATATTAATGCTGACGGGGTCGAGTACTTTGTCGAACATTCACCCGACAATGTGTTTAATTATTCGCTCTATCGCGGCGTGTTTAGTGATGCATCACTGCTGCATATTGTTAGAGATCCGCGCGGGGTTTACGCATCGTTTAAGGGGCTAAGTTGGGGGCCGGCAACACCCTTGCACTGCGCTAAATTTTGGGCTGAAAAAGTAAAAATGGGTCTGGCGTTAGAGAGCGGTTATGGCAATAGCGTTAAGCGCGTTAAATACGAAGACTTAGTCAGCTCAGCCAATGCTCTAACAGAGCTGTTGGCTTTTTTAGGCTTGGATAGCACTTTACTGTCTACTCAGTCGAGCCTTCAATTGCCTGAGTTTACGCGTGCGCAACACTCGATGGTTGGCAGCGCAATGGACGCCAGTAAAGCGTCCGATTGGCAGCTTAAACTGTCCACTAAAGAGCAGTACTCAGTGGCCAATTTTGATGAGTCGTGGTTTTTGTTGGGGCTGTTGGGTTACCCAAGCCCCGAGCCGCGTCAGCCGGTGCCTATGTCGGCATTGGCGTTAGATCATCTGCTTAACTTTTTTACCTCTTCGCTGCGTTATCTCAAATTTAAGCGTGTAGAGCGCAATATTGTCAGAGGCAGTGAGTGAAGGCGTTTTACCATCTGTTGGGGGTGTCGATGCTGTCGATCAACATCCCTGGCGATCTACCCATATACCCGCTGCTTTTTTTGCTCTCCTCGGGTTGCGCGGTGCTTTACTGTGTTCGTCGGCGCTGCGGTTTGGTGGCAGAAACCGGGGGTATAGTACTGGCCTCGACATTATTTATTCTTAATGCAGTAATAATCCACCTTGCGTGTTTTGAAGAATCCTCGGCTTACCAGCTGTCCAAATTAGTGGTTAACCTAGTATTTTTGAGTTCCAGTTGTTGTCTGTTGTTCGCACTTAGGCGTGATTCAGTGCGCATGGTGTCGATATTAGCGCAGTATCTTTTGGTCGCCATCGTGTTAAGTGCGTTACAGGTTCTGCTGTTGGTGTACAGCAATAGCTTGTGGTTGATGCCCGTTTCGGGTGTGACATCGTCTATCGACGCTTATAACTTGTTTGCCAAGAGTACAATTTACTTTGGTACCGACAATAAAAATATTTTCAGCACTCGTATATTGTTCTTTTATTTGTCACTAGTACTATTTTTTCGCGTTAATGGCATTTCAAAAAATGCTTTTATAGTGGCAACGGTTGCGACGGTTTTTTGTATTATTTATTTACAAAGTCGTACCGGATTGTTGGCCTTATGTGCGTTCGGTGCAGTGCTAGTCGGTAATAAGTTAAGAATTGTTATTGTCCGAGGTGGCGCATTATCAGCAATACTAATCACAGTGCTAATCCCTTTAGCTATAGCTACGGGTTACTTGACCTTGGTGAGCATTGAATATTTTTTGCGCGGGACCAGTATTAACGAGTTGTCTTATGTCTCTGCCGGTGCTGATGGTGATGGTCTCAAGGCGCGCTTGATTATGTGGATTGTGCTGTTTCAAAATCTCGATCAGTTCAATATGGTCTTTGGCAATGGCCTATTTCATTGGTCTTATACCGGCCTAACTCGGGAAGGTAACTTGCACAATGTATTCCTCAATACTTGGATTGACCTCGGCTTAGTCGGTTTGGCCGTTTATATTTCATTATTGTGGAAGGTGTTCTGTGTTGTCAGGCCAATGCTGCTGGCCATTTTAGCGGCCCTTTTTATTGTTGTTAATTCACACTATCTAGGTTACGACAACGATATTGTCATATTGTTATTGATGTACTTTGTATACTCCCGTATAACCTCAATCAACAATAAAAAATTATGTGTGCTCCATGACTAACCGCACCCTACTGTTAATCCCTCACTACAACTCGCTAGATTCGCTCTATGTCACGCTGGCGTCAGTCGAGGCTGCAGAACAGCTAGATTTGTTGGTGGTGGATGACGGCAGTAATCAGCCTCCCGAAATGCAGCGCTTGCAGCAGTCATTTTTGGCTAACGGTAAAATTATGCTGCAGCTGTTGCCTGAAAATCAGGGTATTACGGCGGCGCTCAACGCTGGTTTACAGCGGGCTTATCAAGGTGGTTACGACTACATAGCCCGTCTCGACGCTGGCGATGAAAATATTGGTTGTCGATTTAAGCTGCAGCAGGATTTTCTCGATGACAATCCTCAGGTCGGCGTAGTGGGCAGTTGGGTCGATTTTGTCGATGAACAGGGTGTTGACCTTTTTACTCTGAAACATCCCTGTGACAACGATGTTATCCAAAAGGATATCTATCGATACAATCCTTTCGTGCACCCAGCGGTCATGGTGCGTTTGACGGCGTTAAAACAGGTGGGCGGTTATCCTGAGGATTATCCCTCGCTTGAGGATTGGGCCTGCTTTCTTAAGATTGGTCAGTTTTTCCAGTTGGCAAATTTGCCCCAAGTACTGATTCGATATACTGTGTCGAGCAACAGTATTTCAAGTCGTAAGCGCCACCAGCAGTCGTGTAGCAAATGTCGGCTACTGCGCGATAATTATCGTTGTAATTTTAATCAGACGAAAGGACTCTTAAAAAATTTACTTCTGCTGGCTATTCCCAGAGAAGTTTCAACTCGTGTAAAGAAGGTGATATTCCGTTGAGTATATTTGCAACCCGAGTGGTCAATGCCACCTATAGCGATATATCCCACTTTTCCGAGCGCTGTATCGAGGATTTTTCGAGCCATGGTAATTTAGCCAGTTCAGCTACCTTGGTGGTGGGTATTGCCAGTGGCGGTATTCCACTGGCCAAAGAGGTACACCGCCAATTGCACGCAGACGGAGACGCTGCAGATTACATGGAAGTGCGCTGTTGTCGCCCCTCTACTAAAAGTAAAGAAGAGGGCGCACCGTCAAAGCTGTTCTCACTCGTGTTTCGTTTGCCGTATTTTTTACTGAATATTCTCAGGCTGGTGGAACACGGTTTACTGGCTTCTCGCAGCAACAGCGGTCGCACCATTGAGACGCAGGGCGAGCTTCCTACTAAGGCTTACAAGTGGGTGTTAATCGTTGATGATGCGGTAGACTCTGGCTATAGCATGAGTTGTGTCGTTGATTTCCTCCGAGAAAATCTTGCTGCCAATCCAAACCTACTCACCGCATCTTATGTGGTAACTCGAAATAGTCCGGTATATCGCCCAGACTTCACCCTGTTTAACAATGTTTTGGTTAGGTTCCCGTGGGCAAAAGACGCGAAAAAATAATTCTAGTCGATCTCGACGGCACACTGATTAGTTGCAACAGTTTCCCTAAATGGGTGGCTTTTTTATTGCTAAGTTCTTTTCGGCAGCTGCGCTGGTGGGTCACGGTAAAAGTGGCTTTTTGGCTATTGTGGCGCAAACTGGGTTTTAGCTCGCATCAGTGCTTTAAGCGAGATTTGATGGGTCTGACGTATCCGGATTTTTATGACTTGGCGTTTGCTAAAACCCTGCTGCCCTACCTTAATGACGCGGTGGTAGCGGCTGTGCAGGCCGAAGATGCCGCCGTGCGAGTGCTGTCGACGGCGGCGCCGGTCAATTACGCCGCTCACCTAGTCGATTTGTTGGGCGTAGATTTTCAGCGGATGCACAGTACGCAAGTGCATGAAGGCCAGCTGTGTGAAAATGTCGGCGCGCATAAAGTGCATTACTTGCGCCGCGATTTCCCTGGCGATCTTGATATCACACTCTACACCGACCACCGTGACGATATCCCCCTGATGAAGGTCAGTGCGAATGTCATCTTGGTTAACCCGTCAAAAAAATGCGCAGCAGCAATTGAGTCCTGTGGCATCAAATATTCGAAAATACTATCCGGGATAGAGTCGACATGAAAGCAGCAGTAATATTTGGTGGCAGTGGTTTTATCGGTTGTCACTATGCCACAGCGCTGTTAGCCGCCGGTGCGGTAGATCGAGTCTACCTCTGTGATCTAGTTGCCCCAGATTTCGCACGTTTTGGTCGTGACTGCGAACAAGCCTATGCCAATGGGGCCATTACTTATTCTTCTTGCGATGTGCGCCAGCCTATTGATCTCGACTTGGCCGGCGATGTGACCTTAATAGCCAACTTTGCCGCCATACATCGCGAGCCCGGCCACGACGCTTTTGAGTACTTTCAAACCAATATTCTCGGCGCTGAAAATGTCTGTTATTGGGCGGATACTGTTAACTGCCAGCAATTGATATTTACCAGCAGTATTGCCCCCTATGGCCCCGCCGATAAAGAAAAAACCGAGGCTTCTATCCCCACACCAGTTACCCCCTACGGTAGCTCTAAGCTGGTAGCCGAGAAAATACACCAAGCCTGGCAGGCGCAAAACAGTGCCGAGCGTAAGCTGGTGATTGTGCGTCCAGGCGTAGTGTTTGGCCCAGGTGAGGGTGGTAACGTTACTCGCCTCATTAAGTCGGTATTGGGCCGCTACTTTTTTTATATGGGCAATAAAAAAACCCATAAAGCGGGCACCTACGTTAAAGAGTTATGTCGCGCTATGAGCTGGGTGCTGGGTCGTATGGATCAAGGCGGTATTAGCCTGTTTAATATGTCGCTTAACCCGGCGCCAGATATTCAAGAATATGTAGAGACTATATGCACCACCGCGGGCGTCAAACGCCGGGTGCCCAATGTGCCTTTTACGCTGATGTATCTGGCCTCGTTAATTATCGACCCCATCGCTAAGCTGTTTAACATTAATCAGCCGATCAGCCCTGTGCGCATTAAAAAACTAGTGCGGTCGAACAATATTTCGCCGCGTTTTCTCGAAGACCAAAGCTATGATTACCGCTTTAGTTTCGGCCAAGCGATGGCCGACTGGCACAGCGATCAGCCTGCTGATTGGGGTGGCTAAAGTGCCTAATGCCACACGCCATTTAAACCTCGTCGCTTAGCACCATGCTGACGCGTTTTAATCAGGGCCATTTGGGCGAGTTGCTTAAGGGCGGCGCTATCTCCTTGGTACTTAAGTTGGTAGCAGCGCTACTGGCCTTTGTCATGAGTATTGCCGCTGCCAGGTTGCTAGGTGCCGAGGTGGCTGGCTATTACTTTTTAGCGGTATCGATCGTCTCGGTACTGGCCATGATGGCCCGTGTCGGCCTAGATCAAGTAGTAACTCGAGAGGTGGTCGCCGGGCTGGAAGAGGGTAATGTCCCCAAAATTCGAGGGCTGTATCGCCAAGCGTTTTGGCTGGTTGCGCTAGTGTCCACAATATTTTCACTGTGTGTGGTTGGCTTATCCGACTGGCTGGCCCAAGACGTTTTTAATAAGCCGCAATTGGCTACAGTGCTCTCTTATATGGGCTGGGCGGTTATACCTTTCGCGCTGGCTATGCTGCATGGTCAGTTCTTTCAGGGGCTTAAACATATGCCCCTCATGCAGTTGTCGCAGGGCTTGGGGTTGTCGCTGTTAATGTTAGTCGCCATTGGCGGTTCACTGCTTGGCGCTCATCTATGGTCGGCGTCGCAGTTTGGGCTTTTGTATCTGCTCTGCTGGCTGCTGGTGATGCTTTTTCTGGCGGGCTGCTGGCAGCGCATGCAGGGCTGGGCACCGCGACAGTCCTTTCCTCTTGGGCCCTTACTGCTAGCGGCCATGCCATTTTGGGGGGTTATGTCACTGAATATGGTGTTGCAGTGGGGCGGGCCAATTCTACTGGGTTACTGGGCTGAAAGTGACCAAGTGGCTATATTTTTGGCAGCCCTGCGCACGGCTATGCTAGTAACCATTGTGCTGATGGCTGTTAACAGTATTGCCGCCCCTAAATTTGCCGCTCAGTATCATCGCGGCGATATGCAAGGCCTGCAGCAAGTCGCGGTCTGGTCGACACGCTTAATGTTGTTGTTGTGCACACCGGCGGTGGCGTTTCTGCTGCTGTTTCCCGAGTGGGTTATGGGCTTGTTTGGGGCTGAATTTACCGCGGGCTCGCAAGTGCTGGTAATCTTAGTGTTAGGGCAGTTGGTGAACGTGGCCACGGGCTCGGTCGGTTGGCTCTTGAGCATGACCGGTCACGGCACCGATCTACTCAAATCTACGGCTCTCGCCGCGCTATTAATGTTAGCCCTGTGCGCTTGGTTAGTGCCCTTATATGGTATGCAGGGGGCGGCTTGGGCACAAACCGCCGCGTTGTCGTTGCAAATGCTGACAAATACCTGCTTTGTAAAGTATCGTCTTGGCTTTGTGCCAATGAACATTTTTGCAAAAATTAATAACTAGGATAAGTTATGAGTGATATCACCTGGCATCAGGCCTTAGTTAATAAGCAAGAGCGGTCCGCCCGCGCCAAACAAAAGCCCTGCCTGCTGTGGTTTACCGGCCTTAGCGGAGCCGGTAAATCTACCGTGGCTAACGCTCTAGAGCGGTTGTTGTTTGATAATGGCCATCACACCTACCTGCTCGACGGCGACAACGTCCGTCATGGCCTGTGTGGCGACCTAGGTTTCAGCGATGACGCCCGCCACGAAAACATTCGCCGTATTGGCGAGTTAGGTAAGTTAATGGTGGATGCCGGCCTGATTACCCTCAGCGCGTTTATCTCGCCCTTTCGCGCCGATCGCCAACTGGTGCGAGACCTTATGCCCGTAGGCGAGTTTATTGAGGTGCATGTGGCTACCGATCTAGCCACCTGTGAATCTCGCGACCCTAAAGGCCTTTATAAGCGCGCCCGCGCTGGTGAGATTAAGCACTTCACCGGTATCGACTCCGCCTATGAGGTTCCCGAACAGCCAGAAATCACCGTCCATGCCGGCCGTTTCGATCCACAGCAGTGTGCCGAGCAGATCATCGATTATTTGCGTCAGCAGCAAGTCATTTAGCAAGGCCGCGGCTAGCGCGCTTCGCTTCTAGGTTCATGCACGCTTCGCTTCTAGGTTCCAGCACGCTTCGCGTCTAGTCGCAGCGCAAGGATGCACAACTGTCGCGAAGGGCATCGCCACAAGGACGTGGCTTGTTAGAACAATCCAGCGGCAATGCAGCAGCCATTGCGGATTAGCCCGAAAGTAGCCCGAGAGCGGCCCTAATAGAAACTACAGCGAAGCATGCTAGCCGCTGCTCTTGCTTTTCCCCTTCCTTTCTGTGACTTATGTCCCACTTTAGACTTATGTGCTATACTTTGCGCCGCAAAAATAGCAGTAAGCAGGGAAGTAGGCGCTCGAACACAGCGCAGTAAGGCTAAGGGATCATTAGCATTTTTATCCCCCCCCTTTTCCCTCTTTTTAAGCCCTTTGGCTTTGTTGTTATAGCTCACTCAGTTGCAAAACCGGACGCTGCGCTTGCAGGCTTTGGAACAGGCAAGGCAATACTTTCAGGCGAGCTAGTCCTGAACACTGTTTTCCCCCTTGTTCTGCCTCGCCTATAGAGATACAGATGCTTGTATTTGTGCGCAGCCAAATCTCGGAGCGCGAGACGCGCTAAGTATTTTTTATCAAAGGCATTAAAATGAAGGTTTTAACCGTATTCGGTACCCGCCCAGAAGCTATTAAGATGGCGCCGTTGGTGCATGCACTGGCTGCGGATGATCGCTTCGAGGCCAAGGTCTGCGTCACCGCCCAGCACCGCGAGATGCTAGACCAAGTGCTAGACCTATTTGAGCTTACGCCAGAATACGACCTTAATATTATGCAGCACGGTCAAACGTTAAATGAAGTGACCAGTAAGATACTGCTGGGGCTAAAGCCGATTCTGAATGACTTCAAACCCGATGTGGTGCTAGTGCACGGTGATACCGCCACCACCTTGGCTTCAGCATTAGCCGCTTACTACGAGCAAATCGCCGTCGGCCATGTCGAAGCGGGCCTGCGCACGGGCAATATCTACTCGCCTTGGCCTGAAGAGGGCAATCGCAAGCTCACCGGCAGTCTAACTAAATACCACTTTGCACCCACCGATACCTCTAAGCAAAACCTGCTGCAAGAGAGCTATGCCGCCGCCGACATCTTTGTCACCGGCAACACCGTTATCGATGCACTGTTCTGGGTCACTAAAAAGCTCGAGCAAGACACCGCTTTAGCCACTGATCTCGCCGCTCAATTTCCGTTTTTAGATAAATCGAAAAAATTGATACTAGTAACAGGCCACCGCCGTGAAAGTTTTGGGGGTGGCTTCGAGCGCATTTGTGAGTCTTTGGCGCAAACCGCCAAGGCGCACCCAAATTGTCAAATTCTCTACCCCGTACATCTAAACCCTAATGTGCAAGAGCCGGTCAATCGTCTGCTAAAAGGCGTCGACAATATCGTCTTGATCGAGCCGCAGCAGTATTTACCGTTTGTGTATCTTATGAATCGCGCCCATATCATTCTCACCGATTCCGGCGGTATTCAAGAAGAGGCACCGTCACTGGGTAAGCCGGTCTTGGTCATGCGCGACACCACCGAACGGCCCGAAGCTATATCGGCCGGCACCGTTAAGTTAGTCGGCACCAGCGTTGAAAAAATCACCACCGAGCTGAATCAATTGCTGACCAGCGATCACGCCTATAATGCCATGAGCCATGCCCATAACCCTTACGGCGACGGCAATGCCTGCCAGCGTATCTTGGATGTATTGGCGAAATAATTACGGCTTGGGTGCAACAGTTTTTAGTGACTAAAGAATTAATAATCTTGCTTTTGTGACTTAAGGCAGAAGTGAAACGCAAATATAGACATATTCAATGACCATAAATCATTGAATAACATTGAAAATATGGAGCATGAAATGCCGTTTAAGAAAGTTTCGGTAATAGGTTTGGGTTACATTGGTTTGCCTACCGCAGCCGTCATCGCCAGTCGGGGTATTGAAGTGGTGGGTGTCGATATAAATCAGCATGCCGTCGATACCATTAATGCCGGTGAGATTCATATCGTTGAGCCAGATCTCGATATTGTGGTGCGCAGTGTGGTTACCGTGGGTAAGTTGCGCGCGACCACTACAGCCGAACCTGCTGAAGCCTTTATGGTCGCGGTACCCACGCCGTTTAAAGGCGATGACCATTCGCCCGATTTAAGCTATATTGAAGCCGCGGCTAAAACCATTGCGCCGGTGTTAGAAAAGGGCAATTTGGTTATTCTCGAAAGCACCTCACCGGTAGGGGCCACCGAAAAGATGGCGGGCTGGTTAAAAGAGTACCGGCCTGACCTGAGCTTTCCGCAAGACAAAGGCGATAGCGCCGACATTAAAGTCGCGCACTGCCCAGAGCGTGTTTTACCCGGTTATGTATTACAAGAGTTAGTCACCAATGATCGCGTGATCGGCGGTATGTCAAAAGCTTGTAGCGATCGTGCGGTTGAGCTGTATAAAACCTTCGTTAAAGGCGAATGCATTATCACCGGCGCGCGCACCGCTGAAATGGCCAAGCTCACCGAAAACTCCTTTCGCGATGTGAACATCGCTTTTGCTAATGAGCTTTCAGTTATTTGCGACAAGCTAAAGATTAACGTCTGGGAATTAATTAAGCTCGCCAATCGTCACCCACGCGTGGATGTTCTCAACCCAGGTCCTGGCGTTGGGGGTCACTGCATCGCTGTCGATCCTTGGTTTATTGTTAATAGCTGCCCCGATGAAGCCAGGCTAATCGAGCAGGCGCGTTTAACCAACGACGCTAAGCCGCACTACGTGATCGAGCAAATTACTAAAGCCGCCGACGAATTCAAGCGTCCGGTTATCGCCTGCTTAGGTCTTGCCTTTAAAGCCGATATCGACGACCTACGCGAGAGCCCAGCTCTGCAAATAGTGTCTGATCTAGCGGATAAAAATATTGGTGAAATTATCGCGGTTGAGCCAAACATTGATGCCTTGCCAAAAAAGTTAGCGGACAAAGGCATTGCGTTCGCATCGCTCGAGAGCGCACTGGATAAAGCCAATGTGGTGGTGGTGTTAGTAGACCACCAGGAGTTTAAGTCAGCAGACCGAAGCCAGTTTGCGGCCAAGGTTGTGATTGATACGCGTGGGATTGTGTGAACGCTCTAGTTCTAAATAAAAATCAGGGACTTGTTCGCCTGATTTTTATAGCTATAACGATAAAATTGATTATCTCGCCTTGGGCTACGGGTGATTTTCAGATACCTGCTGGGCAGATACTGAATTATATTTGTGATGGTGGGTTACTCTTCGCTGTAGTTTTTGGTGCATTTAGTGTCCAGCGACACTATTTATACATTTATTTGGCTGCAGTTTTTTCTGGATTCACCTACGCGCTATCGACTTTATTATTTACAGATTTAAACTTACCTGATTGCATTATTTTTGTATTCGAAGATAACAAGGAAATTTAGGCATTCTTCCTAATGAAAACAACCTACAACCGAAGAGAAAATATATTTTTTTATGCACTTGGATTATTACACAATGTTTGAAGTTTAAAAAATGAAATTCCCAAGAATAAGGACTTATTTATTGTTATTATTATTTTTTGCCAGTTTTTTACTAAGGGATTTAATTTTCTTTAAATTAATATTTTTTACTTTCTCCCGTGCAG
>CAJWZU010000059.1 GCA_913050115.1 uncultured Cellvibrionales bacterium
CTGATACGCCATAAGCTCGCCCATTTGTGCAGCTTGTTCCAATGGCTCTTTTTCCAATATAGTACTATCCCCCTCAATCAAATCAAAAAACTCGGGTTCGATAACAAAATAACCGCCATTAATCCAGCCTTGAGTTACTTGTGGCTTCTCTTTAAATGATGTAACAACGTTGTTATTAATATCTAATTCACCAAAACGCGCACTTGGTCGAACCGCAGATACACTCACCATCTTTCCGTGGCTTTTATGAAACTTCACCAGCGCATCAATATCAATATCTGCAACGCCATCGCCATACGTAAGTAAGAAAGGCTCATCACCAATAAAATCTTGCATTCTCTTAACCCTTCCTCCAGTCATAGAATTGAGACCGGTATCCGCCAATGTAACTTTCCAATCTACTACATCTTGTTGATGTGCAACAACACCACCATTAGATAAATCCACAGTAAAGTCAGAATTAAGTGAGTGGTAGTTTATAAAATATTCCTTGATTACTTCCGCCTTATAACCAAGAGCCAGATAGAAATCTTTATGACCAAAATGAGCATATGTTTTCATAATATGCCAAAGAATTGGACGGCCTCCTATTGTAACCATTGGTTTTGGGATAGACTCTGTATATTCAGACAATCTAGTTCCGAAGCCACCTGCAAGAATAATTACTTTCATCTAATACTTACTCCAATTAAATTTAATTTCATCTAACTCTTTTCGTTCAATCTCTTCTGGTGAGTGCTCAATATTAGCTATATTCAGTACTAAACTTGTTTGTCGACCTAATCCCTGAAACCCTACCCAAATCATTGGTGGTACGGTTAGGCGAGCATAACCATCTGCTATTGAAAGAATTACTTCTTGAAACTGATTAATATGATCTTGATTCTCTCGATCATCATATAAAATAAAACGAACTGACCCAATAGGTACAACCAGATTCAATATCATCTGTGTGTGTCGCTTCCACCCCTTGATTGCTTTAGGCTCAATAGTGGAAAAATAGGCTTCACCAAAACCTGAATAACCCTGGTCACTCGTCTTCATAGCATGCAACACATCACCCCCTTTTGTGTCAATGATTGAAAGTGGGGTAGTTGTAACTCCATTTATAGCCATTAATAACTCCAACTAATGTCTTGTACTTTTGCCAATTCAGTATATTCATCAATTTGTGAAACAGTGAAATCATACATTGACTGATTACTATTTTGATAATAGCGTTTATACCATTCCACTGTCATTTTTACCGTCTCTGAAAATTGTAGAGTTGGCCGCCAATGCAAATCAAATAGTGCCTTGTCACAATTGAGTTTGAGTAGGCCTGCTTCATGTAAATGTTCTTGCGATTGTGAAACATCGTTCCAACGAATATGATCCCAATACCTTGCCATCTCATCAATCAACTCAGAGACTGGATAATTTTGATCGGATGAAGGGCCAAAATTATACGCCTCACCATGGAATTGATTATTTTTGGCAAGGGCAGAGCCCAAAGTAAGATATCCGCTAAGTGGTTCTAGCACATGTTGCCAAGGACGAGTTGCCTGTGGGCTACGAATATCGACAGTTTGACTTAAAGACCATGCCTGCATACAATCAGGCACAATTCGATCAACCGCCCAGTCTCCACCGCCAATCACATTACCCGCTCTTGTGATGCCCACACGTACATTAGAATCTGCAGAATTGAAGAACGATTCTACATAGGTGCGAATCACCAATTCTGCCATCCCTTTAGAGGCACTATAAGGATCCTTACCCCCTAAACGATCAGTTTCTCGATAACCCCAAACCCACTCTACATTATCATAAGCCTTGTCACTAGTGATCATAATTGCCACAACAGGCTTGTCTAGACTTCGCAACGCATCTAGTAGATTGGCAGAACCAATTGCATTAGTTGTAATGGTTTCTAATGGGTTCTCATAAGAGGAGCGCACTAGCGCCTGAGCTGCCAAATGAAAGACAAACTCTGGTTGAAAATCACACATAGTACTTTTTAATTTCTTATCATCTCTTATATCAGCTTCAATATGCTGAATAGAATCTTTCAATCCTAAAAGGTCAAAGTGATTTTTGCACTGGCAACCGTAGAGGTAGTATTTTTATTGCCGCGGCTATCTCAGCCAGCCCCGCAGCCACTTTGGCCTTAGCTTGAAAATTGGAGTAGGCCGGCAGGGCAACTGCGACTAAAATTCCAATAATAGCCACCATCATCAGCTCAATTAATGTAAAACCGCGCGTTTTTTTGTCGGTCATTTTAAAGCCAATCATTGGTCGTGGCGTCGCCACCACTGGTAAATGTGCATGCATTAGGCGTTGTACGAACCCCAGTATCAGACATGGTCAGATTACATTGCACCAACTTGCCGCTGATACCTGTAGCAACAAGCGTATAGGTGGTAGCTGTGGATTTAACAGTAAAAGTAAAATCGCCTGCTTTAGACGCTGGCACCCAGCTTTTAAAAATCAAGACGTCTTTACTGTCTACTACGATTTTTACGGTTTTAGGGTCTTCAGCGGAGCTAACAGCATGATATGCCAGTGTGCGCTGGCGTATATTGGACATAACAGCCGCAAGCGCCACTACGTCAGACTGAGCCGTGCGCAGCTTGCTCTTTTCAATATAACCGTTGTAAGCAGGCAAAGCGATAGCGAACAAAATGGCAACTATGGCAACGGTGATCATTAGTTCGATTAAGGTAAAACCGCTGTTGCGGTTAGCTGTGTTCATGATGCGGTGCTCTGGTCTGATCAAGCTCACAGCAATCCCGCTGTATATGGCTTAAATTCGGCTTTAATTCGGTAGTAACAGGCTATTCCTTTATGTGCTGCTGTTATAAAAATATTACTTAATATCTCCATCTTACTAAAAAAATGGGGGCTTTTGTTTGAATTTACCCCATACCTGACCAACGGTTTAGTTATGAGGACGAGCGGTGATGTATACGCCAACTCGTTCACACTAACCAACAGGCTCAAATTTTTGACACAAAAAAAGGCCTGATGGTTAGATCAGGCCTTTTGCTGCTTTAAGGCAGTAGCTTATTCAGCTTTTGCTTTTAGCAGTTCCACTTCAAAGATCAATGCGCTGTTAGGGCCAATTTTAGGACCTGAGCCACCGGCACCGTAGGCTAGATCGTAAGGGATATAAAGCTCCCACTTGGCGCCTTCGCTCATTAGCTGCAGGCCTTCCGTCCAACCGCCAATCACTTGATTCAGCAAAAATTGAGCCGGCTGGCCGCGATCGTAGGAGCTGTCGAACTGCTCGCCATTAATAGTAGTACCGCGATAGTGCACTTCAACGGGCGCTTCTAAAGTGGGCTTGGCGCCAGTGCCTGGGGTAACAATTTTGTACTGCAAGCCACTGTCAAGCGTTACTACGCCGTCTTTTTTAGCGTTAGCGGCCAAAAAGGCTTCACCGGCGGCTTTGTTGGCATCGGCACTGCCTTCGCGCTCGGCCATGGCCGCTTGCTGCTGCTCAGCCTGCTGGGCCTGCATCTTGGTTTGAAACGCCTGCATAGTGGCCGCCATTTCTTCTTCGCTCATGCGCGGTGCAGTGCCGGCCTGTACGTCTGTAATCGCCTGAGCAAATACGTCAACATTAACTTCAACGCCGCCCTGCTCAAACTGCTTGCCAAGATTCATCCCCAGCACATAGCTGATTTTTTGCTCGGGGGTAGTTACTGCAACGGTTTTCACTTCAACAACTTTTTCGGCTTCTACTTTTTCAGCTTCGACGTTGTCGTTACAGCCGGCGAGCAAGAGTACGGAGACAGCAGCGGCTGTCGCTAATTGCAATTTCATAAAAGTGTCCTAGTAAGAGTGAGCGTAAGTTGTAATGCTATGTTTAAGGGCTATCGAGCAGTTTGACTCAATAATCCATTAAATTTTGTACTGCTTTTGCGCCATCAAACCACTTAACCATTTGATCTGGCGACACAATTAACCCTAATGGTACTGCATTTGTGACCTCGGTTACGCGATTTTGTTCAATTTACAGTAACTTCAGTGTGCACTCTGAATAAGGTTGGTATCTGGATCAACCTGAATCATTTCATCAAGACCGCCAGCGGCGTTAATAGGCTGATCTGACACGTGCCAATTCCCGGCGCTATCGCGCCATTTATAGACCATGGTTTTACCGGTGTGGGTGCCGCCGCTAATACCCCGCGCAACTTTGCGCTCGGCCCTGCCTAGCCAGCTATTAATATGCGCCGTCAACACCGCGGTATTGGGCACAAAGTCAGCTATGCTCAACCAAGTTTGCCCATTGGGTTGTTTGATCACAAACAGACCTGCCGCGCCCAGCAGTAAAACCAATAGCAAAATATTTGCGCAACGCTGCACCGCTTTCTCCTTAAACATTGGCCAATAGTTAGCCGTACTTTGCCCAACCTTTACCCTGCGAGCAAGTTTATCTTTAAACTGCTAAAATGTTGGCTTGTTTGTATTCGCGCTTAATGCGGCAACTGTCGCAGCAATTTTGATCTAAAATTTGTTTTAACACTTTATCTAACAACAGCAGACAGGAAAATATAATGGCCGCTAAGAAAAAAATCGCCAACCCAGTTGCCGAGCTGGAAATGCAAATTGCCAAAACCAATATCCAGCTCGATAAAGCGCGAAGCAAAAAATCTACCGATGCCGCCAAGGCCTTAGTAAAAGCCGACAAGGCCGCTGCCGCTTGCGCTAAGAAACTGGCCAGCCTTAAAGCGCGCCAAGACAAAGCCGCCGCTACGGCCAAGCTCAAGAAAACCGCCACCAACAAAAATAAACTTAAAGCCGCACAACTTGCCGTAGTGGCTCAAAGGCAAGACCTAAGCGCCGCTAAAGAAATTGTTGCGGCCAGTAAAGTGGCCGCCAAAACCGCCAAACAGGCCGTAAAAATCGCCGCGCAGCTCGCCAAAGCCAGTGCCAAGCTGGACAAAGAGCTGCTAAAAAGCGCTAAGAAAACCGCCACTAAAAAAACCAAGGCGCCAAAGGTGGTAGCAAAGTCTACCGTGAAGCCTAAAGCTAAGGCGGCCACTAAAGCGAAAGCAACAAACAACACCGCCGACACAAAGGCTGCCAAGGCGATTGCCAAACCCACAGTAAAAAAAGTTCCTACGAAGAAGACAGCGGTAAAAAAATCTGCAGTTAAACCCAGCGCTAAGACCGTTGCGGTAAAAAAAGTAGCCGCCAAGAAAGTGGCTAGCACCGCTGCAATCGCCGCTACTGAGACCGTTGTAAAAACAAATGCAGCAGACGCGCCACAACCTACTGTGGCGGTGACGCCAGCAGTCATTGCAACCGCAACGCCGGTAGTTAAGAGCAAGCCTGAAGTTGCGAACAAGCCTGCAGTGGTAGTGCCTGTGATTGACGTTAAAGTTAAAGCCAAGACCACCGAAAAACCCAGCAAAGGTGATGTAACACCGTTTACTAGCAGCCTGTTCGACGCTTAATTTGTACACTTAATTAAGGGGTGAGCCTAGCCGCCCTTTAATTGGTTAATATCGACAAAACCGCGTTCAACTGGCTCTGCGCCGCATAACTGCGCAGGCATATATTGATGTTACCCTTCAAACAATTAGTGGCCATGCTCATCTGCACCTCGGTCGCAAATACATAAAGCCTGTCTTGCACCGCTCGTTCGGCCTCAAGCTCTGCACTCATAATTTTGGCGCGTAACGTTGTCGCGGCGTGGTCTTTTAACTGCTGGCGCATAAGTCGTAATGGTTCTACGTATTGCCGCTGCCAGAGTTCGATTGCTTGTTGTGCCTGCCGATAGACCTCAGCGTCAAGTAATAAGTCCTTTTCAGCCAACCAGCAGCTCCACAGTAACAAATTTACATTGAGCCCATACTGCGTTTGCAGTTGCAGGCATACACTTTGTACGCCTTTGCTGGCGTAAAGCTTGAGTGAAAATTGCCAAAACGGGTTGTCCATAGAGTCGAGTCTTTCAATGGTTGGAATGCTAGAATAGCGGCCACGTATTTTAGCGCAACATTTTGAGAATTATCGGCCATGATCAGTTTGCAACAGGTGCAATTACAGCGCGGCGCTAAAGTGCTGCTCGACCACGCTGACTTAGAGGCATTTCCTGGACAAAACATTGGCTTAATCGGTGCCAATGGCAGCGGTAAGTCGAGCTTATTTAAGCTCATTTTAAACGAGTTGCAACTCGACGGTGGCGAGCTGCAAATTCCCAAACAGTGGCGCATCGCCCATATGGCGCAGGAACTGCTGAGCCATGAACGCAGCGCCATAGACTACGTGCTAGACGGCGACCCGCATCTGCGCCAATTACAGCATAAAATCACCCAGCTCAGCGCCGACAGCGATGGCTGTGGTTCTGAGCTGGCTGCGCTCTATGCTGATATGGAGCATCTCGACGGCTATGCCGCCGAGAGCCGCGCTCAACAACTGCTTAACGGTCTGGGGTTTAAAGCCTCGGATGATCAAAAAAATGTCACCGACTTTTCGGGCGGCTGGCGCATTCGCTTAAATCTTGCCCGCGCACTGATGTGCCAGTCTGACTGTTTACTATTGGATGAGCCCACCAACCACTTGGACTTAGACGCCACCTTGTGGCTGGAGCAGTGGTTGGCGCGCTACCCCGGTACTTTGTTGATTATTTCTCACGACCGCGACTTTCTCGACAATGTGGTTGGCCGTATTGTTAGCTTTGAAAATGGCAAACTCATTAATTACACCGGCAACTATTCGGCCTACGAAATGCTCAAGGCCGATCGCTTAGCACAGCAGCAACAGGCGTTTGAAAAACAGCAGGTGCGCATCGCCGAGATCGACAGCTTTGTGCGACGCTTTAAAGCCAAGGCCACTAAAGCCAAACAGGCCCAGAGCCGAGTGAAAGAATTGGAGCGAATGGAGAAAATTGCCCCCGCCCATATCGACTCGCCTTTTACCTTTACCCTGCCGGTATCAGAGAAAATCTCAGATCCACTGCTGGGTCTGTCACAGATGAGCATTGGTTATAATGTTAAAAACTGCGATCAAAAACCAATAGCCAAAATAGTCATCGACAAGGTCAATATCAGTATTCATCCCAGCACTCGTTTGGGGTTGCTCGGCCCCAATGGGGCCGGTAAATCGAGCCTAGTAAAAACCATCGCTGGCAATTTGCAGCAGCTTACCGGTGACAGAACCGAGGGCGAGCATTTAAAAATTGGCTACTTTGCCCAGCATCAATTGGAAGCATTGGACATGGAGGCTTCTGCAGCACTGCATATTCAGCGTATGTCTCCGAAGGCGTCAGAACAGGAAATCCGTAATTTTCTTGGCGGCTTCGATTTTCAGGGTGAGCGCGCCTTTGAAGTGATTACTCATTTTTCTGGCGGTGAAAAAGCGCGCTTGGCACTGGCTATTATCGCCTGGCAAAAACCCAATTTACTGCTGCTGGATGAGCCCACCAACCACCTCGACATCGAAATGCGCCACGCCCTAACGCTGGCACTGCAACTGTTTGAAGGCGCTGTTATTCTGGTGTCGCACGACCGCCACTTGCTGCGCAACAGTGTCGACCAATTTTTGCTGGTGGCCGACGGCAGAGTCGAAAACTTCGATGGCGATTTAGTTGATTATCAAAAATGGCTGACCGAACAAAAACAAATTCCAGAGATGGTCGAGGTCAGCGGTGGCGATGACTCCGGCGCTTCAAAAAAAGAACAGCGCCAGTTAGCGGCCGAGCTGCGCAAACAACTGCAACCGCTGAACAACCAACTGAAAAAGTGTGAGCGCGAACTGGAGAAATGGCAGACTAAACTCTCTGGTATTGAAGACCAATTGGCCGATGCCGATATTTACAGCGACGATAACAAGGCCAAGCTGAAACAATTACTCAGCGAACAAGGCGAGGTTAAAGCCCGTGTCGATGACTGCGAAGAGACGTGGTTTATGGCCACCGAAGAATTAGAAGCGTTAACCGCACAAATAGGCTGAATCGAATAAACAGTGCAAAGACGATTGGCCAGAAAAACACCGAGACAGTTCTTAAGATTGATTAAAACTAAAGATGATACACATGACTCATGTATTTTAGTCATTAAAGAAAGCCGCATTAAACTGGATCACTTACCTTATGAAATATAAAGATCTGCGCGATTTTATTACACTGCTGGAAGAGCGCGGCCAGCTCAAACGCATTGTTCACCCGGTCGACCCGGTTTTAGAAATGACCGAAATTTGTGATCGAGTATTGCGCGCCAAAGGCCCTGCACTGCTGTTTGAAAACCCCATCGGCTACGACACGCCGGTGTTGGCCAACTTATTTGGCACCCCTGAGCGAGTCGCTCTGGGCATGGGCGAAGAGTCGGTCGAGGCGCTACGCGAAGTTGGCAAGCTGCTGGCTATGTTAAAAGAGCCAGAGCCGCCCAAAGGTTTTAAAGATGCCTTAAGCAAACTGCCGCTGTACAAACAAGTGCTGAACATGAGCCCAAAAGTGGTCAAAAAAGCGCCTTGTCAAAAAGTGGTCATTGAAGGCGATGAGGTCGATTTGGGTAAACTTCCGATCATGACCTGTTGGCCTGGCGACGCCGCGCCGCTAATTACTTGGCCGCTGGTAATTACTAAAGGACCGCATAAAGAGCGACAGAATCTCGGCATCTACCGGATGCAGAAGCTGGCTAAAAACAAACTGATTATGCGCTGGCTCTCACATCGAGGTGGAGCGCTGGATTTTCGCGAATGGCAGCAGTTGCACCCGGGTAAGCCTTATCCGGTATCGGTGGCACTCGGCGCGGACCCTGCCACTATATTAGGCGCGGTCACTCCAGTACCGGACACCCTCAGCGAATACGCCTTTGCCGGTTTACTGCGCGGCAGCAAAACCGAACTGACCAAAAGTATTGGCAATGAATTACAGGTTCCGGCCTCGGCAGAATATATTCTTGAGGGTGTTATTCACCCCGGCGAGATGGCCGACGAAGGCCCCTACGGCGACCACACTGGCTACTACAACGAAGTTGACGCATTCCCGGTGTTCACAGTAGAGCGTATTACCCACCGCGAAGATCCTATTTACCACAGCACCTACACCGGCCGGCCGCCCGATGAACCTGCCATTTTAGGTGTGGCACTGAACGAGGTATTTGTGCCTATTTTACAAAAGCAGTTTCCGGAGATCACCGACTTTTATCTGCCGCCCGAGGGCTGCAGTTACCGCATGGCGATTGTTACCATTAAGAAACAGTACCCGGGCCATGCCAAGCGGGTAATGTTGGGAGTTTGGTCGTATTTACGCCAGTTTATGTACACCAAGTTTGTGATTGTCGCCGATGACGATATCGATGCGCGCAACTGGGAAGATGTAATCTGGGCCATTACCACCCGTATGGACCCTACGCGCGACACCACGTTAATTGACAATACGCCGATTGATTACTTGGATTTCGCCTCACCTGTCTCTGGGTTAGGCTCAAAAATGGGCATGGACGCGACTAACAAGTGGCCCGGCGAAACTAATCGTGAATGGGGCGACACTATCGTTATGGATGAGGCGGTTAAAACCAAGGTTGATAATATTTGGAGCGATTTGGGCATTGATTCTACGCCTAAGTGAACGCACTTATGTGTTCATACACCGTGGATTTTAGGTTCAGACAATGGGCATAGCATTGCACAACAAGTGGCCGCTATAAACTCGTCGCACCTGGGGCGTGGACAGAATTATAGATAAGCGGCCGTTATTAGGCGTTTTATAGTGAGTGTTTTGGGGGCTGCGAACCAACTTTAGATTAGCAATATTAAACGATTTTTTTAAAGGCTTTTAGTCTAAAAACTTGTGTGACTAAGAGTCTTTATTGGTTCTATAGTTAAGTCTAAGTTTTATTCCTTACACAAGATTTTGGGTTGAGGATTGCTTTTGCTGATTATAACGTTGGTTCTACTGCTTTTAATGGCCAATGGCGCGCCGCTACTTGCAGGGCATTGGCTGCATTCGCGATGTCTCTATGCAATTCAGCGACCTATTGATGCGGGTTACTGTTGCCGCGATGGTCAGCGCTTATTGGGTGAGTCGAAAACTTGGCAGGGGTTGTTAGCAGCCCTGTTCATTACTACTGCCGCTGCGGCACTGTTGCAATTTCCTCTGTGGGCGGCAATGCTGCTGGCGCTGCTAGCCATGATAGGCGACCTAATTTCCAGCTTTATCAAGCGCCGCCTACACTGCCGCAGAGGGCTCAATATGCCGGGGCTGGACCAACTGCCAGAATCACTGCTACCGATGTTGGGGGTTTCTCTAGTGCTGCCGCTAAGCGGCCTACAAATTTTATTTCCGGTACTGTTATTTATTTTGATTCATATTGTGTTGACCGAGCTCTTGTCGGCACTTCGCTTTCATCCGAAGCACTGCCGTTAACAATGCGTTTTTAACGGCACAGAGGTCTCAGCTCAGTGCGCAGTCAGTCATGTACTTATCCGCGTTTATCCCTTGCCGACTTTTAACCTATGTATTGTCACTTGCAGCTGACAATGAAACCATACCGGCACTATCGAGGCACCGCAGCCGACTGCACGCGAGAGCAGCCTGGCAATTTTCATGACTTGCTTATGGCCGTCTCATAACTTATGCAACGTATGTATTGTCGCCTCTAAGGCGCAATTAAATCTGGCCGGCACTATCGAGGCACCGCAGCCCACTGCACGCGAGAGCAGCCTGGCAATTTTCATGACTGGCTTATGGCCGTCTCATAACTTATGCAACGTATGTATTGTCACCTCGGGGGCGCAATTAAATCTGGCCGGCACTATCGAGGCACCGCAGCCCACTGAGGTATAGCCTTGTAACTTATCGTACTGCCAACTGCCGCGACAAAGCGCCCGCGGGCATTCAGCATTCACCATCATTGGTACACCACCGGGCAGACAAAACTGACCGCCGTGAGTGTGACCGCACAACAATAGGTCTAAATCGGCGGAGGCGGCCTGTTTGTAAAGCTCGGGCGAATGCACCAAAAGAATAGAGTAAGCATCAATAGCAACATCATCACAGGCTTTCTCAAGATTGTCGCAGCGAAAAAAGTGGGGGTCGTCGACACCGATTAAAGCAATAGTGTCACTACCGCGCCGCAGTTGGACAGACTCGTTTAGCAGCAGCTGATAATTCATGTCTTCTAGTAGCGGCACCGTGCAAATACTGTCGTGATTGCCCAATATAGCGTAGACATCACCGCGCAGGGACTGTCGCAATTGTTTCATGCCCGCCATTGATGCATCCGTTGAACCGGAGGTTAAGAAGCGGTAGTCGCCGGTGAGCACACACACATCGTAGTCTAGCTCGCTCACGGTTTGACTTAGGGTCTCGCCAAAGTTGCTGTCAAGATCGATGTGCAGATCGCTTAAATGCAGTACCCGATAACCATCGAAGGCGGCCGGTAAGTGCTCAGAGCGCACCTCGTTATGGGTCACGCGAAGGTTGTGACAGTTATTTTGACCGCGTTTATGCAGCTGCGTTAAGCGCAACACGACTTTAATAATACTGTGCAGCGACAGCCAATTCTCGATATGAAATAAATTACGGCCATGACCAAAGACCGGCTGTTCGCCTTCCGCCTCAATGTCCAGCCGCAGCTTTAGATGCAAGCGGTTAACGCGGGCAATCAAGCGATCGCGCACGGCGGTGGTAATGTAAGAAGGGAATTTCATAATAAAGGTATAGCTTATTCTGCACAGTGATGATGCACAGAATACGCCAGAGCGAGCAGGGTGCAATAGCTAATGAGTATTGCACCGAGGGTAAACAGGGCGTTACGCGATCGCGATACCGCCCTGTTTACCCCTTAGGGCATTGGCAGGTCGGGTAATTCCTGGGCGCTCAATAACAGCCCCTGCTGATAGTATTCGGTAGATTTTTTATGGTCGCCTAAGTGCGCCAACAAACGCGCCAATTCAGCATAAGCTTCGGGACTGGCCTGCAGCTGCAGGCTCTGCTCGAAGTATTCGCGCGCTTTGCCCCACAGCTCATTGCGCAAACTCAAGCGGCCCAAAGTCAACGTGAGTAAATGGCTATTGGTGCGCGACTTTAACCAGCCTTCAGCCAATAGCAGTTGGCGTGCGATATCGGCGCCTTTCACTTGACCATAGAGCAAAATCAAATCGTCATGCCAATGACGCTTTAGCGTCTTCTGAAGCAATTCTTCAGCCTCGCTATCGCAGTGATTGAGCCGCAATTGCTGACAGTAGTCGTACACCAGTTGAGCATCTTTTTGCAACTTTGCAGGCACCTGCTGCCACTGTGCATGCAACACTGTCAGCGGCAACTCGATACTCCGTTTGGCTTTATCGCCGGCAAAAGAAAGCAGTGAGCGATGCACGTCGCGTTCAATAATCTGCAACTGCTCGGGCGAGTGGACTTTCTGTTTGCGCAGCGCTGGCAGTAAGTCGCCAATAGCGGCCCAGTCATTAACCGCCAAGTAGACTTGATAGAGTAAGTCCAGCACCACCGGATGGTTGGGAGCGATCAGCTTGGCGCGCTGTAACGAGGCGATACAGGATTCATTTTGCTTGCCCAGCAACTGCATGCGCGCCTGAGTCAGGGTAATGGCTAACTTATGCTCTGGCGCGCCCTCTTCAGCTTTGTGCAATAACTCCAGCGCTTGGCCTCGATCACCGAGCTCATAAGCGCTGCGAGCCGCTGCCAAGTAGTTGATGAGCGGTAGCGGCGAGCGCGCCGCCGACTTGGTTAAATTGCGCAGCGCCTGCTTCCAGTTGCCTTCCATAAAGGCAATAAGACCGCGATGGGTACGAACCTGAGCCTTGCGCTCGCCACCGTGGGAGAGATGGCTAAGGGCTGCACGACCAACACGCCAGGTGCCCCCCAGCAGCCTCCAGCCAATAATCAGCGCCAACAACGCCGTTAGTCCTAATAATAAAGCCACCCATACCGTAGTCTCGATACTGGTATTGGCATAACTTATTAGCAGATAACCGGGTTGGTGTTGGTTAAGCCAAGAAAAACCAAATAATAGTGCCGCCAATAGCGTCAGGTAAAACGTCCAGCGAATCAGTAAGCGTTTCATTTACGCCCCCGGCACTTTGCGACTGACTACCGTTGTCGGCTGCAGCTTGTGCAGGCGTTCGATATAGGCATCTAGCTGTGCCACTGAGTCGGAAATATCGGGTAAACTGCGACGAATTTGCAACTGCCGAAGCGACTTAATTTCACCAATAAAGCCCCCAATTTGATCGTTGAGCTGATAGTAATTTTGCAACATTTGCTGAGCTTCTAGCAGGCTGCGGGCGTATATCGCTTGTTTTTCACCCAGCAGCGCTAACTGCGCCTGTTCCAAATTCAAACGCACGCTTTGATTAACGTAAAGCTGAGACGAGGGCGGCAATACTTTTAATTCGGTATCAAAATGACGAATGCGCACATGCTCCGAAGCCGACGAGAGTAAGCCAGACAACCAGCCCTTAAAATGCATCCAATAACTGGTCTCGGCGCCGTTGCTAGTGCGCTCGATAGTGACAATATCAGCCTCGGCCTTAGCGGGTGCTCGCAGCTGTGAGTTTAATAATGATTTAGGCAGAGGCTTAATGGCCGGCAACTGTTTGAGGTTGTCGGCTAAACTAATAAGGCGCAGATAGACTCCGTCTCGGTCAACATTCGGCGCCAGCTTGAGCGCGGCAATATCACCAGCAATGGCCTTACGTATAGAAAAAAGCGCTACATCGTCAAGATCGCGCAAAATATTATCGGCGGCCTGCAGTTGCGCAATCGAGCCAACACTGTCGCGTTCGGTCATTAAACGCTGATTAGCAAGGCGCAGTAAATAACGCGCTTCTAACAGTTTCCAGTCTTCTTGACTGGTAGTGGATATCGACAGCAGGCGTTTATTTTGGCTGTCTAGGCGCTGCTGAACCGACTTAAGCTGTTCCAGCACTGCCGTTACTGCGGATTGCTTGTCTGCTTGCAGTTGCTTCACGCCTTGCGATAAAACCGTCACGGTCTGCTGTTGTCGCTGTAATTGTTGCGCTTGACTCCCTAACTGGGCGCGCTGTGACTGCAGTTGCTGCCAGCCCCAATAGGACGCTGCCATACCGGCAATAATAGACGCCAACAACAATATGATTAGCCCCCCATTCGAGGCTTTCTTAGCGTTGTTACTCGCCGATTTTTTTGCCTTGGGCTTATCCATAGATAGCGCTTCGGCATCAACTGAGGGGGCATCAATCAGTTTGTCTTTAGTCTGTTTGTTTTGCACAATATCGGTCACGTTTTAGTCCAACCTATTAGTGTTGTTTGGCATAGTCTAGTTTATAGCTGTATCGGCTGAATGAATCGTTCGAGAAGTACACCAGCGCTTTAACGCTAAATACATACTCTTATCACTGGCATTTTCAGCCTGAATAACCGTTTCAAAACCGCACTGAACGGCCAAGGCGGCAACGCGCTCACCCGGGACCAACAGCGGCAGTTGCGCCCAGCAACTAACCTGAGCGCGCGCTAACAGCTCGAGTAAATTCTGTAGGCTCTCGCCACTGTGAACACTGAGAATATCGCCATCACCGAGCTTTAACGCGGCTAACTCAGCCGTTGACTGCTCTGGCAGCAGGCGATGATAGAGTTCGGCGTAACTGACTTTACAACCGCGTGATTCCAGTTCATCGCCCAAAAATGGCCGACCACCACAGCCCCGAAAAATAATCACTCTATCGCTTGGCCGCAGCTGAGTATCAAGCAGCTTGAGCAACGCTTCACTATTCAT
>CAJWZU010000060.1 GCA_913050115.1 uncultured Cellvibrionales bacterium
AAGCGCATGACCGAGGTGATGCAGCGCCTGGCCGGTAAGAGAGATTACCCATTAATGCTGGCGCAGGCTAAGTTGCGGCTGGGACAGTTGCCGCAAAAAAACCTTGGTGACTACAGTAAATACTGCGCCTCTGATCCTTCTGAACTGGGTATATCCGCTCGCCATGTTGGCTACGGCATGAATCAGGAAAGCTTTAAATTTTTGCTCGATCCAATGTTGCAGTCTGGTGGCGAGAAGATTTCCGCTATGGGCTATGGTCTGGCGCCCAATGCTCTGGCTGGCGAAGAAGGCGGTATGTCACGCTATTTTAGTCAGCGTTTTGCTCAGGTAACTAACCCGCCGCTGGATTCGATTCGCGAGGCGGACGGTATGACGTTGCGCGTGGCGCTAGGTGGTAAGCCCAACTTTCGTCCCGACGATTGCGCTAAAGGTCGTCAATTAGTATTAGATTCGCCTATTTTACAGCCGCAACAGTTACAGCAGATGCTTTGTGCTGGTGACCAACTGCGAGTTGAGTTAGTTGACACTCTGTATGTCATAGATCCTCAGGATCGTGAGCAGAGTCAGGCTAATTTAGAGAAGGCACTGGAGCGTGTCTGCAGCCACGTTGAGGCTTTGGCTCGCTCGCGCTGCGATGTGATTGCATTAAGCGACCAAAGTTTAGCCCGCGATATGGCGGCCATACCCGCTGTGTTGGCGATAGCCGCGGTCAATCAGCGTTTAATTAACCAGGGATTGCGTTTTAACTCCAGTGTGATTTTTGCCACCGGTCAGGCTGCTAGTACTCACGATATTGCTGTCCTGCTGGGTTTTGGTGCATCGGCCATCATTCCGCTTACGGTTTATCATCGGGCGCTGGAATTGTTTAGTTCTGATGCCGAAGTACAGGTTGGGCTGAACAAATTTCAAAAAGCTGTGGAAAAGTCGCTGATGAAGACCATGGGCAAGTTTGGCCTGTGTACAGCCGAGAGCTACATTGGCGGCGAGTTTTTCGAAGCTAATTTTATCGATACTAACGATGCTCGGCTGAGAAGTATTTTCCCCAATATACACTCTCCAGTGGGCGGCGCTCGGTTTGTTGATATTGCCAATAGCAGTTTCGATTGGCATTTAAAGTTGTTTGATGTCAGCGATGAAAAGCAGATACCGCTGCTGGGGTTATTTAAAGAGCGCTCTGAGGGTGCCGGTCACAGCTTTGGTAATACGGCGGTGCGCGAGTACATCAGTATGACCGAAGAGGAGATTGTGTTCTCACCCAGTAATGGCGCCGACTCGGATGCCGAGTTAATGGATGAGCCGCCAATAGTGGTGCCGCAGGATGATAGTTATCGCGATCAGAGTTTTCAGGTGCGCACCCCGGAGGAGATAGATGGCCACGGTATAACCTCAGCTTATAGAAGTTTCAGCCGCAACTTGTATAAAGAGCGAGCGGATCGTCCAGCGACTCTGCGTGATGTTTTAGCCTTGCCCTTGGATTTTTCTTCGGCACAGAGCAGCGGCGATTTTGCCCTAATTTTAAAAAGTGTTAATAGTAACGGTAATATTGCCATTGCTGCGCGCGGTTTGCGGGCAGAGTTTGCGGCTGGAAAGCTTGAGTTGTATCTATTGAACGCTGGTCTCGATCGTCATCGTGCTCTGGGCGATGCGCTTGCACAGCAGTTTGGTGGGGTTGTGCAAGATTTGCAGGTGGCGCAAAGTAAGCTGAGTTGTTTGATTTCAGTAGACAGCTCTGCTCAGTGGCTAACTCGCCTGCTAGAAGCGCCAGACGCGATTGACTTGCAAGCTGTGCAACCGGCCCATGAAATTACCCGGACTCTAGCTTCTGGTGCTATGAGCCACGGTGCGCTGGTGGCTAAGGCTCACGAAGCCGTAGCCATGGGGACCAATATCGCTGGTGCTATGAGTAACTCCGGTGAGGGTGGTGAGAGCTCTGGACGCTATAACTCTGTTCGGGCCAGCAAGATCAAGCAGTTTGCTTCCGGACGCTTTGGCGTGTGGACTGGCTATCTGGCCGATCCTTGCCTGCAAGAAATTGAAATTAAAATCGCCCAGGGTGCCAAACCAGGTGAAGGTGGACAGCTGCCTGCGGCCAAAGTTAATGTCGAAATAGCCTCGGCTCGGGGTTGCACGCCCGGTATCGAGTTAGTGTCGCCTCCGCCCCACCATGACACCTATTCTATTGAAGATCTGGGCCAGTTAATTCACGACGCCAAGGCAGCGCGAGTGCGTGTTGTGGTAAAGCTGGTGTCTTCAGAGGGCGTTGGTACTATCGCTGTGGGTGTGGCAAAAGCGGGTGCTGATCTTATTAATATCGCCGGTAATACCGGTGGCACAGGTGCCGCTCAGGTCACCAGTTTGAAGAACACCGGCCGTGTGGCCGAGCTGGGTATTGCTGAAGTGCACCAGGCACTGGCTGAGAATGGGCTGCGTGATAAGGTGACATTGCGCTGTTCTAACGCTCATCAGACCGGCCTTGATGTGGTTAAGTCGGCGTTGATGGGGGGTGACTCTTTCGAATTTGGTACCACTGCGTTAATGATGCTCAAATGCGTAATGGCCAAAAACTGTAATATTAAGTGCCCCGCCGGCCTCACCACTAACGCGGAGTTATATCAGGGCGATCCGCGGGCGCTGGCTCAATACTTTTTGAATTTAGCGCACGAAGTGCGTGAGATACTAGCCGATCTTGGTTACAGCTCTCTGCGTGAAATTCGTGGCCGCACTAATCTTCTGCACTTAATAGAGCACAAGCGTATTGTCGGTCGTTTAGACATGAGCGCCATGCTCAGAACCGTCGATGAGGTGAAAATTGCTAACCCCATCTATCTGGAGGCCGATTTTAGTGCGGATAATCGCTACTTAATTGAATTTCATGAGTGGCTGAAAAACACTCAAACGGCCAATATTGCCGAGCCACTGACAATCAAAGGTCCGGTATTAAACAACTGCAACAAGACTACCGGTGGCCAGTTTGCCATCGATGTTGAGCGTCACCTCAACTATTCAATGAGCGCTGCAGAAGTGCAGATGCATCCGGCTGTGCGGGTACTGAGCAATGGCCGGCGGGTACTGGGTGACGACATGGTAGTTGTCGCTAGCAGCAATTCCGCTGGACAGAGCTTCGGTGCCTTTAACAATACCGGTATCAATTTAGTCCACTCAGGCACCTGTAATGATGGCGTCGGTAAGGGCATGAGTGGTGGTCGTATTGCGATTACCAACCCTGGCGGCAATGTTGCTTTTAGCGAGAATGTGCTGGTGGGTAACTTTGCCCTATTTGGCGCTACGGGTGGCCAACTCTATGTGGTGGGTCAGGCCGGTGATCGCTTTGGTGTGCGCAACTCCGGTGCCGTGGCTGTGGTGGAGGGTGTTGGTGATTTCTGCTGTGAATATATGACCAATGGCAGCATTGTTAACCTTGGTGATTACGGCAAGGGTTTTGGTAACGGCATGAGTGGCGGCAGCGCCTATCAGTACGATCCAAAGCACCAGTTGCTTAACAGCTGCTCGCGCGACTCCGTGGTCGCTCTTAGCTTGTCTGACGACACAGATTTGGCGCGAGGCCAAGAGCAGGCACTGTTATTACATTTGCAGGAGCACATAAATCAAACCGGCTCCACGCGTGCTAGTGAGTTGATGGCTAATTGGGGCGAGTCGCGCAAACATTTTTATTTTGTCATTCCGCGTGCGCTGTTTAGTTACCACTGCAGCGATCAAATCTTAGAGGCGATGAGTCGTAAGGCCATGCTTGATGAGATGGCCACGGCCAGCGCCGAATTTCAACTGACTCGACTGGCGAGCTCTTATCAAACTGAGTTGCCGCTGTTTAATCATAAGGTACCTGTTTATGGCGAGCGTGACACCGATTTGATTTGCGCTTACGTCAATGTCACCGGCGTTATGCGCCGAGCGTTAGAGCTGGCGCAAAAGTTGGGTATTGCGGGTCAGCAAGCGCTAGATGTTGCTTGTCGCCAGTTGGTATTAAACCGCGATCGAAAATTGTTAGAAACTTTGGCTAAGGATGCGCGCGAAGCTCTGGCTAATTTCAGTGATGCGGCTCTGGCGGCACTGCTGGCCGAAAAGCGCGTCAACGATTACAAAGCGGCTTTGAGTCAACGCGAGGTGGCTGATAGTTTACTGTTCGGTACCAGTGTTTGGATTCTTGCGCGCGACCGTGCCAACGCTGCTGAACTTGCTGATTTTGAATCGGTGGAGAAGAAGCTGGCTGAGCACTATAGCCATGTGTTGGCAGACTTCATACGCGTTCAGGTCGCTTAACCGGTAACTTGTAACGTATTCAGAGTGTGGTGACGTGTAAATTAACGACGCCATACCATTTTTAATTGAATTAAAATTTACACAGATAAGGTGGGAAAATGACTGACTTCAATAAAGATTATAAAGTCCCGTTTGTCCCGTCGAATATGCCATTCGATGAAAACCAACAGCAGTGGTTGGGAGGCTTCTTGGCGGGCTTACATTCGCGCCTGCTGTTAAAAGAAGAGAGTTCGGCTCAGGTAGCTGCACCAAAGGCTGTGCGCCCACTGACTATTATTTATGGCTCTCAGACCGGCAATGCTGAGGGGGTAGCTTATGATTGCGCAGAATTGGCCAAGGGTCACGGCTTGGCGCCTCAAGTGTTGGACATGGACGACGTCGAATTACCCACCTTGGCGGCCAGTGAGCGACTATTGTTGATCACCAGCACCTATGGTGAGGGTGAAATGCCAGATAATGCCCAGCTATTATGGGATGCTATTGAATCTGACCAGGCGCCCAGTTTTGCCAATACTTATTACTCAGTACTGGCTCTTGGCGATACTAGCTACGATGAATTCTGTCTGGCTGGAATATTGTGGGATAAGCGTTTAGAAGCCCTAGGCGGTAAACGTATTGCCGAGCGCGTTGACTGCGATGGCGATTTTGAAGCCGCCGCTGAGTCCTGGATGGCTGAAGCCGTATCCACCATATCCCAAAAGGGTTCTGATGGTGGGGTTAGCAGTGCTGCCACGAGTCAAAAGAAAGTGAAATCTCAGTACAACCGCAAAAACCCACTACAGGTCGAATTGATCGATAAGCGCGTGCTGTCGAGCCCTGATTCTAGTAAAGAAATCTGTCATTTCGAGCTTTCACTGGGGGGCTCAGGTGAGACCTATAAGGCTGGCGATGCACTGAATATTATACCTGCCAACCAGCCCGCTTATGCCGCTGAGCTATTACAGCTAATGGGTTGCACTGGTGAAGAGTTGGAGCCGCGCGATGGCGAGTCCGTTACTCTAAAGCAGTTATTAACTGAAGAGCTGGAAATTCGCACCCCGTCGAAAGAGTTTTTAGCTGAGCTGTCGTTGCGCGCTGGCAATGCTGAGTTAGCGCAGTTGCTGGCCGATGAAGATCATGCGCCACTCAACGACTTTCTTTACGGCAAGGACATTGTTGACTTGCTCAAGGCTAGCCCGTTGGCGGAATTTTCGGCCGCCGAGTTGCTGGCACTGTTGAAGCCCATAGCTGCTCGTGCCTACTCAATTTCGTCGAGTATCAAAAAACATGATAAGGAGGTGCACTTAACGGTCAGCAGTATACGTTATGAGCAGGAGGGTCGTGAACATATGGGTGTTTGCTCTACTTATCTGGCTGATCTTGTCGAAGCAGGCGATAAAGTTAAGTGTTATTTCGTGCCCAACAAAAGTTTTGCAGTGCCTGAAAATGATGAGCTGCCGATTATTATGGTGGGGCCGGGTACTGGCATCGCACCCTTTCGAGCTTTTCTCGAGGAGCGTGAGGTCCGCGCTGCTACAGGTTCAAATTGGCTATTTTTTGGCGATCGTAACTCTAAAGACGATTTTATTTACCGTGATGAACTGGAAGTTATGCAGGCTTCAGGGTTGCTGACTCGGTTAGATTTAGCGTTCTCACGCGATCAGCCAGAAAAGATCTATGTGCAGGACAGAATGTTAGAGCAAGGCGCGGAGTTTTTTGCTTGGCTTGAGCGCGGTGCATACTTTTATATCTGTGGTGATGCTTACCGTATGGCTAAAGATGTCGACAAGGCCCTGCGCACGATTGTCGCCGAGCATGGGTCTATGGATACCGCAGCGGCCGAGGCTTATGTAAACGACTTGAAGAAGACTAAGCGGTATGTACGCGATGTTTACTAATGATCGTCAGGGCGCAGTTGTGTGCTGCGCGCAGCATGTTTTGCGGGGGAAAGTGAATCAGTAATGCTGGGTCACTAAAGCCTAAGGCAAATGGCCTTGGTTTTGAGTGAGGCTCTGTATTAACAATTGTTGTTAAAGAGCGGCCCGCAGTGGTTGGTTGCCAATTATTGGCAGAGCTACTACGTTGCCGAGGCTATTACATAGGTTCGCCGCTTCTTTCTCTACGTTAGTGACAGTGAGTTTGCACAGTTTAATACATAGCTCATCTTCAAGCCGTTGGCTTAGTTGACACATGCGATGACCCAGCCATAAAAGTACGCTTATTTGACGTGAGCGATCGGAGTATTGATCGCACAGTTGGGCGAGCTTTAAAGCTCTAGAGTTGAATACCTGTAGGGTCGACACGTTGATAGCTCCATTGGCTAGCGGCATCCCTGCTAGAGCCAGACCAGTGCTGGCCTGATCTAATTTTCGCTGATACTCATCATTGCGTAAGATTTTTTTAGCGCGTATCTCTGCCCGATTAGCAGCCTGGGTTTCCTCGATGTATTTCACTGTTGTACCCTAATAACTGTATATCTAAATAATAATGATTATTATTATCATGTAAAGGTATTTTTTTAAACCGACAAAAATCACCCCTGCTGGGGTCGACAATCTTGATAAAAAATACTGATTGAGACGAAAATAAAACAATTAATATTTGATAGTGATAATGATTCGCATTATTATTAGTATATATAGTGCGGAATAGCTTAACGGGGTGACTAATGACTGTATTGGCGCAGGCAAATATAGGACTTATTTTTGGTACAGATACCGGTAACACAGAAGAGATTGGCGGCAAGATTGCCGCTGCTTTGGCAACATATGGCTGTTCTGTTGAAATGGTTAATGTCACAGAAGCCACTTCACAGGCTATTGAGTCCTTTGACTTTTTGATTATGGGAATCCCAACCTGGGATTTCGGTGGTATTCAAGAAGACTGGGAGGATTTCGAAGAGGAGATCATTGCTACCCAGTTGGCGGGTAAAACTGTTGCGCTTTATGGGCTTGGAGATCAGTTGGGCTACGGTGACTACTTTGTCGATGCTATGGGTTGGCTGAAAGATAAGTTGCAGGCAACTGGGGCCAATATTGTGGGGGCTTGGTCAACTGATGGGTATGACTTTGAAGAGTCGCTGGCGCTTAACGAAGATCGCAGTAAGTTTTGTGGTTTGGCCATCGATGAGGATCAGCAATTTGAATTGACTGATCAGCGTATTTCTTTGTGGGTCGATCAGGTCGCCACTGAAATTAATGCGGCTGCAGCTGCTTAAATGAGGGCAATTAAATGCAACCTGGTTTGAATTTCATGTGCTGTAAACATCGGCAATTTTGTATTGATAAGCCTAAAAAGGCGCAATTACTTTGGGCCAAGTCTTTGTTGAGTGGTCGCGGTCAAGTATGTGGTGGTCGTTACAAAGACAGTGTTCGCAGCTATGGTAATGCTCTTGAGATTGCCAGTATTTTACTGGTTAATGATTCAGATACCGGTCGTGCGCAGGTGCGTTACTCGAGAACACTGACAGAATTTGCGTATATTTTACGTGCATCTGAGCAACCCTTTGATGCCGAAGCACTGCTGGAATTAGCGCAGGGTCAATTTGCCAAACAGTCGCATACGAAATCAACAGACGTTTTGTTAGAGGCTTTAATACAAGCTTTGATTTGTTCTCAACAGCAAGTAGTTGAATGGTTGGAACGACTAAAGAGTGAATGTTCATCATTGCTGCAGCAGGATGATACACATGATATTCAAACCAGCTTTATGCACTAATTTATATTAAATAAAATATTTACGAAGCTTATGTAATTAGTAGCGTTTTTTTATGGGTGTGTGTCAGGTTGTGGTTGGATGATTGTTATCAACAAATGGAAAGAGATCACCAAGGCTGGTAATAAAGCTTTTGAAGAAGGACGAGATAATACAGCTAAACAGTTGTATTTAGTTGCTTGTCATCGTGCGGTAAAATTGTACCCACACTGGTTGGATGGCGATTCTGCTACAGCGGTCTTAGTGATTAGTTACCAAAATCTTGGTGATTTGTATTTAAGGCAATCAAACCATAATGGTATGTTAATGGTTTATAGAGATTTACTTAACATGCTACATAATTTTGACCATAACCACCGATTTAATACCGACAGCACTTGCCAGCGTATCGGCACTGAACTTATTGCAAAGTTTAAAGACGTTAATTATAAATCAATTGAAACGGTAAAACTTTTTAACGAAATATTGGATAAATATTTTAACCCAACTAACCATTTGATCAAGGATCACAATTAATCATGATGATAAAAAATATGCTCATGCTCGCATCAATGAGCCTTTCTGCTAACGCATTTTCTCACCCAGGACACGATCATAATCTTTTGATGAGTTCAGTTATTCATGGCGGCATATTTCTGTCTCTTCTTGCTGCAATTTCATTGGGTATGTGGATGCTTCGTCCGAGTCAAAAAACAATGAAAAAAGCTGTTATACAGGAGAGGAAGTAATTATGTTGCATCGATTAATTGGTTTTTATGATAAGACAATAGGCGTTAAAAAAGCTTCTGCTCATTGTGATATTCCATGCAAAATATATGACCCATGTGTTGCACAAATTGCTGCACTAAGTGTAATCCGGTTTATGGATCTTATTGCTGAGCTGGCAAAAAAAGATTCGTTAGCTCTGGCTGATCATGCACAATTAAGCCGTTTATTGGCCGAAAAAGAAACTCATGCGGAAAAAGTAAAACACGAAATAAGGGTTATTTGGGGTGATTACATAAAACAACCTCAATTTGATCAATACCCCGATATCAATAATCTGGTGCATAGCATTATGTTGGCGGGTTCTGCTTGTAAGCAGGGTCTGGAACGTGAAAAAGGTGAAAAGTTGTTATCCTTGGTAAATGAATTTGCCGAAGCTTTTTGGGCAACTAAAGGTATAGCAACTTTTTCTACCGTATGCCCATACCTTCCTGAAGAAATAGTCGTTTATCCAAAGTTGCAGTGATTGGTCTGGGATTTTACAAAATCAGCGGAGATAGCATGCTGCCCTGCTACAAGTCTGATGATTTTGTTTTAACTTATCGATTGCCGCCAGAAAAATTAAATTGTGGTGATGTTGTAGTGATTGACCATAATTATTTCGGCATCATTATTAAACGAATTATGCAAATCGATGCATCCGCAGTTTTAACATTGGTTGGCGACAACTGGGCCTGCTCTACCGATAGTGAAACTTTGGGTGTCGTTAATAGCGAGCAAGTTCTGGGCAAGGTTATTTTTCACCTAGCTATGCCCTGTTAGCGACTTTTCCGGAAATTGATTTATGCTTGATTCAAATTCGCGTAATACTCAATTACTTGATCCTAGTGTCTTACTGATAAGGGCTAAAATTCGATCTGGTGAAAATCCCAACAATCCAGAATTAATTTCTCTATGGTTAATTCAGGAAAATATTATTCAAGAATCTGTTGGTTGTTTAACTCTGCGGCGGCAGCATTGCGAAGATCAGTTTCGTTTATTGCTGGATGCGGTCGTTGACGAGATGCTACCTAAGCATTGGCGCCACCATTGCCTAAATAATATTCATCAGCCTTTAGCATCCCTCAGAAAAATATCCTCGGGCGAGCAATCAGAAAAAAGATTGCGACAACTTTTGAGTGAACTATCTATTTCTTGCCGTTATGTCGCAGCTACTCTGTAACTATGCAATTATTACCAAGGATAAAACTATGAATCAGACACGTATTGAAAAAGACAGTATGGGTGAACTACAAGTACCCATTGACGCCCTATATTCAGCACAAACCCAGCGCGCAGTAAATAATTTTCCTGTTAGTGGCCAGGCCATGCCGGCGCCCTTTATTCATGCTTTGTTACTTGCAAAAGCAGCGGCGGCCGAAGCCAATGGACAGTTGGGGCTTATCCCCGAGAAAATGACAGCGGCCATTTGTCAGTCGGTCGATAGCTTGCTTGAGCAAGACTTTATGCAACACTTTCCGGTTGATGTTTATCAAACCGGTTCGGGCACTAGCTCTAATATGAACGCCAACGAGGTATTAGCGACATTGGCTAGTGATATTTATGGCGAGCCAGTTGGTGCCAATGACCATATTAATTATGGCCAAAGTAGTAACGATATTATTCCTTCTGCCATTCATATTAGTGCTGCTATTGAACTAAAGAAAAAACTCCTGCCTGCATTAGCTAATTTAATGTCTGTGATTCGTACTAAGGCGGATAGTGTAGACCATTATGTGAAGACCGGTCGAACGCATTTAATGGATGCTATGCCGGTGAGGATGAGTCAGAGTTTATTGGCTTGGGCTGATCAAATAGAGCAAAATATTACACATTTGCAGCAACTGCAGCCTAGTATCCAAAGCTTGGCCCAAGGGGGTACTGCAGTGGGTACCGGTATTAATGCCGATGCAAAGTTTGCCGAAAAATTTAATGTTGCGCTGAGAAAAAAGACCGGCATAGAGTTTACTTCGGCGAAAAACTTTTTTACCCATATGGGTTCGCAGGATATTGCCGTTGCCTTGTCGGGACAATTAAAAACTACCGCTGTTTCGATGATGAAAATTGCGAACGACCTGCGCTGGATGAATTCTGGGCCATTGGCAGGTCTGGGTGAGATTGAATTGGAAACACTACAGCCGGGCTCTTCCATTATGCCGGGTAAAGTCAATCCGGTTATTCCTGAGGCAGCAGCTATGGTCGCTGCACAGGTTATTGGTAACGATGCCACTATTACCGTGGCGGGGCAATCCGGCAACTTTGAATTGAATGTAATGTTGCCATTAATCGCTAAAAATTTGCTAGAGAGTATCCAGCTATTAACCAATATTAGTGGCTTACTGGCTGAAAAAGCCATCGCTAGTTTTATCGTAAAAGAACACAAACTCAAAGAAGTATTGTCTAAAAATCCAATTTTGGTAACTGCATTAAATCCCATAATTGGTTATGCAAAAGCCGCTGAGATTGCCAAGTTGGCATATCGGGATCAGCGTCCCATTGTTGATGTGGCTGCCGAGCATACTGATATCGATAGAGATGAATTACTGCGGCTGCTTGATCCCGAAAAATTAACTCGGGGCGGCGTGCAAAATTAGCGGCCAGACCATTGACAGTAGATCTCTGATTCGACTAGAAGGTTAATAAATTGCAAAAAAAAGGCCGTAGATATTAAATCCACGGCCTTTCTTATTGGTGCGAGTTCTTACTCTATTACTTTGGGTATAGCCCGTGTGCGGCCATTGTCGTCAATAGCGACAAACACAAACTCACCTTCGGTGACCTTGACACGATCGGGTTTGCATGGCGGCTTCATCCATACGCAAACCCGTACAGTGATAGAGGCGCGGCCAATATCAATAGCGTCGGTATAGCAGCTGACAGTGGCGCCAATCGGAACGGGCCTAAGAAAATGCATATTGCCAACGGCAACGGTGGTTATGCGTCCATGGGCAAGATCTTGAGCTAGGATAGAGCCTGCTAAATCCATCTGCGACATTAGCCAACCACCAAAAACATCGCCATTAGGGTTGGTATCGGCGGGCATAGCCAATGTTTGTAGGGCTAGATTGCCAATTGGAGTCGGATCTTCATCTATACCTAAGTCTTCCATTTAAAATCCTCAGAATGCGGTATATCCGTAATAACGCTTAATTCTATCATTGTTCGGTATATCGCAATGGTTTATTAGAGAATACTTGGCAACCAAGTTACCAGTTCCGGCCAAATTGCTAAAGCAATTAATAGTGTTAACTGCATGGCGATAAAGGGCGCGACACCGCGGTAGATATCGAAGGTTTTAACGCTGTCGGGAGCCACTCCACGGAAGTAAAACAGGGCAAAGCCAAACGGTGGTGTTAAAAATGAGGTTTGTAGATTAATAGCAATCATAATGCCAAGCCATACCGGGTCTAGCCCCATAGTTAACAGTATAGGACCAACTATGGGAACCACCACAAAGGTGATCTCGATAAAATCGAGAATAAAGCCAAGTAAAAATATTACCAGCATTACCATGAGTGTGGCACCGAACACACCGCCGGGGACATGTTCAAACAGCCGTTCTACCAACTGGTCGCCTCCATAGCCGATAAAAACCAGTGAAAATAACGAGGCACCAATTAATATAGTGAACACCATGGAGGTGACTTGGGCAGTGGATTGGCTGATTTCCGCCAGTCGCTTACGGTTTAATTGGCGCTTAGCGAGCGCTAACAGTGTCGCGCCTAATGCGCCGACTCCGGCGGCTTCAGTGGGGGACGCAGCACCAGAAATAATAGAACCCAGCACTAAGATAATGAGTACGATCGGCGGCAGTAGTGACAAGAGTAATTGGCGAGCGTTAATGGGCGCTGGGTTTAGCGTGTGTGCGATGAGGGTTGGATTGCGCCATGCCTTAATTAATAGGTAGCTGAGGTACATTAACACCAACAGCAGTCCGGGAATAACAGCACCAACAAACAGATCGCCGACGGAGACGGGCTTGGGATTGAATATCCCTAAGCTTAGCTGCGCTTGTTGGTAGGCATTAGAGAGTGTGTCACCGAGTAATACCAGAGCGATCGAGGGCGGAATTATCTGCCCCAAAGTACCGGTGGCGCAGATAGTGCCGGCTGCCAGTTGTGGCGAGTAACCGCGCTTGAGCATGGTAGGCAGTGACATTAAGCCCATGGTGACTACCGTGGCGCCAACTATGCCGGTGCTGGCGGCTAGTAGCATACCCACTAAAACTACTGAAATGCCCAAACCGCCGGGTAGGCGACCGCAGAGAGCAGCCATGCTTTCGAGCAGTTCCTCGGCAATTTTCGACTTCTGCAGCATTACACCCATCAACACAAACAGCGGCACCGCCACTAGAGTGCTGTTGGTCATAATACCGTACAGGCGCTCGCTAAAGGCCATTAACTCAAGGGCGTTGAAGTCGCCACTGAGTATGCCGCCACTGGCGAAGATTAGCGCGGTGCCAGCGAGAGTGATCGCTACTGGATAGCCCAGCATTAAAAGAAGGCAGACGGCGAGAAACATGAATAATGGAATAAACTCGATCACAATTTAGGCTCCTGAGTATTGGCCGGTAACATTAATACCAGCAAGTTACGTAGCGCTTCGGCCAAGCCCTGCAGGGCCAAGGTAAAGGCGCCCAATGGAATCAGGCTTTTTAGTAAAAATACCCCCGCAATGCCGCCGGGTTCGGAGCTGATTTCAAGAATACGCCACGAGCTTGAAACAAAATGCCAGCTAATGAAAATCAAGAATATACAAAAAGGGATTAGCAGTACCGCGCTGCCCAGCGCATCGACCCAGGCACGCCTATGACAACTAAAGCGCGAGTAAAAGATATCTACCCGCACCTGCCCGTTGTGCTGCAGGGTGAAACCGGCACAGAGCAAAAATACCGCCGCGTGCATATAAGTCACGCTTTCTTGCAGGGCAATCGAGCCGATACCAAAGCCGTAGCGCAACAGTACCGTGATAAAAGTGGCCAGCATCATGGCCAATACCAGCCAAGAGATAAGGCGACCAAGCTTGCAGGTAAATAGATCGATAAGCTCGACCAGTCTTTGAATAGAAAAAATCATGGGTATGTTATCGATTGTTATTATTTATGAATTTTATTCGCTTGGCATTATACCTGCCTAAGCGCTGTCACACAGTTGTCACACTCCGGTCATAAGATTGTCATCAGTGGAATCTAGTATCCATATCGGTTAATTGATACCTACTTACATTCTGATCGGAGATGATCGTGAAAAAGATTCTTATTATAGCTACGCTCGCCACCACTGTGGTAACGGCGCAATTCGCCAGTGCCGCCCGTGACTACATCAGTATCGTTGGCTCTTCTACTGTGTACCCGTTTGCCACCGTGGTAGCCGAGCGTTTCGGCAAGAGCTCGGCCTACAAGACCCCCAAGGTAGAATCGACCGGTTCCGGTGGTGGTCTGAAGCTGTTCTGTGCCGGTGTCGGCACCCAGCACCCCGATATCACTAACGCTTCCCGCGCGATCAAGAGCTCGGAGATCGAGCGTTGCGCCAGCAATGGTGTCGAGAAAATCACCGAGATCAAGATCGGTTATGACGGTATCGTTCTCGCCAATTCCAACGAAGCGCCACGCTCAGAACTGACCCGTGAGCAGATCTTCCTCGCGCTGGCGAAAGAAGTGCCACAAAACGGCAAGCTGGTCCCTAACCCATACAAACACTGGTCGGACATCGACAAATCCCTGTCGAACAAGGAAATCGAGGTTCTCGGTCCACCACCAACCTCCGGCACCCGTGATGCCTTTGTTGAGCTGGTCATGGAAGAAGCTTGTGAGAACTTCCCT
>CAJWZU010000061.1 GCA_913050115.1 uncultured Cellvibrionales bacterium
ACGTATTATTGTACCGGAGCCCGTTTCGGTTAACTCGGTAAAATAGGAAGTAGAGATGCCCACGAGCAGACCCAGGCTGGCTGTAGTGGTGAATTGAAAATAAGGCCTGCGTCCAGCGGTAGAAGTTTAGTGCGGCTGGAAGCGGTATGACCAATACCGACAAACAGCTGAGACTAAGGATTCTAAAGGTGCCCATCAGGAAGAGCGTGTCAGATAAAAGCTTGCAAGCTAACCGAGACAAGTTGCTGCGAGCGCTACCAGAAAGTGTTGCCATACCACTGTAAGGAAGGGCTTGTTAGGTGTCACTCGGTGGCTCCGATTATTGGAAAATCGCCTGACCAATGCGCGCCTACACTTCTTGTGTCTTGGCGCTTGACGCTCTTTCCATATTGTCCGAATCAACATACAACTCATCGGTTGTTCTGATGCTGCCATGGCCAAGATCGGCCTGAACATGAGATAAATCTCGGCCAGCGGCAACCTCCATTGAGGCCCCGGTATGCCGCAACCAATGGGTGGTTGCCGCGCGTAGCTCGGAAGCCTCAACTTCAAAACCATCCCCTAATAAAGTGTCACAACCCTCATTGAAAGCTATTTCCACAATATTGCGTAACTGCCGACTGCCTATGCCTCGGTTTTTTACGCGAGATTCAATAAGTGGCTCGGCCGAGTCGCTAGTGGGGAGGGGGGTTAATCCTCGGTGAGTGCGATAGCGCCTTAGGCATTCTAAGAATTCATTGGAGAGAGAAACGTCACGTTCCTTGGAACCCTTGCCGAAAGCGCGAAACCACCAGTTGCCCTCATGATCACGATGAAAATGTGACATTACAGGCGACCAACTGGGTCGCTCTGACAGCTCTGATATACGTAGTTTAAGGGATTTTAACGAGGCGATAACAAACAAAGTCCTTTCGTGTGAAGGATCCGAGTCCGCCAGTGTGGTGGCTGAGCTTAGTAGGTACTCCCACTGCAGGTTTGACAGTCGCTTTGCTGTATTAATACCAGTTTCTTGTCGTAAGTAAGGGCAATTCTTTTTGACGATAGGTATCTGGTTGCCAAGGGCGTAATCTTCAGCCATTAGGTAGTTGAAATAAACACTCAAATTAGAAAAGAGTCCCTGCCAAGACTTAGTACTTAACCGCCCTTTACCAGTGCCGGCAAGTCGGAACGGCCGCCAGTGTTTATTGGGTTCGCGAAACCCGGCCACTGTTAGAAAACGTTTTGTGGTGGTCTCGGCTTGCCAGCGGATGTCGGGTTTGGCCACAAAGTCTGTATATTCTTCAAGGTCTCGCCGCCGCAGCGCAACAACTGACTTTTTTTTAACCAGCCAAGACCACAGCAGTAGGCGCTCTGCATCACCGCGAAACTTGTCGTAAGTGTCCTGGCTTTTTTTGCTGTAACTGGTTAAAAATTCTTTGGTATGACGAAAATCACTCAACGCACCCTCAACGCCAACACTGCAAACAAATAACTCGATAGCGGGAGTATCCACCGGAAATACAGTATTTCTGGGAGTAAGATTAAAATACTTAGCGGAATCAAACAGAGGTAGCCCCGGGAAAAGATTGCTTGCCACGATTTTAGCCTTGGTTATTGGGTTGTGGTCAAAAGAATACCCTTTCCGCCCCTTAACTTCCAGTAGTGCCTACTACTGGAAGTTAAGGGTGGGTGCCAGGCGGGTGGTTTTAGTCAGCGCCATATAAGCGCAAGCTTGCTGCCGCGAACGTAACCGCACGATGTAGGCGGCTCATGCATTTGCACCTTTAGCGCTACCGTGTCGAGATGTGCCTAACTGATACAGAGGCGCTGATGTCACTGAACGACCCAGGGGCTTGCGGTAAATCTAGGCAGGCCTCCCATCACAAGCGCTAGAGCGGTTCACGAATTTGTAACTTAACTTACCACCCAGCTTTCCGATCATTTTGCAGCAGTATGTGAAACCTGAGTAGTGTAATGGTTGAGAATTTTTTTACAGGGCTAGAGATTAAGCAGGGTCTAGTTTTGGGGCCGCGAGCAGGCAATATGCATAGGCAGCACTTACGTTAGACGGCTGTGGTTATCTGGTTTAAGGCTTTACGGGCAGGCTGTTGGTTTTGCTACAATACTGACGGCCTTGCCTTGGCGTCAAGTTACTCGGGCATAACCTACTGCAACCCCAGTGTTTCGCATAATGTATATTATGTTAAATAGCTGTTGGAAATCATGCCTTTGCATTGAAAACCCTGTGTTATAGTTCTAACACTAGCTAATCTGCAGAGATTGCTGGGTTAGCTTACCTTTTGTTGCAGTAGCAATTATACGGACTCTGTTTATGCGGTTATTAAACTATCGGTTTTGTACGCTCGGCCCTATTCTTTTCGCGTTCTTGTGTAGCGGCACCTTGGCGTTACCCGTTGAGCCATTAACAGCCACAAAAAATCAATCGACTACCACTATTGAAATCGTTAAAACTTTGGCCGAGCGTCATTATCGTAACCAACCCCTTAATGATAAATTGTCTGGCCGCTACCTAGATCAATACATAGACACTCTTGATCCCGCTAAGGCGTATTTCTTCGCCGCTGACATAGAAGAATTCAATAAGCAGCGCTTTAACTTTGATGACGATCTTCGCAACGGCAAACTCAGTGCCAGTTTTGCTATATTTGATCGCTTTCGTCAGCACATGAATTCTCGGTTAGAGTGGCTAATTGATGAGCTACTTAGCGAAGACGCTGAATTTGTTTTTGATGGGGATGGCGTCATCTACATTGATCGCAGCGACGCTGATGCACCAAAAGATAAAGCGCAAGCCGATGAGCTATGGCGCAATCGATTAACTTCTAGCCTGCTCAGCCTTAAGCTTGCAGACAAAACTATTGCAGAAGCCAAAGACACACTTTTACGTCGCTACAAACAACAACTCAAGCGTCTAAAGCAACAGGACAGCGCTGATGTCTTTGAAGTTATGATCAACGCTCTGACAATGCTGTACGACCCCCACACCAGCTATTTGTCACCTCGCACACTTGAAAACTTTAATATCAATATGTCGTTATCACTTGAGGGTATCGGTGCTGTTCTTCAGTCTGAGGACGATTTTACTAAGGTTGTTAAACTGGTTGCCAAAGGCCCCGCTGACAAGCAGGGCGAGTTAAAAGTTAGCGACAAAATTGTATCGGTCGGACAAGGTGTAGACGGCGAGTTGGTCGATGTGGTGGGCTGGCGCCTCGATGAGGTTGTTAAGCTTATTCGGGGACCAAAAGAAACTGTTGTTAGGCTTGAGGTTATACCGGCAAAAGCGGCTACCAGTACAACCACCGAAGTGATCAAAATAAACCGAGGCAAGGTGAAGCTTGAGGATCAGGCCGCACAAAAAGCGGTGTTCGAACTTACCAATGGCAAAGAGGTTTATCGACTTGGGGTGATTGATATCCCAGCTTTTTATATGGATTTTGATGCCTTTCAGCGTCGCGATCCCAACTTTAAAAGCACAACTCGTGATGTATTGAAGTTATTGGCTGAGCTCAAGCAAGAAAAAGTTGACGGTATAGTGCTTGATCTACGCAATAACGGCGGCGGCTCGTTACATGAAGCCACCACATTAACTGACCTGTTTGTTGATCCTGGCCCTGTTGTACAAATAAGACAAACCACCCAAACTATTTCTCGTCACCATATCTCCAAGGCGCGGGCACAATATCGAGGTCCATTAGTAGTGCTGATTAATCGATTCAGCGCCTCGGCTTCTGAGATTTTTGCCGGTGCTATTCAAGACTATGGTCGCGGTATTATTATCGGTGATCAGTCTTTCGGAAAAGGCACAGTGCAGTCACTAGCACCCTTAAAGGAAGGCCGGCTAAAAATAACGGAAAGTAAATTTTATCGCATCTCGGGCGACAGTACCCAACATAGAGGTGTTATCCCTGATGTGGTTTTTCCAACGATGGTTGACAAAGATGATGTCGGTGAGAGCAGCTATGATACCGCCCTGCCCTGGGATCAGATTCACGCTGTGCCGCATTCGCAGTATTTTGATATTGGCCAGTGGGTACCGGCACTGCAGAAGCAACACAATCTTCGAGCCCCGCAAGACCCCGACTATACTTTTCTTATTGATCAGTGGGCCTTAATTGAACAGGCCCGTAAGCGCACAACTATATCGCTGAACGAGAAAGTGCGCCTTGAACAACAGCAGGATATTGAATTGCAGCAACTCAGTATCGAAAACAAACGTCGTAAGAGTAAAGGCCTTAGCGTCTATAAGACCTTTGCTGATATAGACGACGGTACCGAAGATGGCGAGACACCCAAATCACTTGCCGACGACACTAAAATCAACCCAGACAAAGATCCTTTGCTTACTGAGGCCGGTTATATTCTTGTCGATTTTATTGATATCTTGAAAAAGTACCGAGCACCCAAAGTTGCTAAATTTTAAGCCGCTGAGGTAATGATCTATACGGGGGGCTTAGGCCCCCCATTTTTTTGCAAAGTCTTAAGGATTCCCATGAAAGCCGTCTCATTTAATGTTAACAGTGTCCGTATGCGGCCGCACCAGCTCGAAGCTCTGATCAAGGCCGAGCAGCCCGATTTTATCGGCTTACAAGAGACAAAAGTTAGCGACCCCGATTTCCCTATAGAGGCTATACGAGCACTCGGGTATCACGTTGAATTCTGTGGTCAAAAAACTCACTACGGCGTTGCCTTAATGTCCAAAATTCCTTTTAAATCTGTGCAAAAAGGCTTTACTACCGATACTGAAGATGCTCAAAAGCGATTTATTACCGGAACATTTGAATTGCCTTGCGGTAGCGACATTACCGTTATGAATGGTTATTTCCCACAGGGCGAGAACCGCCAGCACGCCACTAAATTTCCAACTAAAAAAGCATTTTATCAGGACCTGCAAACCCTGCTAGAAGCGCATTATGATCCCAGTGACAGACTTATTGTTATGGGTGATATGAATATTTCCCATCGAGAAATTGATATAGGTATCGGCGAGGACAGTCGTAAGCGCTGGTTGCGCACAGAAAAGTGCAGCTTCTTACCTGAAGAACGAGAATGGTTGAATCGCCTTATGGACTGGGGCTTGATAGATACTTACAGAGAAACATTTCCAGGTGGCAGTGAGCAAGCCTACACCTGGTTTGACTATCGCAGTAAGGGCTTTGATCGCGAACCTAAACGTGGATTAAGGATTGATATGGTGCTGGCAACAGAGCCGCTGCTAAAGAATGGCTTTAGTGCAGGTATATGTTACGACATTCGGGCCATGGAAAAGCCTTCCGATCACGCCCCTATATGGTGTCAGTTTAATAGCTAAGCTCGTGCTCCTAGCTTTCGCTAACGCCAAGCCAGCGCTTTAACCGCAGCTGCAATTCGCCTAAGCGCACGGGTTTTACTAGGTAATCATCCATGCCAGCACCCAAGCATCGGGCCTGATTACCCTCGGCTGCATGAGCTGTCATGGCGACAATGGGTATGTGCTCATTGTCCGATGCTTCACTTTCGAGGCGGCGAATCTCACGCGTTGCTTGGTAGCCGTCCATCTCCGGCATTTGACAGTCCATAAGCACTAACGCAAATGACTGTTGCTGCCAAAGTTCTGCCGCTTCGCGCCCGTTACTCGCAAGAACAACGCTGTAACCCAGCTTTTTAAGCATACCCTCGGCAACCATCTGATTTACCCTGTGGTCATCAACGAGTAAAATCCGCTGACCGCGGCCAAAAACTTCCATTCCAGCTTTTGCGATACTGCTGCTATGGATATCTATATCAAACAGCAGGGCATTAACGCTATCGTAAAGCGCCTGCCTTGCAACAGGCCGAGAAATTATATGGATATCGGGGTAACTGTTAAGGTGAGATTGGCGCAAACCGAAATCATCTTGATTGGGGTTGAGTGCTAGTACCTGTTTTAATTGTGATAATTTTGGATCTTGCACTAGCGCGGCGGACAGTCCGAAAGTGTCTGCTAGCCGAGACGATCCATGAAGGAGCACAACATCGAAGGCTTCATCGCTCTCTGACTGGCTGAGTAACAGCTGCTTTGCCGTGGCAGCTTCTGCTAGCACCACCTTCATGCCCCAGCGTTCAAGTTCGGCACGCACTGGGGTAATAGTTTGCTTGGGTTCATCCACTAATAGAATGCGCTTTTCGAGCATCTTAGGGTTGCTGATCAGTTGTTGGGTTTGCTTGCCTGACACTTCCAGTCGCAATTCAATGGCTATTTCTTGTCCTCTTGAATCCGAAGTTACAGCCACCCCGCCCCCCATACATTCGGCCAACGCCTTACAGATAGCTAGGTTGAGGTCATTATCAGCGGCCAGACCTTTATCCCCTTCTGGGCTGCTGTAGCGGCGCCCTTCATCGCGAATAATGACCTGCAGCAATCCTGCTGATTCAGTGTCGCGCACATAACTGGCCTCAAGCACAACTTGACCCATTTCAGAAAAGTGAATGACATGGCCGAGTAGGTTGCCTAAGATTTGCGACATTCGAGTTGCATCACCACGCACTCGAGCCGGCATGTCCGGATCAAATACATAGTGCACCTCAACGCCTTGCTGACCGGCTTCAACGGCCAGGTCTTCTACCATAATTTCAAGGCTGCGGCGCAAGTTAAAAACCACTTGATCTAGTAGGAGTTCATGCTCACTGATTTTGGCGTAGTCGGCAACATTATTCACCAGGTCAAGCTGGCGCTCGCCGGCTTTAACGGCCAGACGCAGAAGTTCGCGCTGATCTTCCGACAGCTTATCATTATCGATCAGAGACAATGAGCCCAGTATGTCGTTTAGCGATGTTCGAAATTCACGGCCAAGGTTGCTTAAAAACTCGTTTTTTACATTAATGGCGGCCTGTGAGTCGAGCCTCTCATCCTCTAGGCCTTTTGCGCGTTCGCGCAACGCATAGTTAGCCTCGAGCCTTTGCCAATAGGCTTTTTCAGTTATCTTCCCCTGATGATTAAGCATGTAATAAAACATCAGCATAATGGTGCCGTAGAGATAGCCATCAACAGCGCCTTCGCGGAATCCGACTAAAATTGCCGTAGCGGCTGCAGGTATCTGACCGATAAACAGGTAGTAACTCAAAAAACGGCGGTAAGGGGCAAAAACATTAGCTACGCTTGAGTAAAAAACAACGGAATAAAGCCACATGATAAGCGTTTCGTCCCGCATACCTAGGACCCACGTTAAGCTGGCAAGAATTAAGCTCCACCATAACGCGCCCAAAAAGGAGACCAGAAAGTACTGATTGCGCCAGCGCCCAGGTGCTCGTGCATAATGCGCCTCAAAGCGAAATAAAAAATAGCAGCGCAATAAGGTGACTAAGAGCAAGCCTGTCACCAAGAATATGGCTAGCCCCTGTTCTGCCTGGAAAAAATTGCCATAATAGAGGCACAGAGCAAAAACTAAAAAATTAAGAATAAGGCCGCGACGACTGTATTTCGCAATGCGCGAATCTGTGTCATGCATTAATTTACGGTCTTTTTGGACTTTATGAACGGGGGTGAAAAATTGCAGCATAAGGCGTTTTTTTAGTGGTAACCGAGATTAATCGAGTGTTTGAACAAGTACCGTCTTGATAACAAAGCCAAGCATGCAAAGGCCTAATACGACAAAGAGAATAGCGGTACCGAATTTACCTGCGTTGGATTTTTTGGCGAGATCCCAAATAATGAAAACCATGAATAGAACCAAGCCTCCAATACCGACATATAGGGAGATGCTTTCAAATGCCTCAATACTCATAAAAACTCCAGCAGCTGCCCACCTGTGATTGGCGGCTTTAAGCCTGCATTGTACTGCAATTCTTTATCAGGGCTAAGGCATCAACGAAAAACAACCGTTCAATTTACTTTAATAGCGACTCTAGCTCTGGTAGCGCATCAAACAAATCGGCAACTAGCCCGTAGTCCGCCACTTCAAAAATGGGTGCGTCTTCATCTTTGTTAATGGCAACAATAACTTTAGACTCTTTCATGCCCGCCAAGTGCTGAATAGCACCGGATACGCCCACAGCCACATACAAATCTGGTGCAACAATTTTACCGGTTTGACCTACCTGCATGTCATTGGAGGCGAAACCAGCATCTACGGCAGCTCGTGAAGCACCCACAGTGCCACCAAGAAGGTCTGCAAGGCGATAAAGTATGTCAAAGTTCTCACTACTGGCAAGACCTCGCCCCCCTGAAAAAATAACCTTTGCCGCCGTGAGGTCCGGTCGCTCACTAACAGCCAGTTCTTCGCTAACAAATGCTGATAGGCCTTTATATTCTGAAGTGGCTGTAGCGTCTACCGAGCTAATGCATGCAGGCGATGTGTTCTCGGTTGTAGTCATGTCAAAGGACGAGCCGCGGACGCTTAGACAAACTAGAGTGTCCGCGGATTTAATTGTTGCGATAGAGTTACCCGCGTAAATAGGTCGCTTGAATGTATCAGCACTCAACACCTCGATAACATCGGATATTGGTTGTACATCCAATAAGGCGGCTAATCTGGGTAATAAATCTTTCCCCGTGGTGGTCGAAGCAAACAGCACGTGACTGTAAGCCTCCCGAGCCACTATCGCTGCCAACAGCGGCGCAACCTCTTCGGCCAGCTGATGCTTAAGGCTTGGATTATCGGCACAAAATACTTGGGCGACCCCGGATACCTTAGCGGCTGCAATTGCAGCATCGCTACAATCGGTCCCTGCTACCCAGATATCAACCTCGGCGGCCAAAGTATGTGCAGCCGTAACAACACTTAAGCTAACCTCTTTGAGTGTTGTATTATCATGCTCTGCAATAACCAATACTTTCATAAGATCACCTTGGCTTCGGCTTTGAGTTTTTCAACCAGTTCTTGCACGCTGCTCACCTTGACGCCACTTTGACGCTGCTTAGGCAGCTCTACCTTTATGCATTGAGTGCGAGGGCTAACATCAACGCCCATATCCACAATGGGTATTATTTGCAGCGGCTTTCTCTTGGCTTTCATTATGTTTGGCAGTGCGGCATAACGCGGTACATTGAGGCGCAGGTCTGTTGTGATTAGCGCAGGCAGTTTTAATCGCAGTGTTTGCAGGCCGCTATCGACCTCTCTGGTTACATCAATGCAATCATCCAGCAGTAATAATTCAGACGCAAAGGTCCCCTGTGGCCATCCCAGTAGTGCGGCCAGCATCTGGCCCGTTTGATTGTTGTCGCCATCAATGGATTGCTTGCCGCTAATAATTAGCTGTGGCTGCTCATTTTCTGCAACTACCTTTAAACACTTCGCCAATGCCAATGGCTCAAGCGGGGTATCAGTTTCAATTAATATGCCGCGATCAGCCCCCAGCGCTAGTGCGGCGCGAATCTGCTCTTGTGACTCTTTAGCTCCCACAGAAACAACGATAATTTCATCTACCCCGCCCTTTTCTTTCAATCGGACAGCTTCTTCGACGGCAATCTCACAAAAAGGGTTCATCGACATTTTGGCGTTGCCAATATCAACACCGCTGCCGTCGGCAAGCGGCCGAACCTTGAAATTGTAATCAATAGTACGCTTTACCGTGACCAAAACTTTTATCGTCATAATTTTAGCTCGCTCGGTAATAATTAAAAAAGTCCTTATCCTCAGTTTAGACTTTATGGTTATTTCCGCTACTTTATATATTACAGGTTGATGTTTTGTTCGAGCGTCACAGCTAGGGGATGAGTATGGTCAGCACTCAACGAGAAACAATGCCTTACGATGTTGTTGTAGTGGGAGCAGGTCCGGCTGGATTGGCTTGTGCTTGCCGTATCAAGCAGATGAACCCTAACATCAGTGTTTGTGTGTTGGAAAAGGGATCGGAGGTGGGTGCGCATATTTTATCCGGTGCCATTTTAGAGACTCGAGCACTGGATGAGTTGTTTCCCAACTGGCATGAGCTGGGGGCGCCTATTAGCACTCCCGTTGAAAGTGATTCAATATTACTGCTAACGAGTGCGTATAGCAGTCGAACGATTCCCGCGGTACTCGCACCCAAAACCATGGCTAATCATGGTAATTACATTATTAGTCTCGGCAACTTGTGTCGCTGGTTGGCAGGCCAGGCTGAGCAACTGGGCGTTGATGTTTTCCCAGGATTTGCCGCTAGTGAGATACTTTATGACGACAACGGGGCTGTTAAAGGTGTTGCTACAGGTGATATGGGTGTCGACAAAAGCGGGGCAAACAAAACAAACTTTCAGGCTGGAATGGAGTTGCATGCTAGCTACACACTCTTTGCTGAGGGTTGTCGTGGCCACTTAGGCAAACAGCTCATTGACAGGTTTGCACTGGATCATGGTAAAGACCCACAACATTACTCTCTTGGTATAAAAGAGTTGTGGCGTGTCCCTTCTTCTCAGCATCAGTGCGGCCTTGTTGTACATACTGCCGGGTGGCCGCTCTCTGAGAGTGGCAGTCACGGCGGCAGTTTTCTCTACCACTTTGAGGATAATCTGGTAGCTGTTGGGCTTGTTGTTGATCTAGCCTATAAGAATTGCCATTTAAGCCCTTTCGATGAATTTCAGCGGCACAAGCACCACCCCGACATAGCACGGCATATCCAAGGGGGGGAACGACTTGCATATGGCGCGCGAGCTATAAGTAAAGGTGGCCTGCAGTCGCAGCCGAAGCTTCACTGTCCGGGCGCACTACTGATTGGTGATGACGCAGGCACCCTCAATTTTGCCAAAATAAAAGGCACTCACACGGCCATGAAATCTGGCATGGTGGCGGCGGAAGCTATCGTTGGTGCCATTGAGAATAAGCAGCTACGGGCTGATTTGATAGATTATCAACGTAGATATGTGAATTGTTGGGCTTACGACGAACTTAAGCAGCAGCGCAATTTTGGCCCTGCACAGCAGCGATGGGGGACAGTGCTAGGGGGTGCCTATGCGTTTTTTGACCTAAATATTTGTTCAGGCCGCCTGCCCTGGACTCTGCGCAACACTGTCGCGGATCACTCTGTGCTCAAATTGCAGGATCAGTGTGCGCCAATCACTTACCCTAAGCCGGATGGGGTGTTGAGTTTCGACAAGTTGTCGTCGGTGTTTTTATCCAACACTAATCACCAAGAAGATCAGCCATGTCATCTTAAGCTTATTGATGACTGCGCCGTGCTAGCCCAAAACCTAGCCGATTTTGATGAGCCAGCGCAGCGCTATTGCCCGGCAGGGGTTTATGAAATTATTAGCAGTGATCAACAGCCGAAATTGCAAATAAATGCTCAGAATTGTATTCACTGCAAGGCTTGCGACATTAAGGATCCTGCGCAAAATATTATCTGGACCTGCCCTGAGGGTAGTGGTGGCCCCAACTACCCTAATATGTAGTGAATAAAAGTATTGGCAAGGCTGTGCGTGACCAGATTGTCGATATTAGTCGTTTTCGCGGTATGCTCGGTTGCGCAATATGAAATTTTGCCATTATTGAACTCGCTGCTGCAGCTCGCGACATAAAGAAAATTGCGTTGAATAGATGGGCATTAACCGGCTAGAAGCCGCCTGTTTGCCAGAGGTGATTGCTCGCGCGACTGCAGTTGATGTCAGTTGTTGTTGTGCGTGGATACGATTTTCGACGTGGCTTAGGCTGAATTCTACTGATTGATACAAGCTCTAGTGGGCTTGGCAACTGTTCAGCGTTAGCGCTTACAGGATGACGGATTAACGGCTTAGCGTCAGGGCGACATAGTACTGGGTGCGCGCCACTATGGTGGTGTAGCGCGCAAGCTCAAAAGCCACCGTAATAGAGGTCTTTGAGTTTGCGTGTGCGCTCATTTAACTCAATTTGTGAAAGCCAGCATAGCCGCCATCAACATAGATAAGTGGATCAATCGCAGATTCACTTATCATGACATGTGCAATTTGACCGATCACAATCTTGTGTGTTCCGTAATTGGTTATCTTGTCTAGCCGACAAAAGAAAACTGCTTGTGCATCAGCCAGGTAAGGCTGCTCATCAAAACCTTTTTGCCAGTCACCAAGGTTAAAGCGGCTCTCGCCTTGATCGCGACCGGCGCACGAATTAGACACGTCCTGCTGATTGGCTGCCAGAATGTTAATCACGAAGGCGTCGCCAGGTTTTTCAAGCAGTGCGTGCATGGCAGTTTGCTCATGTACACAAACCAATAGTGAGGCAGGTGAATCAGATACTGACGTTATAGAGGATACTGTCATGGCGTGACGCACGTCGTCAGCAGAGCGACAGGCCAGTACGGCGACGCCGGACGCCAAGCGGCGCATACCGTCTTTCATGGCGAGGCTTAAATCAATTTCGTGCATGGGAGCTTCCTAAAATTCAGCCGCTAATGGCCGCTAGTGTTTAATAATTGCTGCAGATTGGCTTTCTCAATCTCTAGGGTATCGATATAGCTCTTTTGCTTTTCAACTACTTGCTGCAGATGCTGCGTTTTATAATACGCGGCCATCTTCTTTCGGTCGCGTTTAATCTTTTTACTGGGCTTTTCGGACTCGAGCGGATCGCGACTAATAAATAGGAGCGACTGATGTGTGCTGAAGCTTGGGTCCAAAGGATACAGGCTGGCAGTCCCCTGTAAAGTGGACATAATCTGATCACCTTGGCTGGCGCTAATGCCGTCGCCATAAGTTTTCATGGGGCCGCTGCCCTGCATTAATTTAGCCTGATGCAGGGCCACTTTATCACCAAAAATCCCATCCACACCCTGTATTCGCTTAACGGCCTGCGACCCTGGCTCATCATTCATGTTGCCCATTAGAATGCAGTGGTCATATTTTTCACGGCAGTGAGTAAAAAGTCCGTTGCGCACAGCGTCAGCTTGGGCATAGCGCACTTCGGCATAATCGCCTTTGCCGGCCGTTAAGTAACTGACTACTGTGAAATAGCGTTTGTCATCTAACTCGAACCCTGCGGCTATAATGGCGTCGGGCTTGGCACGATGTTTCTCATGTCGGCTGAAGCCATACTGATCGGCAAGATTAGTAATGGAGCCTTTTATTATTGCTAAGCGGCTTAGTATGCTGACGCGCAAACCTGTGCTGGAGTTGCGGTTTTCGCGCACAACAAGCTGCCACTCTCCACCTAGGCTTTGCACCATATTTTCAGCCAAGCGCTTGTCGGCAGATTCGGTTAAGCCGACAATATCTGCCTTGCTGTTGTTTATCAGTGTTACGTAGGATTCAACTTCATCCGAATTACTGTTATTTTCAACAAGAGCTTTGGATCCTGCAGTGGTAACCGCTTTTTGTCCCTGTGTTAGCTCGGTATTAATTGAGAGGACGTTAATGGCGTGAGCAAAAGGACTAAGCAGCAAGAAGCTGAAAATAAACAAACGAATCATCATAGTGATCTATCCATGTCGAGTAATCGGGCAAAGGCTAATGCCGATCAAAATGCTGCGCATTCTACAGGGATATAAAGAATAAGAGGAGGGTTTTACAAGAGAAAATGGGGTGGCTGACGGGGCTCGAACCCGCGACCACCGGAATCACAATCCGGGGCTCTACCAACTGAGCTACAGCCACCACAGCTGCTTTCTTCGGGTAAATTCAAGCTGCACATGGTGCGCCCCAGTCACAAGAGAGGTTCGGCTCAAATTATTAGATATGCCCAATTGCTTCAAGATCATTCGAAGATCTCTAGCGGGGGAATCTTCAATGGAGCTCATCCTAGGATTCTAAAAACCTTAGAGGACTTCGCCTATTACGTCATCGACACCTACACCGCGTCCAGCATCGAGCAACTCCTGCAACCGACGAGCCTGCCCACCGGTGACTCTGAACCTAGCTTCGACCACGGCGGTCTCCTATGGCCGGGAGCGGTGCTTCTCGCCCAGCTGCTGGCCTCGGGACCAACGCTGGAAGGCCTGACGACGCTCGAGCTCGGGTGCGGCACCGGCCTGTGCTCGCTCGCCGCCGCGGCGCGTGGTGCCTCCTCTGTCGCGACCGACATCTCGCCTCTCTCGCTGCAGCTCACCACGCACGCGGCAGCAGAGCAAGGGCTCGACGTGCAGGCGCCATGCGCATGCAGAGCACATGCAGAGTGCGTGCAGAGTGCATGCAGTGCATGCAGTGCGCATGCAGTGCGTTACGTGCAGGCGGGCTACTTCCACCCTAATCCTAACCAGGCGGGCTACTTTGACCTCGCATGC